>JARRJQ010000046.1:0-11508 GCA_037388985.1 Desulfobacterales bacterium | reverse complement strand
CCTCGAAAAATCCCCATCCCTCGGCCCTCAGTCCCAAACCGTCATAGAGCAATCCGCCGATCCAGACCCCGATCATGCGCCCTACGCCGCCCAGGCTGGCAAGCCATCCCTGAACGCGGCTGCGCTGTTGTTCGGCATAGATGTCTGAAATCAAGGCACTCCAGCTGATGTTGGACATCGACCAGAAAATTTCAATGACAGTCAAACCCACGATGATGGCGTAACCGGCGGCAAGGGGTTGAGAAAAGCGTCGATGAATGACCCAGATCAGAACCGTCCCGGCGGCGGCCAGCATTTCGCCAACGATGATCAGGGTGCGGCGCATCTGGAGTCGATCGGAGATTTTTCCCCAGAGGAGGGTCTGGGCCAGCACATTGACTATCATGGGCAGAGTGGCAAAAAGGGTGGTTTCGGTGACACTCAGCCCGAGGTTGTGGCGCAGGTAGATGGACAGATAAGCGTAAAACAGGCCGCGGCGGAACATGGCCAGCATTTCAAACGACGTTAAGCCAATAAAATAGCGTAAAGGAGTTGCGGACAAGAAAACCTCTTTTGGTTGCCATCTGAACGCCACCTTCGCCTCTGGCGTTGCGATTGCGCTCCGCCGGCGTCGCAGCAGAAATATCCTGCTTCCTACAGCTTCGCATAGTTTTGTGCAAGCATTAACCTTTAAAAATTTTATAGATTAATTGCACACGTGAGAGATGGGAACGAGCGCAAGATGGAGAAGTCCATAAATATATAAATAACTATAAACGGCACTCCCCTTCGCCTTAAAGGCTATGGCGCAACAAGCAAGGCTTAAGGTGCAGGGTATACGGTTAAAAATAAAGGCGGCATACGGTACACGGTTCAAGGTTCACGGTTAAAAATAAATGCGGTATACGGCTCCCCTGTTAAATTCGCTGCGCTCCAATTCTTCGAATTATTTAACTGGGCAAGCATGGCGGAAAACGCCACCTCATGGAAAAAATGGGGACGTTTTTGACTGAGTTGACTTTCTTTTCGAGGGCAAGTAAAACTTAAAAAGTAGCCAGTATCTTATCTGACATAATTTATTTAGAACATACAATCAAACCGGACATCGAGCAAATTTCCAACCTGCTTTCAACATAATTGAAAATCATGCACGTCGGTGATACCATCTACTTATCTTTAGTCTGAGCCAATTTGTGATATTTTAGGATATCAAAGGTTTTCAAAGCCGTGGTTTTCCGGCGTCACCCAAGCAATACTTAGTTTTCCGGCAAACCCTTAAACAGTGACTGATAGTTGCGGAATCAGTATTGCGAAAGCGGATAGGGAGAAAAAAATGGCAAGAAAGACTTATATAGATGCGTTCGATCCTGAGGAAAAGAGCAAAAACGTTTGCGAAAAGTGCGGCCTATGTTTGCAGCAATGTCCTGTTATGAAAATGGAAAAGGAAGAATCCCAAGCAGAAATGCGTCGGCTACTAAAGGGTCAGGAAACCGAACGGGTGCTAAATGAATGTACATTCTGCTTTAGTTGCAACCAGTACTGCCCTAATGGCCTGCGGCCTTATGCCCTTATCATGGAACGTGCAACGGAGAAAAATCGCAGGACGGGAAAGGGTCTGCCTCCATATATGGACTACCTGCTCACGGGGAAGACCGACTCCTGTTTGTTTTGGGATGTTTATGCCACCGAGTCAGCAGAGGAGAATGCCATTCTGGACAGATGGGAACTCGTTCCCCCAAAAAGCCCGGAGGTGATGTTCATCGGTTGCACAGGGCGGGAGATTCCTTACGGCATAGAGCACTCACGTGTGTTTGAGGGGCTGCCCAAATACTCTCCGCGCAATGCATGTTGCGGGGAACTAGCCTATCGGTATGGGGACTATCAGGCTTTTGCCGAGACTGTCGAACGCACGCGAAAAATGCTCGAACGCCTCGACACGGAACGTCTGGTGTGTTACTGCGGCTCCTGTGCAAATTATCTGGGCAATATCTGGCCGAATTATCATGGCGTCAAACTGCCCTTTGAGATCGTTTCGGTGTGGGAGTGGCTTTGGGAAAAATACCGAAACGGCGAAATTAAGGTCGAACGTCCGATCGACCGGAAGGTAGCCCTCACCGACTCTTGTTACAGCAGTGAACTGGGAGATGGGTTTCTGGATGCTGTCAGAGGCCTACATCGGGCAGTGAGGATGGAGGTCGTGGAACTTGAGAATAACCGGTTCGATAATCTAACCTGCGGTACGGTGTCCATTCTTCGCAACAATTACGACCTGAGAGAAGGCGCCAAAGAAACCCAAAAAAAGATGGCGCAGATACTGAATACCGGAGTCTGTGATCTCAATTGTTACTGCCCGGGATGTTATGTACAACTTCGCGGTGCGGCCAAGAGGTCCAATATAAAAACTCATTATGCCCTGGAGGAAATTCTTTGGGCTTTTGGAGATGAATACCCCGTCCCATTGGAAGAAAGGGCAGCAAAACAGACCGAGCTTTTCATAAAAAAGGTGAAGGCTTCATCCACGGGTTAGAAAAAGAGAGGCATCCGGTCAGGTTTTGACGGACCGTTGCCCCTCATCACACCATAAAAATAAAATTCAACAATAGCATTAAACCGGAATGCAATTCCACTGCGCTTAATTGCTACCGCTTAGGCCAAGCGTCAGCCAACTCTATGACCCGGTCGAATGCCGTAAAAATTGACCCCTTAAGAATTGAAAGGAGTTGAAATGAATTCAAAGACAAAGATTGGAATAGTTATCTGCGATCGCTACCGCCGCTGCGCGGGCGGGAAGTGTTTTCGAGCGATGAGGAACAAAGAAGGGGCTTTCAGCATATACACGGACACTGAAGTTGATTTGGTTGGTTTTACAACATGCGATGGTTGTCCCGGTGGCAACATAGAATATGCGGGCGAAGAGATGGTGAAAAATGGCGCAGAGGTTATTCATTTAGCTACCGGACTGGTGGTTGGTTATCCTCCCTGTCCCTATATCGATACATTCAAAGCCTTTCTTGAAAAACGCTATGGGGTCAAGGTCGTTGTAGGCACGCATCCTATACCGAAAAAGTATCTTGATATGCATACTTCTCTTGGGACATGGGAGAACTCTGCATGGAAGCCACTTGTCGCGCCGACCATGAGTGATGAAGTAACCCGTGCAAGCTACGATTAAGCAAAGTCAATGAAGGCCTGGTTGAGCGTCTTGATAATTTGCCAGGACTTCATTTAGCAGCCATAGTATATGAATTCATCGCCTGCCGGTTTCGAAGAGGCGAAAGTAGGATTTTCGATTTCTGGTGGATACTGAATGTATCACCGCCTGGGGTAACATTAAGATAGCCATCTGATAAATATATTATTGTTGACATCAAAATCTGATATCGATTATAAGTCTGCCAACTGTGCGATTGCTGAAGCTCAATCTCAAATAACAGTTCAATTCCATTGTCCCTTCTCGCTGAAATTCAAATTCACTTGTTGAGCCTACTCTGAAACTCTAATTTTTTCACGAAGTCTAAAGTATATCCATTTGAAAAGTTGATCCCAAACTTAGGTGAAAGAATATGGAGAATTTCCTTAAATTGTGCCTACCTCGCTCCTAACAGGAATATTATTTCCCTGTTGGGAGGATAAAAATCCTCATTAAAAATAAGGAGGCTTAAAATGATTACAGTCGGAATATCTAAGTGGCCAACGGAAGCGGGGCATGAAGTGGGTAAACGCTCACTTGAGATGAAACAACCTCCTGATTTTGTTCAAGTGATCGGCCCTTACATGTATCCTGATGAAAATGAAGGAATAACGGCTATTACAATTTTCAAGTACGAAAAATCAAAGGCTGGTGAGGCATCCGAAGCGATTGCAAATGTTTATATGGTTTTTTATGGTGTGCCTGGGTTTCGATATTCGACGAAACTGGCATCTGGGGCTGCTGCTACGATGAAAATGATGGGATTTGAATAGAAATCCAATGCAGGGTCAGAAATGGCCCTGCTTTTTCACAGGCGTGATATCTTTGCATATCACAACTTGTCCGTTTTATTGATATTCTCAATGTATCTGCAATTTTCAGATTTTGGATAAACCATAACATGTAGGATTCCCCATAATTACAAAAATCAACACTATCTATTGAAAGCTACACTATTTAACTGATATAAAATATGGAACTATAGGCAAGTAGTTTGCGCTTTTATGATTTCCTTATTGGTAAAATAGGTTATTAATTTTATGTGCCTCTCGAATATGAATCGCCGAGTTATAAATTTTATTTGATAATTTTTTCTAAACCAAAAAACAGCAATCAGGAGGTGAGATATGAAAAAATCCATTCTTATCATTTCTTTTATCTTTCTGTTAGCTAGCTGTGCCACCACTCATATGGCTAAACCCGATAAGGCTCCTGATCTATCAGCCCATCCCGACAAAGCCACACTTGTAATTATTCGCGAAGCATGGTTGGGTGGGGGTGTAGTTTTCTGGAACTACTTAGACGGAAAACTAATAGGCGAAACTCAGGCAAAAAATTATTTTGTAACCCCTGTCACACCAGGACCGCATTATGTAGTGGTAGCCACCGAGAACACAGGTGTTGCTCACTTTGATTTTAAATCCGGGAAAACTTATTTTCTTGGAGAGGGGGTTACCGTGGGTGTCTGGCGTGCCAGAACTACTGGATTTTATCCAATGACACTAGAAGATGCGACAAACGCTATGAAGAGTTGCAGCTATCTGGAATATGACCCCAAAACCGGTCAAGAAGATATGGATTCCAATTTATACCAACAAGCCATAGATGAATACCTTAGGGATGTTAAAGAAAATCCAGAGGCATTTAAGGATATTCTAGAATATGACGGGGTTGTAATTAAATAGCGATGCCATTTTTTTAATAGGGTAAATCACAGGCTCAACAACATTTAACAATTGTTGTATAAATGAATCAGTCCCTGTCTCTGAACTTTCCACCATGCTCCTTTTAAATACTGGTTTGATCGGGATTGTAAAGTTCAGAAAGGCCGACAAACAGAAAGCTGGGTCAGAGATAGCACAGTCTTCGGCTGTTAGCTCTCTTTGATCTAAGAAATAGAAAACGTTTATCGACGTTAAAAGTCCACGCTTTTCTTGTTTGGATGGATACACAAGCTGTTGCAGTAATGATATCTGCTGTAAAAACTGTGTTTACTCCAACATATCAAAGATTTTAGAGGCGCAAAAAAATTTGTGATACCCAAAATATCAGAGATGATATCACAAGTCTTCCGTTTTGGTGATATTCTCATCACAACGTGCTAATATTTATAATTATGAACTGACTTTAATACCTCGTAAGCTATCCTGTTATGACTCTCCAATGACTTCAACTACTTCACGAAGAAAATATGAACTCGACTGGCTGCGCGTTTTGGCCATTTTGATTGTATTTGTTTATCACAGCAGCCGATTTTTTAATCTGGAAGATTGGCATGTTAAGAATATCGACACTTTTGTCTGGGTAGAGATCTGGAACATTTTTGCCACCCGCTGGATGATGCCTCTTTTTTTCATCATCTCCGGTGCGAGTTTGTTTTATGCCATCGCAAAATCCGGCGGCTGGTCCAGATTCTATGTTGATAAGTTTATGCGACTGATGATTCCGGTCCTGGTCGCATCGGTTACGCACAGCGCCCTGCAGGTATACTTGGAGCGAGTAACACATGGTCAATTCTCAGGATCATTTTTTTCATTCCTGCCCGAGTATTTCAACGGCGTTTATTTAGCGGTCGGCATGCCGGGGAATTTTGCATTTCACGGGATGCACCTCTGGTATTTGCTCTTTTTATTTATTTACAGTCTAATCTGCTACCACTTGTTTATCTGGTTGAAAGCAAGCGGGCAGGATATTCTGAATCGAATCATGTCGTGGTTTACCATTCCGGGATTGATGTATGTGGGATTCTCTATCCCGTTATTGGTGATGAAGGCGCTTATTCCACGCGCCATTCTGGAGGTCGGCAATGGCGGCTGGGGATTTCTACATTATATCTGGTTTTTGGTTGCAGGGTTCATGATTGTCTCCAGCGATCGACTCCAACAGCATATTAAAAATCAGCGCTGGATTTCTCTTACGCTTGGTGTAGTTTTAATGTCAGCATACCTTTACCTGTTGTTTAGCCCGTCACGTGTGGATTTCCCGGCTTTGACAACTGATTGGATATATGCACTCCTTAACTTTTTCAGTGCCTGGTGCTGGCTATTGGCCATCCTGGGATTCGGCATGCGTTATCTGGCTGTTGATCGTACCGTATTGCGATATGCTAATGAAGGCGTGCTGCCTTTTTTTATTCTGCATCAAACCGTCTTACTGTTCGTCGGTTATTTTGTAATGAGATGGGAAATTCACGATGCCTTACTAAAATGGGCGATTGTTTTTATCAGTTCCTTCATTATCATTATACTGCTTTATGTGTTCCTGGTTCGTAAATTTGAGCTGTTCCGCTTTTTATTCGGGATGAAGACAACCCTTCCTTTTTTCGACATCTTTCGCAAAAGGGGAGTCTTGATCAACTTGCATGTGCTGTATGTTGCTTTAATCGTTTTTGCGGTGATCGGGGCAGGTCGAAGCAGGTCTCCAATGCCTATGATGTACGAGCCTGAACAGGATATCTTATTGAATGCCGAATCCATTACAGATAAATCCTTAACCGGTGTTCATGTGGTCAACGATGAAGAGGCCTCAATCGGCAAGGCCATCGAGTTTTCCTCAGGAGCGAATCAAAAAGCCGAATCGCAGCCCAAAGTTTTTGTTGAGATGCAGTTTTCAGCGCCGGCAGGTCAATACTTTGTCTGGTTGAGAGGCAAAACCGATATAGACAGCGGTTATACGGATTCAGTCTGGGCGCAAGTGGACGATCAAATCGGGACTCAAACCCAGAGAGTCCGCTTGGGGAATTGGTGGGATGTTCATCCGGCCGGTGTCTACGGTTGGGCCAGTGATACGGACAATCCCATTGCCATTGTTCTAAAGCATTCCGGGGAGCACACGATCCGCATCCAACCCCGTCAAATACCCCACCGGATTGATCAGATCTGGTTGAGTCTATCTCAACATCGAATCCCCAACACACAGAAGCCCATAAGATGATTAGAATCCTATATTTGTCTTTTTGTTGTATTGAATTGGTGAAATGATATAGCCCAGAATGGAATCTTACGAGTCCAGATTTCTACAACATATTCAAACTTTGAGAAACCCTTGAAAAGCTGTGATATTCAAGGATATCTGTAAAATGGCCAAAGTTTTGATCAATATATCAGTACTTGGTGATATCGAATAAGAGAGCTTAAAATTCATCAAAGAAAGGGGGTTTCATGGGATTTCAAAGAGAGACTTTGATCGATGGGATTATATTTGGTGAAAGCCCCCGCTGGCACGATGGACGACTTTGGTTTTCGGACATGCATGCTCAAGCTGTTATGGCCGCAAGGCTTGACGGGACGTGTGAAAAGGTTGTTGAGGTGCCGGGTAGGCCATCAGGTCTTGGTTGGCTTCCCGATGGTCGGTTATTAATTGTGTCGATGGTTGATCGCCGACTTTTCCGACTGGAAGGCGATCAACTCGTTGAGCATGCTGATCTGAGTAATATAGCTTCTTGGCACTGTAATGATATGGTCGTCGATGGTAACGGAAACGCCTATGTTGGTAACTTTGGCTTCGATATAGAAGTCAAGGAGCCTGTCCCAGTAGAATCAACAATGGCACTAGTTACCAAAGACGGCAAGGTTGAGCGAGCAGCCGACGATTTATTGTTTCCAAACGGAACTGTAATTACTCCGGATTCTCAAACACTTGTTGTGGCAGAAACATTTGGTGCAAGGCTTACTGCATTTGATATTCAATCTGGCGGTTTTCTGACGAATCGACGTATATTCGCCGATCTCTCTCCGAATATTCCCGATGGAATCTGTCTGGATTCAGAAGGTGCAATTTGGGTTGCAGATCCGCTTAAAGGAGAATGTTCCCGCGTTTTAGAAGGTGGTAAAATAACCGATCGTATCTCGACCGAGCGTGGATGCTTTGCATGTATGCTTGGAGGTCCAGATCGCAAAACGCTCTTTCTAATGACTGCTGACGATTTTCACAGAGAAAAAGTACTTGAGGCCCGAAGCGGTAAGATCGAAATTGTTGAAGTCGAGGTGCCGGGCGCTGGATTACCATAATAATTTGAAATATAAAACCAGATACCGAATTTAGTTTGGTTTCTGGTACGCTCAAACTAATTAAAATTTTTAAGACCAAAAAAATGTGTGATATCATATTACGATATCTGCAATTTGGGCAATTTACCGATCAATATATCACCACTTTCAGGACCCCTGATAATTATTGACTAAATCCCATCGATTTGTTTATTAATATTAAATATGACATTCCACCTGACCCGAAGCTGATCTGTAATTCCTGAGTCGACTTCTGATTCTCATCAGACCCTGCCCATTTCTGATTGATCCACATACTGAGTTGATCTGTTTGAAACCTTAACAAAAGGAGGTGCTGTTATGGCAGATGAAGGTTTTAAACGCAAACTCACCACCATCCTCAGCGCCGATGTTGTCGGTTACAGTCGCCTGATGGAAGACAACGAAGAAGCGACCATCCAGACCTTAAACACTTACCGCGATTCGATAACCACTCTAATTGAGCAGCACAGAGGGCGAGTGGTTGATATGACCGGTGATAATCTGATGGCAGAATTTTCCAGCGTCGTGGATGCGGTCAAATGTGCTGTTGCAACCCAAAAAGAGATCGGTGAACGAAATGCCGATTTGCCGGAAAAACGACGGATGTTATTTCGAATCGGCGTTAATCTGGGCGATATTGTTGAGGAAGATGACAGGATTTATGGTGACGGGGTCAATATCGCTGCTCGCCTGGAAGCCCTGGCAGAAGGTGGCGGCATTTGCATTTCGGGGACCGCCTACGATCAACTAAAGAATAAACTTGAACTCGGTTATGAATATTTAGGTGAACACAGCGTAAAAAACATAGCTACTCCAGTGCGTGTCTATAAAGTTTTAATGGAGCCGGAGGCTGTTGGAAAAATCATTGGTGAAAAGAGAAAAACAAAAAGGTTGATCACCATTGCCGCTGCTGCCGTTATTTTCATCGGATTAGCAGGATGGTTTTTATATATCCAACAAACTAAGCGGATAGAGCCTGCCTCTGTGGAGAAAATGGCGTATCCATTGCCGGATAAGCCATCTATCGCCGTACTTCCGTTTGACAACTTGAGCGGCGATCCCGAGCAGGAGTATTTTAGCGACGGAATCACAGAGGAGATTATTACCGCACTTTCCAGTGTTCCCAATCTGTTTGTGATTGCTCGCAACTCTTCGTTCACCTACAAAAGCAAACCCGTTAAGGTACAGCAGGTCAGTGAAGAGTTAGGAGTACGATACGTTTTAGAGGGGAGTGTTCGCAAAGCCGAAGACAAAGTACGGATTACAGCTCAGCTCATTGATGCGATATCAGGACACCATTTGTGGGCTGAAAGCTATGACCGGACTTTAGGAGACATATTTGTTCTGCAAGATGAGATAGCGATGAAAATCATCACTGAGCTCCGGGTAGAGCTAACCGGAATTGAGGGAACTCGTTTAGCAGCACCCTGTTCAGAGAACCTTAAAGCTTATTTGAAGTACTTGGAGGCAGTTGGTCACGCCAACCGCTTTGCCAAGGAGGATATTGATGCCGCGAGGCGGTTAGCAGAGGAGGCCATTGCCCTGGATCCCGGGTATGCATGCGCATTTTCACTCCTGGGCGCAACATATTACATAGATGTGCTGCTTGGGGCCAGCACGTCGCCCAAGGATTCAATTGTAAAAGCCAAAGAAATGATCGATAAGGCAATTGCTTTGAACCCCTCTCTTTCTGGGCCTCACGCCATGCTTGCCAGGGTCCCAGACAGTACAATAAGGCGATTCTTGAATGCAAAAAAGCAGCGAATATCAATCCTAATGATTTATTAGCTCAATGTTGCCTAGCTTCAACCTATAGTGCAGCTGGCGATGAGGAAGAGGCTCTCACAGCAGCAGCGGAAATCATCAGGATAAATCCCCGGTTCTCTGTGGAGTGGTTTTCGATAATGTCGAGTTTCCAGAAAGCGGACAAAGAATTTTTTATTGATAACTTGCGCAAGGCGGGTTTAAAGTAGTGTATGAAAAGATATTGAATTGAAACTGTAGATGTCAATAATTATAAATTGTTGCCATATCTCCAACATATCGGTACTTTTTAGGGCCTAAAGATATTTGTGTTTTTTTGGCATATCTGCACTTTTGGCATTTTTGAGGTATTCTCAATATATCTGTACTTAGGTGATTCCTGCTCTATAGTTCCACATCACCGATTCTTGATATTTTCAAGATAGGCAAATAAACCTACTTTGGGCCTGAAAATTTAACTGCTATCGACTTTGACTTGTCACAATCTTTTCTTGATACAGCGACTCGATGGATAATGCCAAATACCATTAATAATCCACTCATTTAGAAAGGAGATATTAGAATGAAAAAGCAGCTTGCACTGTTATTGGTTCTGATTATCGTTTCTGGATGCGTAGGTACCCAAGTAGTCGCTCCTCAGGATAGATTAAATAAAGTTAAAAAAATTGCTGTGGTGCCAATGGAACCACCACCTATTGAAATCCCTCCTTTTGTATCAACCGATTCTTTGTTTGCATCCAGTGCTATTATGGCCACAGTTCCCGTAGAGTCAATCCAAGAGACCGGACGTATTGGGGTTATGATTTTCGGCATCTTCATGCTGGCACAGTTACCGGAGGAGATCAAACGTTCATCAGAAGCAGCCGAGTCTCTTGAGGCTATTCTTGACAGTGGAGAAGCTTGGATACCAACAGTTGTCTTTGCTAGAGAAGCTGCTAATCAAATTACCGCCCAGAAAAAATATAATGTTGTTATTCAAGGGGTTCAAAAGTTCCCAGAAATAAAAAATCGAGACCGCACGTGGAATCTGGAAAATTGGTATGCACCGATACGATCTTGGTATAATCAAAAGGAATCATTATTTGATTACGGTTTGCTTAGAAATCAGGGATGCGATGCTGTATTAGAGGTTGGAATAATCAATTATATTTATATTGAAACATATATTGGGCTACAAGTGATGGTTAGATTGATCGACCTAGAGACTGATCAACTATTGGGGAGATCACGTGCATATGACCTGCCATATATCGGAAAAGGGGAACCGCTTCTTGCTAATAAGGGGCAAAGGTTCAAGGATTTATATGGCGCTTTAGGAGCCCGACTAGTAAATGAAAATTTACAATCCATTGGTTTAATTCCTAAATGAATTGTTTTCTAATTTGCGCTGTGGCAAACATAAAATCATGATGTGCATGCTATTTATCACAGGTTTCTAATCAGTTTAAAAACTTGCAATATCTCCAACATATCGGAAAAATTGACCGGTCTTCAGAATTTGTGATATTTTTGTATATCTGAAAAATAGCGATATTTGGTTTTCTC
>JARRJQ010000045.1:0-12179 GCA_037388985.1 Desulfobacterales bacterium | reverse complement strand
CAACAGCTGACGGAATTGCGCCAAAAACGGGATGCGGTGTCTGAAAAGCTAAAGGAGCTGAGTTCTTCCAGCGCAAATGCGTGGGAGCAAATAAAATCAGGTATCGATGCGGCCATGGAAGATTTGGGCAAGGCCTACAAAAAGGCTGCGGCCGAGTTCGGCAAATCCTAAGAACATTGGTTTTAATTGCCTTCGCCAGGATGCCCCGCGTGGAAGCACGACAAGCGACTTTATCTGATCAACCCATCCAAACTCTGGTAAGCATTCTCAAAGTCGAGGAGAGCCGCTGATCAGTTTGGTGGGTAATTTCTAATACCGGAACAATCTCCGGCTGGACCGTAATGCATATGCAGACTTCAAGTCGTATGTGAGAACTGGGGTTTGATCTACTGGTTTCAGGAAGGTTTTTTTATCCTGTGTCTGAAGGGATATCAGCATGAGATTGATTATGAATCACCTTTAACAACTATATCATTTATCTCATTCTTTGATAAGAAGTTCAAGCCCATCGGCACATGCTCGGGTTACAAGATAGCCAGCCTTTTCTTGCCCGGGCATTTTATCCCAGCCCCCTTTTTCAATGAATTCAAATCTCTGATAGGTACTTAATTCTTTAAATTCTTTAAATTTCTCTTCATGGCTCGGATCCTTCATAAATTGGGCGACGCAGATCGCCGCCTGACTTGCTGCGACCGCTTCTTCGGACATCTTTTGGGTAGTGCCGGAGGTTGTCCAACCACCCCCCGCAAAGCCGATGATAATTGTGATGACTGCCCCGCAAATAAGGCCCCAAACTCCAAACTTAACCGTCCCTGCAGTTTCTGGTTTCATTTGATACCCCCCATTTTAATTTATTATGTAATGAACCCAATAGCATTTGAAGCTCAACACAGATTATATTCATTCTATTAGAGGAAACGCAGGCACCATTTGAGTATTTTCCTCACAGGAGGTTCTTATCGGGGGGTTAAAAGCCTAAATCCTATGCAAATTTAAATAATTACATGGCTCGAGCTATTAATACCTGGGGCTTTGCAAACGTTAAGACTATCGGATATGCGGAAATAGAAGATTACCTTTATAGCCAGAGCGTATCGGATAAGACGCGGGCTAATATGAAATCCTGCCTGCATGATTTTTTCATGTGGTTAAAAAAGCGCAAGGTCATTACCTTGCAGCAATCAAGATATGGCTGGGGATCTACTGGTTATCTGTATATATTTCGGTAAGGCCCGGCGAGTTGCTATCGATTAAGGAATGGCAGATAAATAGGCGCGGCGGATTTATTACGATACCCTACCCGAAGGAAAAGCACCCAAAAATCATTTACCTGTTAGATGATGATATAAAGCTGTTAAACGAAATTCCTCCAGGGTTGCCCGAACTGTACTTTTTCCGGCACACAGCAGGCATTAAAGGCGTTAAGGCCGGTCAAAGATTCGGCAGCCGTTATCTTTACAAATACTGGAAAAAAGCCTGTGATAACCTGAAAATTGAGGGAGTTGACTTATACGGAGGCACCAGGCACAGCACCACCACAGCATTAAGTGAAAAATTGTCTTATGATGAAATAAAGGCGGGTTCCTTGCACGCGACCAATAAAGCCTTTGATCGCTATTTTCAGGGCAAGCAAAGTAAGGCGCGGATGGTTTATAGCAAAGTCAAAGACCTACAACAAACCTACAACAAAAAAGACAATTTGAAACCACATAACATATTGAAATTTAAAGACTAATAATGGTGGAGGCGGCGGGAGTCGAATCCGAAGTAGTGGTTTTGATTTACCGCCAATAATGTGTGTAAATTAAAGTAATTACAAATAGATATTCCAACTTTCTATCTGGTAAAAGTCCGTCATAGTTCGCCTAAATTCATTTAAAATCGCCATAATTGGCGAAAGTTTGGGGAAAGTTCGATGAAAGTTGTTCGAGATTACTTTTGATTTCATAGTATGGAATAAATAAATTTTCCCTAAATTAATAAGGTCCCGGATCAGCTCTGGGGCCTTTTTTATTGCAACAAATAATCATACACGAAAGGGGGTGATGCCGTTATGATTTAATCAACAAATTCAATAATGGTAAAGGCAAAAAGGTCAATTCCTTTGAGGGGTTTGGCCTTTTTTATTTCACGAATTTTATTAAGAAAGGATAAAGACAATGGTACCAAAGAAAATCGGAAAAAATAAAATTAGCGTAAGATCTAATATAACCAAAGAAATTAAACTGGCTGAAATTGTTGTGGAGCTGGATATGCAGTCGCGCGCCGAACTGGACGACGAGATTACTAAGGAATATGCTGAGGATATTAATTTGGGCGCTGATTTTCCTCCTGTAGACGTGTTTAACGATGGCACGTATTATTTCTTAACAGACGGTTTCGGGCAAGAGCATCACGATGGTGTACCTCGTTCGCAAGATGCGGACGATACCGAAGCTGCGCTCGTTCAAGGCGGTAGTTGTCACCGACCGTACCGACCTGGAAAACCAGCTCCGGGAGACTGCAGTACTTACAGGTGAGGTTATCCGCCCAGACCACCAGGATGAAAAGCGGCGTACCTCATCCACGGAAACGCTCAAGGCGATTTTGCGCGAGGATACCGCCGATGGACTCGTGGAACATACTGACCGGCTTGACCGAAAATTTGAGGACCTATTTCGCGACTACACTGAGAAGGAAAAGCAGGTCATCAAGAACAAATACGCCGCCGAGGGCGATGTCCTTGAAGCCCCCAGGCTTATTGCCGACAAAGCGGCAGACATGATGCGACATTACGTTAGGGCCGTACTTCCGAATGGATTCAAATCACAGGTTGTGGCAGTATCCCGATTGGCTGCCATCCGCTACCGCGAAGCGCTGGAGGAAGCGCGAAATCAGCTTGTGCAGGAGATTGAGTCACTTGATCCGGGTAAGCTCCGCCTCTCAGATGAGGAATTGGAGCAAGAGGACGAGTACACGCATTTCCTAATCGGTGCCGCAAGGCATCTGGTCACTATCAGGCGGTTAGAGTTCGCGGTCATTGCCTCGCATAATCATAATGATCCGCCATCCTGGCGAGACTGGACCGACAAGGCAAAGCAAGACGCCAACATCACCCGATTTAAGAAACCGCTCATTCACCAAGACCCGGCCAAGCGGGATGGATTGGCCTTCTTATGCGTTAAGAGCATGCTCACCACTGGCTTCGATGCCCCAATCGAACAGGTGCTTTACCTCGACCGTAGAGTTATAGCTCATGAGCTTCTTCAGACAATCGCCCGTGTGAATCGCCGTATCCACGGCAAAGACTGCGGCTACATCGTCGATTATATCGGCGTTGCTCGACACCTTCATGACGCTCTGGGCGATTACGACGATGAGACCCATGATCCCATGATTGATGTCAGGGACGAAGTACCAAAGCTGCGAGACCGCCATAAGCGCGCCATGGACGTTTTCCTGTCCCGGGGCATTTCGGATATCCGGGACATCGAAGCATGCGTCGATCTGCTGGCGGACGTGAAGATTCGAGCAGAGTTCATCAATAAACTGCGTCTCTTCATGGAGAGTTTAGGCATTGTCATGCCTCGACCGGAGGCAATGCCTTACCTAAAAGATGCCAAGATTCTCGGTTTCATTGCCAAGGTCGCAGCGAACCTATATTATGACGATCAGTTGAATCTTTATGGCGTCAAACACAAGGTAAAGCAGCTAATTGATGAATACATTGCCGCCAACGGAATCGATCCGAAAATACCACCCATCGAAATTCTGGATGTGAACTTTGCCGATCACGTGAAAGCGGGAAAGTCTGCGAAGGCAAGGGCTTCCCGAATGCTTCACGCAGCACGGCATCACATCAGCATTCATTTACAAGAGGACCCAACACTCTTTAAAAAACTAAGCGAAAAGCTGGAGCAGATTCTTCAGGACCTGAAGGACAACTGGACGGAATTGGAGAAAGAATTGCAGCGGTTCATCAATGATGAACTCAAGCAAGGGCGCGAACTGGAAATTGAAGGGCTCGATCCCAAGATTCAAGCCCCATTCTTTGGTTTACTGAAAGAAGTGATAGAGGAGTCATCCGGTAAACCGGTGGAGGGCGATAGATTCCGTTCAGCGGTGACAGCAACAATCGACATTGTCGATCATATCAAGACTGAAATTGCTCGTGTGGGTTTCTGGCGCGATCCGCCGAGCCGTCAACGGCTAGAAAACTGGGTGTTCCGATCCTTGCGGCGGTCGAGGCTGATTCCAAACGATAAAGTGCAAGAGCTGGCAATCCGTTTCGTGGATCTGGCGAAAAGCAGACACAGGTTTTTAGTGAAATGAGTGAAGTTGTGGAAATCAACGATTTGAAGGTAGAAGTTCGGCGAAGCGGACGGCGACGCACGGTAGACCTTATCGTGGACCGCTTTGGGGATTTGGTCATCAACGTTCCAGAAACTTTGCCGCACTCGGAGATTGAAAACATTGTGCGGCGTAAACAAGAGTGGATTTACACCAAGGTGGAGCAGAAAAAGATTGTTCTGCTTTCAGGCGAGACAAAGGAATATGTCACAGGTGAGGGGTTTTATTACCTTGGCAAGAAGTATCGGTTGAAGCTTTTTGAAGCTGCTCCGGGGGAATCTGTGCCTCCGCTGCGTCTGCTTAAAGGCCGCTTTTGGATGGTCCGATCCGCTGCCGACAAGGGAAAAGACCACTTCATCCGCTGGTACACGCGACAGGGGCAGTTGTGGATCACAGACAAGATCATCTCCTTTAAGGAAAGGATATTGGCTGAGCCGAGGTCAGTAACCATACGTGATTTAAAATACCGTTGGGGTTCATGCAACGCGGGCGGCGATATGTATTTCCATTGGCGTGTCATGCTGCTCCCACCCCAGGTGATCCGGTATCTGCTCATCCATGAACTGATTCATCTTCATGAACACAACCATAGTGCCTCATTTTATGAGCATCTTCGCAGGGCTGCGCCGGATTACCAGGAGACCGAAAACTGGCTTGAGGCAAATGGTGATCATTATGCCCTTTAAATAGTAGAAAGAATAAAGTTGGTGGCTGCTACGAAATGTGGAATTGGCTCATTTTTGCCTACCAATATTCATTCTTGTAATCAACCCTTGATTTATTGAGACAATCCTGTCTGATAGCTCAGGACACATTTAAGAAACATTCTATTCGAAACCCTTCATTATTATAAGAGATTCATAGTTTATCTATTTGATATCACTACGATAAACCCCGTCATTCAAATTTAACAAATTCACAAATTAAATTAATATATAATAATATCAATATGTTATCCTATTGACATTTGATATTTGCTATGATATAATATTTTAAAAATATAGTATAATTTTAATAGATTACAGCTATTACAGTGCCTTTATCATAGGAGACCGATTCGGTCTCCTTTTTTGCTTTCTGGGGAACCAAGTTTTCACAGTTGGGAGGTGTCAGAAAGTGTTATTCGATCAAATCGGCATATACGCTTGGGATGAAATCGAGCCATTGATTTTGGCGGCTGCCCTGTCCGACCTGTCTATGCTTTTTATCGGAGATATCGGAAGTAACAAGACCGAGGGGGCAAAGGCCATCGCAAAAGCTCTGTTGAAACCCAACATTGAGTTTCGCAACTACGAGGTACCGACCCTGAATTTTGATGACCTGATTGGATTTGTGAACCCAAAAAATCTGGCCAATGGCACCCTCGAATTTGTCCCAACCCCTCTCTCCATCTGGAGCGCCGATGCCGCGCTTTTTGATGAAATCAACCGGGCCAATCCATTTATTCAATCCAAACTGCACGAGCTAATACGAACCCGGAAGCTGATGGGACTGCCGACCAAGCTCAAAATGGTGTTCTCAGCAGTAAACCCCCCGGAACGTTATCAAAGCGGATACATGGATATCGCTTTGGCCTCCCGTTTCATTAGCATCGAGGTTCCAAGTATTACAGCGATAAAGGATCGTCATATCAACAGCATCCTTTCCGGCAACGGTCACAAACCAAAAGGATATGACCTCAAGGCCATGATGAAAAAGGCGCACAATGTTGCGATCACATCCGAAGATGAAAACAAGGTCTGCCAAATGTGTAAAAAGATCATGCAGGAGGTGTCGGATAAGGAAATCATATTCAACGCCCGGCAGCTTAAAATGATGAAAAAGCTAATAACAGCCGGATTGGCGCTGCGTTATGCCTCAGGCATGGACATGTTTTCAGCGTCCGATGCAGTCACTTCTTATGTGGCCTCTGTCATACCGGAAGTCCATGGTGTTGTCCGCACCAAGGCAAACCCAGGGATGATATTGGGTACTGTCCGCAGCATCGTAAGCGGATTTACCCTCGGGGATCCGGTCACCATGGCAAAAGACATCGAAGAGCTTTGTGATGTTGAAGTCACAGACACCCTGGCCTGGGTCTCTGCCATGAAACAATTGGCTGATGCAGAAGAAGATATAGCAACTCTTAGAAAAGCAATTGCCAAGGTCAAGACCATGGCAGGAAAGGAGGAGATTGAAAAGGAATTGGCTGAAAAATTAGCGCGCCATTTGGCAACTAACATCACTTTAAAAACAATACTTAAAGAGGAACTTCCGGTCACAGGGCTTTTAGACCGGGCCAATCAAATAACGGCGACTATTTAATGAAAGGAGACGATCATGAACAAAGGTGAACGTATTTATCAAAGCGAGGCATTGAGTGAAGGCTGGGAGAAAATTGGAAGCGATAGACCTTACTGGTTTGACACATCTGTGACCTACCAAAAGCGGTACAGCCTTGATGGGCGGGGAATCCCCATTGTGTGGGACGATGAAGACATTGAATTTCCGGTGGAGGACACCCGGCAATGCACCGGAGATGATACCTGCACAATTATTTTGGCCCAAAATAAGAAACGGGCGCTGGTCATGGTGAACCGGCAGTTAGACGCTGTCAGGGTATTGGGTGGTCTCGAAAAGGAGGTGACCTGGGAGGATTACACCAAAAAAGGCCTTTGGGCCATTAAACAACATATCCCGGGTTATGCCCTTGAAGCTGTGATTATCAATCCCAAAATAAAGACTCTTGAAAAATTCAAAGTGGTCAAATCAATCATCAAGAAAGTAATTGAGACACGGAATTTTATTCAAGGAGGCAATCATGAATCTTCTGGCCAGGCAAATACAGAAGATTAAAAAGTCTTTGCGGGATGACAATTTGCAGCAGGCAGCCACACAGTTGGTCAGCACAATTGCGAGTGATGAAATGTTTGCCTACTGGGCTGCCTGCTGCAGTGGCTCGGAGCGGATCCCCAAGATACTAAAATTCATAAGGCACATCGCCTTTGACCGGGGGATCCCCACAGCCGTCATTAATTTTATGCAGGGATATCTTCGTATCGGAGCTGATTTTTTCCTTCAACATATACTGGGCCCCGAGGATCTGTTGTTTATCCTGATTCATGAAAGGGATCATCTCATTTTAAGGAATCTGTATCCAAATGCCCTTCAGGAAGATTACCCGACAGAGCTACTGAATTTCGGTGAGGACGCTTACATCAATGCCGTTGCCAGAAGACACATTCCGTCAACGCTTCCGGAGCGCTTTTATGAAAGGCCCCAGGAGCTGTTGTTAACAGGGCGCCACAGCCGGATTGATTGGGATTATTTCAAAGTCAAGCAAGACGGTGTGAATATGCTCGAGCAAATGCATGCGACAATGTATCGGCAGGATCACGAGCTTCTGAAAGTCATCGGGGAGCACATTGTATCGAGATTTCACGGTTCGGGCTACGGAAATTGGATGGATCTGATTCTGCGGTGGTATCAGGGCGTGCAATCCAAGCAGAAGGTTGAAAAGCCCTGGATGAAAAAGAATTCTTCAACAAAGGGCCATGTGTCAGATGATGATGAAGCAGCGGAGAATAAAAAGAATAATCAATGCGATGATCATGGAGACGGCCTGCAAAATGTTGATGAAGATGTTGCGAAACAGAGTGAGGATTTACCGGAAAAGCGTAAAGATGCTCCCTCAAAAGACACGCCGGAGGTACCCGAAAATGGCCAAGATGAAAATCAGGCGGCCCCGGATGAACAGGAGGACCAAAGCGAGTGGCCCAATGCTGTGCAAGACGCCCCACAAAATAAACACCAGGGCCGCTCAAAGGCCGACGGGGCCGCTGATGTGAATGATCAGGCTGTTGATGATGCCGACATTGATGCAATTGTGGGAAGCATAGTTCCGCTTGTCCGGCAAGAAAACCCAATTGAGCCGTTTAGCGGCCCCGGGGCCGCTTCAAAAAACGGTCAAAATGGCCTGTTAAAGGTGCCTCTGCCCTGTCTGAAGCCGAATTGTCAAATCACACAGCTAATTCAAATAACCTGTGATGATCCCAATATTCGACAGCGGGTGTCCATTTTTGAAGGGGATGCCCTCAAACAGGTTGACGGCCTGATTAATGGAATATTGAGCGACCGTGCTACTGAAAAGGCCTATGAGGGCTACAGTCTGTCGGTTCCATTGACAATCAGCAGATCAGATGCCTTTACCCTGTCAGCCGGGGCCACTCCGATCATGTGGCAAAAGCGAATGGGCATCGAGCGGCCATACATTGATTTGTATATAGATGTCAGCGGCAGCATGGAGCGGTATTACGGATTCATCCCATACATTTATGATGCTTTGAAACATGTGATGGGCCGCATATTTCAGTTCTCCACACAAGTGGCTGAGGTCCAACATGATGATCAATTTTTGCTTACCACCGGCGGCACCTGTTTTAATTGTGTGGCAAAACACATGATTGAGCAACAGATCAGGGCAGCCATTTTGTTAAGTGACGGGCAAAGCTATATGACTGTGCAAAATGCCGAAGCCTTAAAAAACCAATTGGAGCATTTTGTGTACATCAAGGTGCAGGAAAACAGTTACAGGAACTGGGAAGACATCGCTACAGAAACTATATATCTAATGAAAAGGGGGTAGCATGAACAATGTATATAAGGCAATTTATCAGGAGGCGTTAAATTACATAATCAATAAGGCCGGGCTGGAGTATGTGATCGATCAGCTCAAAAACGATACCAATAATTATGCATTCGAAATTAAGGCCATAAATGACCTTTTCCGCATGCTACTTAATGCGGCAATTTACACCAAGCGCATGAATGAAGCCATCGGGCCTGTTGAAAACCTGGATGATTTTTTGTGGGGATTTGATCCGATAAAGCTATATTCACAATACGGGGAGAAATGGGAATTGATGGCAGGAAAAATAAGGGAGCTAAAAGCAGTTGGCAATTTAAAGGAAGTGAACATTTCAGATGATCATTGGGCATATTGGGAGATGTTTTGCAAAACCGCATTGTCTGCCGCCTGTTTTTTATCACAGCTTAAAACCGTGCAAACATTTAAGGCCTTTGTCAGAGGGTTTGAATATAATGAAATGACCGCGGCGGTATTGCCGCTTCTGCTGCAAAAGGAAATTTATGCATTAACGTTTCAATCGGCCTGCTACTTTCTTTCCCGGGCCGGATTTTGCGATTACATCGCCCCGGAGCCCAGGGTGAAAGCGCTGTTGTTTGATATTGAAATCATCGAAACCCGCGAGAACTATGAGCTGTTAAAGACCCTGATTGCAATCGGCCGGGTCAATGATGAAAAAACAGATGCGGTCAACAAATTGTTTTTAATGATCGCCTCCGGCGGACTTCCCGGGCAGGAATCCAAAAACAATGATTTCCGCAATGGATTCATCGATCACATCACCCCGATTCTTACAAGTAAAACCTAACCATAAACCATAATCAGGCAGACAATTTCACCGTGTCGATTACAACCGGTGGAGTGTTTCTAACAAGCATAAAAGGGGGATAGCAAAAATGACAAAGATAACAGAGCCCGGGATATTTAAATTAAGCAACGAAGAATACCATCGGCAGGAAGCGTTGAATAAAAGCGGACTGGTGCAGCTTTCAAAAAGTCCCGCCCATTTTTATGAATGGTATCAAGCGCCCGAGGAGGAGCCGACAAGGGCCATGGTGCTTGGCACCGCCATCCACCTGGCTTTGTTGGAGCCTGAAAAATATGATCGATCTATTGCCATTGCGCCCCAGGTGGACAAACGCACCAAGGCGGGCCGGCAGCAATGGGAGTCATTTGAAAAGAGGGCAGCTGGAAAAATAATAATAAATCAGGATGAAGCATCTGCGATAGCGGGTATGAAGGAATCTGTATTTAATAACAGGACCGCCTATGACCTGCTGCTTGAAGGCGTTTCTGAACAATCCATCTTTTTTAAAGATCCGGTGCACGGCTTTTTATGCAAGGTGCGGCCGGATTGGTACACCCCCGACGGCTGGGTAGTGGATGTCAAGACCTGCCTTGACGCTGGCTATGACGGGTTTTCAAGGGCGATTGCAAATTTCAAATATCATTGGCAGGCACTTTTTTATTTAGATGGATTAACAGCGGTAAACGGAAAACGGCACAACAAATTTATATTTATCGCTGCTGAAAAGGAACCACCATATGCTGTGGCTGTTTATGAAGCCACCAAAGACATGTTGCATACGGCCCGTAAACAGATAGAGCCGTTGTTGGAAATTTACGGCGAATGTCTGAAAACAGATGTGTGGCCCGGATACAAGGATGAATTACAGCAAATACAGTTGCCGAGATGGGCGGCATAAAGGAGGCAAATATGCCAAAGACGATACCATTAAAAAAAGACGAGACAAAAACAGTGCGGCATGAATTGACCGCCGAGGAGTTAATACAATTAACCCAAAAAATCCTGCAGCTGAAGGCAAAGGCCATGACCGAGGAAGTTCATTATGGTGTTATTCCCGGCTGCAACAAACCTTCCCTATGGAAACCAGGGGCGGAGAAACTGTGCGCGGCTTTTCGCCTTGAACCCGAATTTGAGACCACCTTAAGGGAGGATCCCAACCGCACCATCAATTGGCAAAAATTTGATTACGATAAAAGAAAGCAGGTTGAGGGGATAACAAGGGGGTATATCGAATATGACAGCCGGTGCTCCCTGATTCATATCCCCACCGGAGAAGTGTGGGCCAGCAACGTCAGCGGGTCCTGCAATAATTTTGAATCCAAATACCGGAGCCTAAATCCTTACGATGTCAAAAACACTCTTGAAAAAATGGCCGAAAAACGCGCCCTAGTGGCTGCGGTCTTAATTGGAACAGCAGCATCGGATATATTTACCCAGGACATCGAGGATCTACCAAACCTTGTCAATAATGACAGTGAACCGCTGGCCTCAGAACCATACAATGAATCCACGAACTCCAATCACAATGATGTCCGCATGGCCACCGGCCGACAGGTAGCTTACATCAAAAGCCAGATCAAAAATAAAAACATTACCCACTAAAATCTTAACTTTTTTGCCCTGAGGTTTTTCAGATATGCGTTACAAATCAATAAAAAACAAGGAGTTGCGATTGAGGCACGCAATTTATACTTTTTCAAGCGTCAATAATGAGTAGATTACCATATGTAATGAGCAATCCGCCACTTGTTCCAGGGCTCAACGCCCTCTTTAAGTTTGGCCGATTGTTTTGGGTTTGCCATTTTGCTTTTCCCCTTTCTCCGTTTCTGAATTTTTATCTTGCGTTCAGCACTCGCTTTTCCTTACACTCCACTCACTCAATCATGCCTATTGCCCTGCTGACGCTTGAAGTCCGAGTAAGTCCCGCGGTTCAGCCGGAGGTTGTTCCGGTATGAGAAATTGCCGACCAAGCTGATCAGGGGTTTGCGACGTTGCCACAAGCTGTTCCAAACCCTGCGCAGAATCCGTGGCATGGAATAGAAGTCCCGGTCGCAGGAGATCATTTCATCGATGATGCCGTCTAGAGACAGATTCTTATACCGGGCCACCGGGAAAGTCAGCGTGTAATATTTCCAGTCCTCAGGGAACGTATTGAGGGCGATGCGGTCCTCCGATTTCATCTGGTCCCAAAGGCGCGTGCCCGGTAAGGGAGTCAGAAACAGCGCGTTGAGATTATCCACGCCGTATTGGCTGGCCACCTCGGCGATACGTTTGCCGATGCCCGGCTCGTCCATGTCCAGACCGATGATAAAGGAACCCGCGACCAGTATGCCGTGCCGCTGGATGCGCCGCACGCAATCGCAAAAGTCCCGGCCCTTCAGATGGTTGAATTTCTTGCCGAGCTCCCGCAGTCCTTCC
>JARRJQ010000044.1:0-10482 GCA_037388985.1 Desulfobacterales bacterium | reverse complement strand
CCAAAAATGAACTATAAAAAAGCCTGGCTAAATGGAGTGAGAGCATATTGTGGAATTGCTGCAGTAGATCTTTACCTGGGGGCGACAGAAATTCCGGACGACGATCCGGCTAATAAAGTCCACCCGGGTAGATTTAGTTATGGAGGAGGGCATGTAATTGAAGACTTGGTGGCGGGTAAAGATATACTGTTCGAAGCTACATCCTATGGTACAGATTGTTATCCCCGTAAAGAAATATCAACTTTGATCAACATTAAGGACTTAAATTCAGCAACATTACTCAATCCACGCAATGCTTACCAAAACTACAACGTTGCAATAAATGCCAACTCCAAAAAACCTATTTATACCTATATGGGTATTTTGCGACCCAATATGAACAACGCCAATTATTGTTCCGCCGGTCAACTTAGTCCTCTTTTAAATGATCCCCATTATCGAACGATTGGGATTGGGACCAGAATATTTTTAGGAGGTGGAGTGGGATATGTGGTCTATTACGGGACTCAGCATGATCCGGAAGTAAATCGAACTGACAATGGAGTACCAACCGGTGGTGCAGGAACCATTGCACTGATGGGAGATATGAAAAAGATGAATCCTGCTTTCCTTCGAGGTGCTTCTATGACTGGTTATGGAGTATCTATGGCGGTGGGAATTGGGATACCCATTCCTATTTTGGATGAAGAAATGGTTCAAGCAACAGCTATAAGTGATGCTGACATCCTAGCCCCAGTAGTTGATTATAGTGAAGATTACCCTGAGGTTAAGGGCAAACTCTTGGCTCAGGTTAGCTATGCCCAACTGAGAAGTGGAAAAATTACAGACAAAGGTAAAGAGATAAGAACCGCGTCTTTGTCTAGTTTACCTAAAGCCAGAGAAATTGCCCAAAAGTTAAAAAAGTGGATCCAACAAGGAGAGTTTTTAATTACTCGTCCAGTGGAAACGTTACCTGATGTTGGTTCAGGAGTAACTATGAATCCACTCAAAGAACGTCCGGTAAAAAAACCTGCGTTGAAAAGACATTTTAGGTTGTAGATTAGGCCGAAATGTATCCTTGCGTGTCCTTTGGGTCGTCCTTGGGGTCGTGTCTTGATTTGTGATTATAAAATACCAATTAATCACTGATCAACTGGAACTTTGAGATACTCTGAAAGGCATGACTACGATGGAATCGAATTCTTAAAATCATTGGAATGCTAGAGCCATGACAGTGACGGTCTTATTTGCTAGCCGATGCAAACCATGTTGGCCCTGATGTTCAACAACGGACCATGTGCGACTGGACAGCGTGAAGCGCTATGCCAAAACCCAGGTTGCCAGAAAGCGCGAATTGATGGAACGCAAGGTGATACGATTGGAGGAGCGGCGGGGTAGAATCTTGACAAAAAACTTCTAATAATTTAAGGCGATTATGGCGGAAGTGCATGGGAATCGAACCCACCCGGGACGGTTTTAGCGCCTCACACCGGATTTGAAGTCCAATTCCATGTTAATTCTGAGTAACTCCCGGTAATCATAGAAAACAAAATTTAATATATAATATCAAATGGTTATTTAAAAACTGGGAGTGTAAGTAACGGTAAATAAATGCCGATAAATAGGGGGGTATTTATTGCAAAGTGTTGACCAAACGTTGACCCAAAATTATTGACTTTTTCTGATCTACCATCCCATCCTGATCTAAGCCATCCCAAGGATTTCCTTAAATCATATCAAGGTGCCTTATTTTGGGTTTCCTAACCATATCGACAATATTTGCAAATTGGCGATAGAGGCACGAAGTCCAACAAAAATATTAGCTGAAAAAAGTGTATATTCGTCCTAGCTAATCTGAAAACTCATTATCACGATCTAAGCTCCGTATTATTTTGCGTAACCGACGACAAATTTCGCTAACAATCATTCCTTTGGCCAAGGCAACTTCGGCTTCTCGTAACATGCCAATGATCTTTTCCCAGGAATATCGTTTGCGGCTCATCCTATCCTCCTTTGCTGTATCCAGATATTACCATAACTCTGACTTAATATCTGGATCAGTTTTTGGGGGGCGGGCCAGAAGCTATGGATTTAAATGAAAAGGAGTTTGGTCTTAGTAAAATCGATGTTTTTGCGCCCGGTCAATCCTGTATCCGGCCAATCGGAAACGGCTCATTTTTTGATCTCGGTCATCACCTGATAGCGCCGGGCGGCTGAGCGGTATTTGAACAGGGCGCTGTCGGGCAGGGCTTCCACCGATTTGAAGGCCTCATCGGCAGCGTTAATGAAATCAAAGGCTCGAAGTTCATAGGGCTGTTTTTTGCTTCCGGTTGCTGCTTCGATCATCCGGGCGGTCTGCCCGATCTCCTCAGGACTTAAAAAACTGACCTGATCGCGGCCGCGTTTTAGCGGGGCGATCGTGGTAAAAAATTGATACTCGCTAAACCGGATCGTCAGGCGGATGGAATGCTCCAACTCCCGGGCATCAATGCCCCGGCCCGTCAGCTGTTCATATAGCGCCGCCGGACCCTTGACCTCCATGATTATGCGCTCGCCCAGACCCCGGGCAACGATCTTCTCCAGCACGGCTGCGTTTTTTCCGCTGGTGGTCATTTGAATCTTCAGCCGGTTCTGTTTTAAGTAAGACAGCACACGAATCAACTCGTCGGCCCGGGCCGGATCACCGCTGGAGATGTTAAAACCGTCGATCCATTCGCCGTGCAGCGCACTGCGGCCGATAAAACCGTCCAGGCCGTCGCCGGCAATCAGGTGGCCGATAACCACTCCGACCCCCTGGCGGATGACACTGCCGTCGCTAAGCACCGGAAATTCCACCCCGTCCTTATCCCGGAAAATGGCATTGCGATTCGCTCGGTAAAACCGGGCAAAGACTTCCTTGCCCTCGGAGTTTATGTCAAATTCGTCAAAGGCAATATCGTGCCCGACCATAAAGCGTTTGGTGATTTTACAGCGGGCGCACCCAGTGGCGGTAAAGATCATATGGCTCATAATCAATCCCTTTAAGTTGAAAAACATGGGCAGCGGGTTACATAAAAACCGGGCCTCTGCACGCAGGTTGGGTCGCATAAGTTCCTTTAATAAATCTGTCAGCACCCAAACGGCCATTGCTGTCGGGTCGAGTATGACAAAGCATATACTGCATGTCAACGGTTGCCCCGGCCGGCAATTATCTTGACAAGTGCGGATTTAAATGGTAACCCATTTCCCATTATATTTAATTCTTTAAAACTGAGTCAACGGTTATGACCTTTCAACGTATCGATAAGTCCCGCCGCTTTCTTCAGGTGTCTAAGCAGCTCCGTAAGTCGATTTTTAAGGGCGATTATCCTCCGGGACAACGGTTGCCCAATGAGCGGGTACTGGCGGAAATCTTCGGTGTCAGCCGAATCATCATCAGAGAAGCCTTCTGGGACTTAAAAAGATCCGGTCTGGTGGAAATCAAGCGCGGCGCTCAGGGCGGCGCATTCGTCCAGAAGATGAGACACGACGCTGTCACCTCGGTTATGCGTGATGTTCTGGGCCTGACGAATGTAAGACCGGCCGATATCATGGAGGTGCGTCTTCTCATTGAACCTGCTGTCGCAGCCCTTGCCGCGCAAAAAGCCACGGAGAAGGATCTGAAGGAAATGCGCACATACCTGGAGGCGGTCCCGAAAAAGCAAACCGATGACTATGTACGCTGGCAAATCGGCTTTCATCGCCTGGTTGCCAAAGCTTCTCAAAATCCGCTCTTTGGGCTGCTGGTCAACATTTTTTTGGATTTTTCTGAAGATATGATTTTGAAACTAAGGCAAAAAGATCGCCTCTACCACGGCACGAAAGCTCATCCGGCGATATTGGAAACCCTCGCCCAAAGGGATGCCGAAGGCGCCAAGCGCCTTTTTTACTCCCATTTGCTGGAAATCAAGCCGGCTTTCGATGACTGGGAAAAACAGTTTGGTACGCGTGGCGCGGTCGGTTCAAATATTTAAAAGGGGCAGACATGACATACCCGAGCATTTATCCAACAGGAACAACGATCTATAATCCGGAGCGGTGCTGGAACGGTTACACGATTTATCAGGCCAAGGATTATGGCGCTTTGCTGATCGACATGAACGGTGCCGAACTCAAATTATGGAAAGGTCTGCACGGACTGCCCAACAAAATGCTTCCCGGCGGTTATGTGATGGGCGCCACCGGCGAGCGAAACACCAAATACGGCATGCAGGATTACCTTGATGTGGTCCAGGTGGACTGGAATGGCAATATCACATGGAAGTTTAATGAATACGAATACATTGAAGATCCAGGGGAAGATCCGCAATGGATGGCCCGGCATCATCACGATTTTCAGCGTGAAGGCAATCCGGTGGGTTACTATGCACCCGATATGGACCCGTTGACCGATCGCGGCAATACCTTGATCCTGTGCCATAAAAACCTGAATAACAAAAACATCTCAGACAAGCTCCTGCTGGATGACAGCTTTATCGAAGTCAATTGGGAAGGGGAAATTGTTTGGGAATGGCAATTGAGCGACCACTTTCATGAATTTGACTGGAGTGAGGAAGCCAGAAACATTTTATTCCGTGATCCAAATGTGCGCAATTGCGGCGGAGACTGGATGCACGTCAATTCAATGTCCACGCTGGGCCCGAATAAATGGTTTGACGCCGGTGACAACCGCTTTCATCCGGATAATATCATATGGTCGGCCCGCGAAACCAATATCGTTGCGATTACCGACAAGCAAACCGGCGACATTGTCTGGAAAATCGGTCCCGACTATCATGCCAGTACGGCACTTAAAAAATTGGGGTGGATCATCGGCCAGCACCATGCTCACCTGATCCCCAGAGGGCTGCCCGGTGAAGGCCATTTACTTATTTTTGACAACGGCGGGTGGGCCGGTTATGGCGCCCCGAATCCAGGGGCTCCCAAAGGCGTGAAAACCGCTCAGCGGGATTATTCCAGAGTGCTGGAAATCGATCCGCTCACCTTAAAAATCATCTGGCAATATACTCCCGAGGAAGCCGGACACCGCATGCCCATGGATGCCAACCGCTTTTACAGCCCGTTTATCAGCAACGCCCAACGCCTGCCCAACGGTAACACGTTGATCGCAGAGGGATCCGGTGGCCGCCTGATCGAGGTAACCTCAGATCATCAAATTGTCTGGGAATACATTAGCCCGCACTTCGGCAAGTTTGCGCACTTCAATATGGTCTACCGGGCTTATCGCCTGCCGTACAACTGGGTGCCCCAGCTGGATAAACCCCAGGAGGTCCCGGTAGCACCCGTGGATGTCTCCACCTTCCGGATGCCCGGTGCTGCCGCACCGGGGCCGGCTGATATTACAACAGTCGAAGGTGTTAAGCCCTATCAGACGGCCTCGGTTTTGTGTGTCGCAAACGTAGAAGATATTACCGATAAGTGAGGCAGCTTTAACCCATTTGCGCCAGTATAAAAAATTACATTGACCCTGCCGGAATGGTGATTCCCTGTTCTTTGTAATATCGGGCTGCACCCGGATGCAGTTTCATGCCGCCATTTTGAACGGCATATTCCTTCGAAAGGTTTTTCAACCAGGGGTTCGTCTCGCTGTTTTTCTTCGCTTCTTCCCAGAACAGGCTGGTAAGTTTATAGGCGGTCTCTTCGTCCATTGACTTGTTCACAGATACACCGACAACAGATCCGAGAGTATAAACATCTTCCTTATTATCAACGCCCTTTCCATAGATGCCGGCGGGAATAATACCCACCTCGCGGCCCGGTTTTGTCGTAGTAGCGACAGCAGCCTTGTTCGACTCAAACTCTTCTTTCGTCAACCCCAGCAAGTGGATCTTGGAAGTCAGCGCAAGCTGTACGACCTGGGGAAACGGTGCAATCCCGCCGGCGATGTAAACATCGAACTGGCGATCCTGGAAACCCTGTAGCGCCGATGACCAGCTGGCCTTGACGTTATCGAAGTCTTCGTTGGGTTTAAAGCCGGTGGTGGCTTCGATCCATTCCCTGGCTGCATTCCAGGCACCGCCACCCGGAGGGCCCAGAAAGACCTTCTTGCCGCGAATGTCTTTAAGCGTTTTAATTCCAGCGTCAGCATAGGTTACCACATGGTATTGACCGTAAGGGAACCAGAACAACAGCCTCAGATTTTCAGCCAGCTCCGGCGCGTTGTCCAGTTTGCTGTACATCGCTTTTTTGGCCTTCATCAGTGAATATATCACCGGTGAATTCATGCAAATATCGATCTTGCCTTCAGCCAGATCGATCATATGCTTCGTTGCCGCACCTGTTGCATCGACCTTGATTTCTATTTCATTCTGCGCCTGGTTGATCATGGTCGCCATTGTTGTCATCGTCAGATAGGCTGACGAGCCTGGAGCAATAGTCGACATTTTGAGCGTTTGACCCGCTTGAGTCACCGTGACCATTGCCAGAACGGATGCTGCGATGAGCACTGCTTTCAAAATGTGTTGTTTCATGATACTACTCCCTCCGTTTGTTGTTTAGTTAATTTGCTTTGACGTTTCCGAATCGCCCGCCAGTTCAAAACAAGACATCCGGCTAATAAAAGCCCTCCCAATGCGGCAGAAGGTTTTCCGGGAACGATGAACAAAACTGCTGAAAACAATCGAATCACACGTTGCCAGATGGACAATTTCATCCATTCCCAGCCGCCCAGCCCGGTTGCTATCCCCCAGGTGGCAATCGCAAAAATGAAAAGAGTCCAGATCAATCCTACGACACTGAGATCCCCAACAACCAGCAATAAATCCGGATGGTAAACGAAAAGGTAGGGTATGATGAAACCGGCGATAGATAAGCGCGTAGCTTCAAAGCCGGTTTCCATCGGATTTGCTTCGGCAATGGGAGCTGCGGCAAATGCTGCCAGAGCCACCGGCGGCGTTACGACGCTCAGTACCCCGAAATAGACAACAAAGAGATGGGCCGCCATCAGCGAAAGCCCTAATCTGTGCAACACCGGCCCGAGCACGATCGCAATCATCAGATAAGCCGCACCTGTGGGAACGCCCATCCCCATTACCAGGCAGGCCAGCATGACAAAAAATAGTGCTAATCCGAGGCTGCTAGAGGCCACCGACAGGACACGTTCGGCAAACATGAGGCCGATTCCCGTCATATTGATAACGCCAATAACAAAACCGATCGCAGCCACGATAACCATCAATATTGCGCAGGTTTTGCCTGAATCGATCAGGGCCTGCCACCACTTCCTCGGATGCCGGAAACCTGGGAAAAAAGCCAGACACAGTGCAAAGGCGCTGATGAGAGCGTAAAAGCCGGCGTTTTGCGCCGTCCTGCCGGTGACCAAAACGGCGATAATCACACCCAGCGGAACCACAAAAGCAATGCTTTTCAACCCGTCGTCACGTGTCAGTTTAACGCGTTCGCTTTCCGGAATTCTTTCGATTCCCAGTCTTTTCGCCTCTATTAAAACAACAACGAACAATGAAGCGTAATACATGAGCGACGGTATCAGCGCGGCGATTATGATCAGCAAGTAAGGGATTCCCGTAATATCGGCCATCAGGAAGGCTACCACACCCATTACCGGAGGCATAATCTGCCCTCCTGTTGAAGCGGCCGCTTCGACTCCGCCAGCAAACTTGGCTTTAAATCCGACTTTCTTGATGATCGGTATGGTAAAAACACCTGTGGAAACAACATTGGCCACAGCCGTTCCCGATAGTGAACCGAAAAGAGCCGAAGCGGCAACAGCGGCATGGGCCGGCCCGCCGGGAAACCGGCCGGTTGCAGCAAGGGCTATCCTCAACAATATCTCGCCTGCTCCGGATTGTTGTAAGACGGCGCCGAAAACGATGAAAATAAGCACGATCCTGCCAACCACTTCGACGGGACGGCCAAACACTCCATCGGTGGAAAACCAGAGATTTTCGGCGGCATGGCTCCAATCTACGCCTGCTCCGCCCAGGCCGGATGGAAACAGTAAATAAGCTGCGGCCAAGAGCAGAACAACCAGCATTGGTATTCCAAAAAAGCGGAAGGTCAGATATCCGATCAATGCAATCGCAACCCAGGCAAAAGCGTTCTGCCGTGCACTAATCGTGATGAAGAACACCTCCTGCTCAAACATCACATGACCCCATTCAAGAAAAATAAAAATCAGCGCAAGGGCCATCAGTCCATGCAGCGTGAGGCGTACCCGATTGCGAGACTTTCGGCTCTTTTCCTCTTCCAGCCGGCAAGAGCAAATCAGCAAGCCCAGGAGTACGGTCAGTCCGGATACCACAACCATATCAAAAACGCCAATTGCCGCTACGACAATGGCAAAGACTGCGAGACCTACCGACAATAAATCCGTTGTAAAACGAATACCCCGGGTCAAAACAGTCGCCTTTCGAATGTAATAAATTATTCCGGACTCAAACCATCACGATCCGATCCATGCAGTTCAAGCTTTTCAATGCGATTATGGAATGGACAATATGTGCTTTCTGTTATCATCGAAATCCCTTAAGAACCGGAAATTTCTAAAATCGCCTTGGGCCTGGCACGCTTTCCAAGCATGCGAAGATTTTCTGCCCCGGCGGCCGTAGAAAGGGTCACAGACTGCTGTTACGCTTGCAGGATAAGACCTAATTGAACATAGCTTGCAGTATTGACTCTGGGCAGCTGGTGAAGGCGGCGGGCCTTTTGATACACTTACAAGGTCATAAAAAAAGATTTCCGTAATCCCGGGAACCTCGAAATTATGGAGAATGGAGAATGGGTTACCATTTGGATCGGCCCATGTCAAGAAAATTATCGGCCGCGAGGCAATTCTCCGTGGCCGGAAATCATAAGACTTTGCCTAAAACCGTGATAGCTTATCTTGGTAGATAGGTTCAAACCCCATTACCTGAAAGATGTAAAAGAAGGACAATAAGATTTGAAGATAGGTTGTGGATCTGATGTCGAACCCATTTTTGCCGTAAAATGGATGGTTTTCGAACCGGCTGAAAGCAAATTGAGGCTAATGCGTATGCTTCTTTTTAATTATTTTGAGGCGTGTTTTGCATTCATATTGGGCAAATACTGCAAAAATGTATATCTATTGAGCAAATATTGAATTATGCTTTTCCCATCACACTGGAAATCTACTACGACTAATAGCATGAAGGTTAAAACAGTAAGTTGCGAAATACCGATACATTGAGCAACATCCAAATTGCCCCAAACTACAGATACGTAGATGGTATCTCTAGTTTGTCAGATTTCCTTAGAGCTAAGATTTTGATTTGTAAGATCAAATATTAGCTTTTACAAACTCATAATGGATGCATTTTGTAGGACATGGCACCAAAGGTGATGAACGTTCTTCTGTCAAACGCCGTATTTTTGCAAATATTCTTTTCCTTCATGGGACTGATGGTGTCCTTTCAAATTCCTTTAATGTCGATCAATTTCACCTGATAACCTTCGAAGAAATGATCTGTTATTGGGGTCAACTACCATAAGAACCTCGAGTGGGTTCAAATTTTCAATCATAGGCCGAAATCGCAAAGATCCGCACAGTTTTATAGGTTGAAATTGGAACTGACTGCAGAGCACTCTTTTTAGACAGCAAAATTAGAAGGAGCGTCGCGTAATTGTTTCGTTCTAATAAGTTTTCCGTTTAGGCTTTACGGGAGAGTCTCCTATGTTGCATTTTGCGGCAAAATTTGATATCAAATTTTCGCTGTGGAAGAATTCCTGGCCAAGAGCCCGGCAGCCGCACCTGAGGTGCCCCTGACCACGATTTTCTGGGGCATATGGCCCTTCCCGATTGCTGCACTCTTACTCTTGGCCATTGTCATCATTACGGCCTTTCCTCAAATCGCCCTGTTTATTCTTTCATTGATGTGGGAGGTAAAGCAAAAATGAATATTGCAAAAAATCTGGAGAGATCGGCCTATTATTTTCCCGGCAGACCCGCCTTGAGCGAAGACCTGACCGAGATCAGTTACGCCCAATTCGACGAACGGGCCAGCCGGGCCGCCACGGCACTCATTCAAATGGGCATCAAGCCCGGAGATCACGTGGGACTCTGCGCACCCAACTCAAGCGACTGGTTGGCCTTTTACTTCGGCGTTCTCAAAGCCGGGGCCGTGGCCGTTACTTACTCCAGCATGTTGAGTCGTGACGAACTGGAACTCCTCATGGCACATTCCCGACCAAGGGCGCTTTTTACATTTGACGAGAAACTGGATGAATTGACCCAGTTCCGGGAGGAGGGATGGCTAGAGAAGGTGGTCTGCCCCCAGGGAGACCTGGATTTCAAAAAACTTCTGGACATGGGTTCGGGAAACTTCACCTGTATCGATCGGGACCGTTCCGACACGGCGGTCATTCTCTATACGGGCGGGACCACGGGCACGCCCAAAGGGGTCATGCTGAGTCACGAAAATGTCAACACGGCCATACAGACCGTGGTCTACAACGAACGTTCTGTTGAAACGGATAGGGCCCTCTGTTTCCTTCCGTTCAATCACGTCA
>JARRJQ010000043.1:0-15721 GCA_037388985.1 Desulfobacterales bacterium | reverse complement strand
CGGAACCAAAATAATTGAAGAGCTTGCTGAAGAACATCTCAAATCCGGCCGGCCGATTGTTTATACCTCGGCGGACTCGGTCTTTCAAATTGCAGCTCATGAAGACATTATTCCTTTGGACAGACTGTATGAATACTGTCGAATTGCCAGAGGCATTTTAACCGGCCGGCACGCCGTCGGCAGGGTGATCGCCAGGCCCTTTGTTGGAACCCCCGGAAAATTTGAAAGGCACAATGCCGCCCGCAAGGATTTTTCAGTGACACCGCCTGCAGAAACCCTGCTAGATATTTTGCAGGCAAAAGGTTTTTTTACTATCGGTATCGGCAAAATCGGAGATCTTTTCGGGCACCGGGGGCTGAGCGCTGAAATTCACACCACCGGCAACCCGAACGGGGTTGACCGCACCCTGGAAGCCATGAAAGCCTATCGAAAACAAAAGGGTTTAATCTTTGTCAACCTGGTGGATTTTGATATGCTTTACGGGCACCGCCGAGATGCGGTGGGTTATGCCGGAGCACTTGAAGTGTTTGACCGGCGCATTCCTGAGATTCTGCGAGCAATGGCGACCGATGACCTGCTTATTCTTACAGCGGATCACGGATGCGATCCGAGTTACCAGGCTCACACCGATCATACCCGGGAATACGTACCCTTGCTGGTTTACGGGAGGGAAATAAAAAAGAGCGTCGATCTGGGTACCCGCTCAACCTTTGCCGATTGTGGTCAGACCATCGCCGACATTTTCGGGACTGGGCGATTGGCTTTTGGAAAGAGTTTTAAAATGGATTTGGAGAATGAATGATAAAGTCCAGGCAGCCGTGAGTATCTTAAAACAGCGGATAAACCGTCAGTCGCAAATCGGAATCATCCTTGGCAGCGGAAATAAGTTTAAAGCAGCTGTTCCATCAGGGGATCATTAAAACCCTCAAAAGCGCGTCAACAAAATTCGACGGCCTGGTTCGGTGGATTATCGAGCAGTTGAAACAGCAAAAAGAAAGATAGATTGAATGGATTCTAATTCTTTTGTGCGGAGTCACATTAGATGAATGCTTACGAACTGATCAAGAAAAAAAGAGACGGCTTTGAGCTGTTGCGCGAAGAGATCAATTTTCTGGTGAGCGGATTTGTCACCGGCCGCATTCCGGATTACCAGATAACCGCCTTTTTAATGGCGGTTTATTACAAAGGAATGAGTACCCGGGAGTGTTGCGATTTGACCCTGGCCATGGTGGAATCCGGGGAAATCGTCGATTTATCCGGAATCAACGGCTTTCATATTGATAAGCACTCCACCGGCGGCGTTGGAGATAAAACCACTCTTGTGCTGGCTCCGCTGGTGGCGGCCAGCGGCGGAATTGTCGCAAAAATGAGCGGCCGTGAACTGGGTCACACCGGCGGGACGGTGGATAAACTGGAGTCCATTCCCGGGATGCAGGTTGAACTGTCCAAAGATCAATTTGTAGACATTGTCAACGACATTCACCTAAGCCTGATTGCCCAGACAGCCAGCCTGGCACCGGCCGACAGGCAAATCTATGCCTTGCGCAACGTAACGGCAACGGTAGACTCCATCCCGCTGATCGCGAGCTCCATCATGAGCAAAAAGCTGGCGGCCGGCGCTGATGGCATCATTTTGGATGTTAAAACCGGTGCGGGAGCCTTTATGCAAAAATACGAAGATGCCGTTGAACTGGCCAAAACCATGGTGGTTATCGGCAAACGTGCGGGCAAAAAAGTAGTGGCCCTGATTACGGGTATGGACCAGCCGCTGGGATGTGCCGTTGGAAACGCCATCGAGGTCAAAGAGGCCATTGACACTTTAAACGGCAGCGGGCCGCAGGATCTTGTGGATCTGGTATTGGAACTGGGCAGCCTGATGCTGGTTACCTCAGGCACCGTATCATCGGGTGCAGCGGCACGCCGTCTGCTGGAGACAAACATGGCCCACAAAAAAGGCCTGAAAAAATTGGCCGAGCTTATCAAAGCGCAAGGCGGCAACCCTGAAGTGATCAAAAACCCGGATTTACTGCCGCAACCTAAAACCAAAGTCGATGTCAACGCCGGGGCGACGGGCTTTATCGAGAAGATCGATGCCCAGCAAGTCGGCATGGCCGCAAAAATGCTGGGAGCCGGTCGCAAGACCAAAACCGACCGCATCGATTTTTCCGTTGGAATTTTGCTGAAAAAGAAAGTCGGTGATCCTGTGCAAAAGGGGGAACCGCTGGCCATTTTCTACTCAGACGGCGACAAACAGAAGCTCGAACCGGCCAAAGCAAAATTCCTAAATGCATATAAGATCGGAGACCGACAAGTTGATCCACCCAGGCTTTTGTATGCCAGGGTCTCGACAAACAATGTCGAAGAATCCAGCTGATGATGACCTACCGCCAAAAACAATTCCAGACGGAGCTGTTTAAATTTCCAAAATTTGTCCATCGTATTCTGCAAAGCATACCCCGGCAGGCCGGCAGGCTTTTTGCCCGGCAATGCACTGAGCTGATTGATCATTTGGAAATCGATCTGGAACAACTCATGACGCGCTTGTTGCCGCTGGCAAAAATATATGCTGTGGCACCGGTTTCGCGCTTTCAAGTCGGTGCGGTTGTTATGGCCGGTGCCGGAGACAAAAGCGCGCCGGCGGATCTTTTCCTGGGGGCCAACATCGAATTTAGGCATCAGCCGCTGAATCAGACCATTCATGCCGAACAATCGGCCGCCTTGCATGCCTGGCAACAGGGTGCACAAAATTTGCGTGCAATTGCCACCTCTCAGGCGCCCTGCGGATACTGCCGTCAATTTCTTTATGAGTTTGAAAACAATGTGCAGATGAGAGTGATCGCCCCGGATGGGGAAAATGCCGGGTATCATCAGACGGCGCTATCAAATCTTTTGCCGGAAGCATTCGGCCCGTCGGATCTCGATAATCCGACCGGTTTGATGGCCTCTGCCGCAGCGGATCGCATTTTCAGTCTGCCTGCCGAAGTCAAGGACCGCCTGGCTGCCGAAGCGCTGGCGGCCGCCGAAAAATCTTATGCACCATACACTCAAAATTTCGCCGGCTGCGGCCTTCAGACCTCGAGCGGAGATATCTTCAAAGGGCGGTATGCAGAATCGACAGCTTTCAATCCGAGCCTGACGGCGCTTCATTCTGCCATTTTGTGTCTGAACATGGCCACCTTTGAAACGGAACAATCCGTTCAACGGGTGGTTTTAGTCGAGAAGCCCACCAGGATTAATCAGCGCAGAGCGGCTGAGCTGTTGCTGGAAACATGGGCACCCGGGATTGATTTGGAGTACTATGAAATTACATAAATCCTCACATGGAAAAGACCTAATCGGGGATTGTGTCGATTGCGCTTAACCTTCTTAAAAATACGAAATCAGAAGCACGAAATCCGAAACAAATACGAAATTTTCACCCTGTGGAATCCTCCGGAGGAGGGCCGCCAAAAGGCGGCATTCCACAGGGCGGGTGTCCCAATGACCGAAACGGCAGCAGTATGTAACATCATTGAGATCACCATTTTGTTTTGGGTCATTTTAATTTTGGTTATTCGAGCTTGTTTCGAATTTTGAATTTCGATATTCGGATTTGATCTTAGCATAAATTATTCATCTCAACAAAAGCAATAAATCTATAACTGTTTAAAAAGATTGACAAAACGACTCACTCTTTAGGAGGAATAATGACGGATAAGAGCATAAGTGCTGCAAAGATGGCCAAATATATTGATCACACCCTGCTGAAGCCGGAAGCCACAATTGACGCCGTGGCCAAGTTGTGCGCTGAAGCCATTGCATACGGATTTAAGGCCGTCTGTGTCAATTCGGGGCATGTGGCCTATATCGCAGGTAAGTTGCAGGGTACCGGTGTGGCGGTGTGCACCGTGGTGGGGTTTCCGCTTGGAGCTATGCAAACAAGGGCCAAAGCATTTGAAGCCAAAAATGCTGTTAGCGAGGGCGCAATTGAGATCGACATGGTGCTGAACATCGGCGCCCTCAAAAGCGGTGATCTGAAAACCGTTGAAGCAGACATCAAAGCCGTGCGCCAGAACGCCGCCAGTCCGAATGTACTGAAAGTCATCATCGAAACCTGCCTGCTGACAGCCGAAGAAAAGGTCAAGGCCTGCAAAATCGCTAAAAATGCCGGTGCCGATTATATCAAAACCAGCACGGGTTTTTTGAGCGGCGGCGCAACGGTTGAAGACGTCACTTTAATCCGCAAAACGGTCGGACGGCAAATGGGGGTAAAGGCCAGCGGAGGTATCAAAGACTGGCCGACTGCAGTGGCGATGATCCGAGCCGGTGCCAGCCGGATCGGCACCAGCTCTGGCATTGCGATTGTAGAAAATGCTCCGGATTGAGCAGAATCAATTAAAAAAATACACCTTTAAACTTCGGATTTCCTCCCTCGCAATTTTGCAGGCAGCCTGCTGCAAGGCCCAAAATTCAATTCTTGACATACCACAATGTGGTATTACTTTCCTATCAGCGAAATATCCGCTGATTTAAGTATTAGAAATAATATATTGAATTCAGAGTGTTACATATTCTAATGCAAACCTCTTAATTCTAAGATCATACAACACGATGAGCAATGTAATTTTTTCTATTTGCAGAAAAGGTTTTGGATACTGATGAACAAGATAAGTGATAACCTGAAACAGATGACATATAAAATAACCCTGGGATTACTTCTTTTAGGACTAATGACCGTATTTTCCGGCTGTTTCGAAAACTATGGACGACTCAGATTGAGTAAAGAAGTTGATCAGACTTTCGAAAACGGTATCGTCCTGCCGGATTATAAATACTATTATTACGGACCGGATGCTCGACCATGGGCTATATTGGGAATTGACAAAAGCTATAAGCTGCGGACCAGCCTGTGGAAGGAAGTCGACCTCGACTCCAAACAGCTTAAAAATTGGATCCTTTTTATGACCGAATTTCGGGGCTATCAATACAGAACCTTCGGCTCCCGCGTTTTGGATCCAGAGGGGAAACAGATCGGAATTTGGTATTCTGCATGGTACATGACCCCTGTGAAAATGTTAGGGGGAAACGAAGTAGCCGTTTATCCACCGGTAACCACCAACTCAGCTTTTAACTCATACCTGGAGCCTGAGTGGAGAAATAAATAGCAGATAGCCATTCAGTTTAAAAAGCATCAAAACACGCAAATGTCCAATTGCCATATACGATACCCGGCGATTAAACGTTCATTCCGCCGTCTGCCATAAATACGCTGCCGGTCGAATAGCTGCTTTGATCGGAAGCAAGGAAAACCACCATTTTTGCGATCTCCTCGGCGGTGCCGTGGCGTCCCAAGAGGGTCGCCTCGTCGAGGACTTCGGTCGCATTTCTACCCATAACGGCACTCAGCGCATGCTCTACATTTGCTTGAAAGTCATTGGCAATCGGCCCGGGGCAGATCACATTTACCCGGATATTGCGGCCGGCAACCTCTTTGGCCACGGTGCGCATCAGGCCGATGAGTGCATGCTTTGAGGTGGCATAGCCGGCAATACCCGGATCACTTGTCACACCCACAATGCTGGAGGTAAAAAGGATGCTTCCTCCGTCGTTCATATGGGGCAGGCCGTATTTGCAGGCCAGAAACGAAGCGCGGACGTTAACCGCCATCACCGCGTCGAACACTTCATCCGGAAAATCGGTGATGGGTTTGATCACACCGCTGATTCCCGCATTGCTGAATAAAAAGTCGATCTTGCCCCATTTTTTAACGGTGCATTCGATATAGTCTTTGGTTTGTTGCGTATCCGATACGTCGGAAACAACCGCAGATACAGTATCGCTTTCGCCTCCCAGCGAATCGACAGCTTGAGTTAGACGCTCTTGATTATTATCGACCAGCATGACCTTGGCACCTTCTTGCAACAGGAGTCTGGCGCTTTCCAAACCCAAGCTCCCGGCGCCTCCCGTTATGACACACACTTTACCTTCCATGATACCCATTATTTTAGCCTCCATTTTCGGCAACATTTCAATGCGCACTAGGGCCGGATTTGCCGTCAGTATTAAACGGCAAATCCGGCCCATCGTATTCTTTGTGCTGCTAATTCAGAGAATTTTCTTTTTAAAGCTGAAATACAGGATATCTTTTTTTGACTGCCTGATATGGGCCCGCAGCGCCCTTTGTGCGGCTTTTTTATCGCCGCTTTCGATCGTTTTGAGAACCGCTTGGTGTCCGGCAATGGCCCGGCGCACATTCTCTTCAGTATAGATGCTATGGATGCGGTAGCGAAGCATGTAGCGTCGAATGCTGTTGGTCATCTCCATGAGTCTGCTACTGTCGGCAACCTTGGAGATCAAATCGTGGAATTTTGCATCCAATTCCACAAATGCTTTCAGGTTGCCGGCAGCTACCTGTTTTTCACAATCGGCCAGGTTTTCTTTCATGGCTCTGGTCAATTCTGCAGAATTTTTGGTCAAAGCCCAACGCAGCGCAAGGCTCTCCAATGAGAGCCTTATTTCGCACAACTCTGAAACTTCCAATTCACTGATGGGAGCAACGGCATAACCCACGCGGTGCAATGATTCGACCAATCCTTCCCGTTCCAGGGTGTGCAGCGCTTCCCGCACCGGTGTGCGGGAGGTGCCGATACGCTCTGCCAGATCGGATTCAACCAGCCTTTCGCCTGCCCTGATATTGCCGTTGAGGATTTCCTCTCGCAGATACTCGTAGACTTTTTCACGAATCGTTTTGTCGGGTCTGATGACAAGATCTATCATTTTAAAGCCTCGGATCAGCGGCGCCGCGAACACTGATCGTCAATATAATCACGGTGATTTCAACGGTGCCGGTTAGCGAGTTTTTGAGCGCCTTAAAGGTGAGTGTAATGAAATGCGCAATTGCGATAATCTGACCTAAATCCCCGTGACGGCGGGTGGTGATCAGCGAACGGTCAGCGGGGTAGGGTACAGTACCCTAATTGCAAATTTTCTGTCAATAAAAAATCTGTCAAAAGCCGCTGTTCTTCAGCAGCAACGCAGCTATCGGGCGCCAGATGGGGTTTTGAAATCACTTCTACTATTCCTTGATGTAAGGGACACCATCGGAAGCCGGCGGCCTTCCGCGACCGATGGCGCTGACCAGAACCAGGATGATGAGCACATAGGGGATCATGTCGATAAAGATGATCGAATACTTTTTGTCTTTACGGTTATAGCCACATAAATAATTTGGCTGGTAAGAATTTTATGGAAGGCCCTCTGCCGAAGACATACGGGCTGTCAAAACCCAGTGTCAGCTAAAATCGATAACTTGAGCAATCAGATGGATCCAAGGATGTTTGGAAAAGAGAAGGTTTTGTACTGGGTGAAGATATGTCAAAATGCAGTGTTGATGTCAAGATCGCAAAAAGATCCCGCTAAAAGCCGTACTGCTCGAAATAGCCGTCCGGATCTGACTTTAACTGCTGGAGTCGGTACCGATACCGGCCGATGATGACATCGCGACTGCGAGAATTCGCAAAAGCATTGGAAGGCAGGCTTTCGAGATAGGCGAGATTTTCTTCCAGTTTTTCCATTTCCCCCTGGATGCGTTCTTGACGGGAAGGTTCCGGCCGGGAGCCGCTGCCCGTTACAGCCGGAACTTCAGTTTCTTTATCCAGTTCCTCGAGCAAAGTTTCAACGTTTTCTTTAAAGATCATTTCCTGCTGGCGGATTTCGGCTGGATTCTCCGCTATTTCCGGATCGGCGCTTACCTGAAGCGCTTGATCGGCCGGCGGGGAGTGGCTATAATGTTTGACGCCCCTTTCGTCGGTCCAGGAGTAAATTTCGGCTTGCAGCCCGGACGCGATGAAACAGCCGACTCCAAGAACAATAAAGATTGCGATAGATTTCATACCGGCGCCTTTATTTTTCGGTTGATGGCACGGTTTTGTCAAAGATCGACAAGAATTTCCGCTTCATTCCCACAGTGGGTGCAGGTGGCCTGCCCAGGTATTTTTTTACGGGTTTGTTTGGCGCCTTCACCTGCCGCTGCGTCTTTCCGGGAATCTTCTTCAATAGGTTCCAGGGAACAGGTGATAATCATCTCAGCCTCATTGCCGCATTTTTCACAGGTACATACCTGCCGGAATGTTTTTTTAGCGGTTTTTTCAGTCATTTGCGTTTTCCTCCCTTTCAATTCCTATGCATCGGAAATTAATGATGACAAAGCAAGCCGCAACTGTCAAATCCTAATTGCCGGAACATAGCAGAGGTAAATATAAACTGGCGCGAGGCTCACCATCCACGGTGCACGGTAATACCGATGCCAAATGCTGAACCGCGGACCATGTTCCTTGAGCCGTTATTTAAATATCATGATCCTTTTCTTTTTTTCCCTTTGAAGAATTATATTTTTCAACTGTGCGTTTTTTTGAAGATTCATCTTCAATTTTTTCACAAGTTGTGTGAGCGCCTTCAAAGACGGTCACTTCACAATCCAGTTCTTCTTTATGTTCGAATTCTTTTTTGCTCATTTTTATTCTCCTTTTTCCGGCTTCCGGTCAGCTATCGTCAATATAGGCATGATTCTATTTTTGTAAAATGAGTGCCGGAAGCGCGGAAATTAGACCGTACAGGATCATTAATTTTGGGCGGCAAGCGCTGAGCGGTCTTTGCTGAAAAGATAACCAATGAGGATGACCGTCAAGACGGGAATCAGGCCAATTGAGGCCAACACCGGCCGAGTGGTAAACATATCCGCAAGCTTCCCGGTCAAGGGGGTTAGCAAGCCGCCCATACCGCAGGCAAGCCCCATCATCAGGCTGAAGGCCATCGATTTGGCCTGGGGGGCCAGCCTTTATGCCAGCGCCACTCCCAGCGGAAGGGGAGCGAGGATGAAAAAACCGGACAAAAAGGCAAAGACAAAAATCCAGCTACCCGTCTGGTATACGGCGGCAATCATGCAGGGGGTGGCTAAAATAAGGCTTGCAAAAAAACCGGTTTAAAACCGATCCGGTCGGAAAGATGACCGGCCAAAACGCCGCTTAGCGCACCGGCTATGGTAAACAGAGAAACCAGGGTGCCGATGGATAAAAGTGAATAACCCTGGCGGGCGACCATTATGGGGAAATAGGTCATAAAGGATTGGCTGACATAGGCGCGTAAAGTCATGACTAGACAGATCAACACGATCGGCAGCCATACGGGTCCGAAGACTTCTCTGATGGAACTGATGAAACCCTGACTTTTTATGCTGCTGCTCTGCGGAGTCGGCACCGTTTGGAAAAGAAAAATAAGGACCATAAATCCCAAAATCATGGAGTAAGGCGTCGCACTGAGACCGAATCTAGCGACCAGCCATGTGATAAAAGTGGTCCGATGGCAAAGGAAAGCGTGCCGCCCGTTCCAAAAATGGACATGGCCCGCCCAAAATGCCGTCCCGCATAAGGCTCAACCATACCGGCGGCCCCGTCGGGTAAAACATGGACGATCCAATGGAGCCCAGACAGACGAACAGGAGCAGCACCGAAAAATGGGGCGCAATTCCGGTCAGGGGGATAAACACCATTACCAGCAAAGGGCCGCCTAAAGCAAAAAAACGCGAGGGGTGAGAATCGGCAAGATATCCTACCGTATCCTACCGGGGGTTGAACAACGAAGGCTAGAAAGCGACTCAGACCTGCGATTAAGCCGGCTTGGGCCTGCGTTAAGGAGAATTTATCGATGAAAAGCGGCAGCAGGGGGATAATAAAGGAGTTATAAAAGTCACCAATAAAATGGATCAGGCTTAACGCCAGAATTATTTTTACACTAGCTTCATCTCGATGAGCGGCCAATTTATTCGTCTATTCATACCGTTTGTTTCAGAGCCCCGACGGTGGTGACAGCGAATTAATGAATGACCCCTGAGGAGCCTTGTAACCAAAAGGGCCGGGCCGTATTTTGCATCCGACGGTTTTCTTTTATGTCCTCAATAAATGCTTTGACCAGTTCGGGGCTAAGATCGGTACCGCTGATTTGTCGCAAAATGGCTACTGCCTCCATCCAGTCTTTATGCGGCTGATACGGTCGATCAGTGGTGATGGCATCAAAGCAATCAGCGACTCTGATTATTTTGGCGCCCAGTGGGATCTGGTGGCTTTTGAGTCCCAGTGGGTATCCACTGCCATCCATTTTTTCATGATGGTAAAGAACGTAATCGATTATCGGGGAGGGAAAACCAAAATTTTTCAGTAAAGCCGCTCCTATTTGGGGGTGCTGCTGCACTTCAGTCAGCAGGTCCTCAGACAACTGCCGGTTTGTATTGTTGAATACCCTATCACTCAAGCCGATTTTTCCGATATCGTGCAGCAGGCCGCCTAAACGTATGTTTTTAACTTCATCGGGGGGCAGACCGAGCCGTTTGGCCAGGTGACCTGCGTAGATGGCCACTCGCCTGGCGTGACTCTGGGTATACGGATCTTTAATTCGCATAGCAGCAGCCATAACGGACAGTTTTGATATCTGTGAACCGACGGTACGGTATGATTTCTGATTATTCCTTATATATGCGTCCAAAAAAATGAAAATACCGTTTATTCTAAGTCTGATATCAATGATGGAAATCCCAAGAAAAATCAGAAGGAGAACGTAGAAGTGGCTTCAAAACCCCACATAGCAACCGGTAGCCGCAAATCCCGCCCATACGGACCGAAGACTTTATATGAAGAGACAGGTTCTTGCCGCAAAATAGATTTGGAGTAAAAACTCCCCGACCCCTCAATAAATTAGGCCATTTGTTCTGAAAATTGTAGCACGCGCTGAACATATTGCCGGGTTTCCGGATACGGCACCCGGTCGCCATATTTGCTAACGGTCCCTGGGCCGGCGTTATAGGCGGCCAGGGCTTTTCTGACATTGCCGCCGAATCGATCCAGCATTTGCCGCAAATATTTCGCGCCGCCGTCGATATTTTGTTCAATATCAAAGGAATTTTTAACTCCCAGCTCTTTAGCGGTCGCCGGCATCAATTGCATCAAGCCCTGGGCACCGGCTGGAGATACGGCCCGCACTTCAAAGTTTGATTCGGCCCGGATCACTGCGTTGATCAGCCTCGACGGCAAATTGTATTTTTCAGCCGCTTTTTGCACTTTCTGTTTGATGATTTGGTGTTTTGTCATCTCCGCCCCTTGAAAAGCGGTTTTGACTTCAGATTTTTCCATTGGACCGACAGCTTTCATTCTTTGAGTGCAAACCGGACGGCTTTTCGAGGTCTCTTTTTGAATCTCCGGCGAAGACTGATTTTCCGGAAATTGATTTTTGACCGTCTTTTTCAGATCGCCCACGAGCGGTTCGAGCCGGGGCCGGCAGCGCGATTTGGAAATGACCGGTCGGGCGCGGTAATCGGCAATGGTTAACCCTTTGGTTTTAAACACATTTTTGGCAGACTGAGTTTGAAATGCGCAAAGGATATTTTTAAAATCAGATCCCGCTGTGGAAGGCATATGATTTGAACGAACCTCCAGACTGCCGGTGGGGCATCTCCGGATTATCGTGCCAGTATAATGATTGATGGGGTCTAGCTCGTTAAATAGCATCTTATGATTGATCAGGGTCGAGAATATTGCTTGAACGAATAAGTAGCAATATCCGTTCCAAACCCCGATTTTAAATGATATTCATTAAATTCAATTAGTTATTATAGTATTAAGCCATCAGCAACGGCCGCAACTAGAGAAAAAATTGCCCTTTGCGCGATGAAACCGTTGGCAACTGCTATTAAAAGATATTTTTGTTGCCATATTCAAATTGATCCGCAATGCGATCGGGGACAGGTTGCGAATTTAGATCTCGATTCGCGCATGCATTTCCCATCACTGCGCCAGCAGTGAGGAAATAATGGTCAGAAACTGCAATGGATCCACATAAACGCCATTGACCTTCACCCCCCAGTGCAGATGAGGCCCGCTGACCCGTCCGGTAGATCCGGTCAGTCCGATCGAAAGACCCCTTGCAATATGCTGGCCCTCAATTACCTGAATTTTGCTCAGGTGGGCATAATTGGTGAAAATGCCCATGCCATGGTCCAAAATAACGATATTGCCGGAATAAAACAGGTTCCTGGCGAGCCTGACGATTCCCGAATTGGATGCTAGGACGGGAGTGCCGACATCTGCGCGAAAATCAGCGCCTCTGTGATAACTGCGGTGCTGGCCGTTGAGCAGCCGCCGGGTACCAAAAGCGCTGGTGATATCACCGGCAAGCGGCTTTTGGAAACTACCATACCACAAGCGCGTATGGCTGAAGTTTGCATAGACGCGCTGGATCTCTTTTTTCTCCCGCGCGACACGTTGGAGATCTTTTTTACTCAACGTGACCTTTCCGGGATCAACGCGGAAGGTTTCACTTTTGTATTTCCCGTCTATGATTTGCAACGGAACTTTTGCAGTCCGGCGACCCTGGGAATCGGTCCACTCCAGCTCAATGACCGCCTTTTCCGGGGTGGCGCTTAATGGAATTCCGATCAGCCCGCAATAGATACCGGCGGGCTTAATCGGGTGCTGGAAAAGAGCAATTGCGTTTTGATCGAATCGAGCTTTCAGATCGCTCAAGGCAGGATCCAGATCGCGCAGATTAATTTCAAGAACCGCCACCTGGCCGTTGGCGACAACCGCTGATGATAGGCTGACGGCCTCAACAAGGGAGTCGCGTTTATCGCCAGCCGATGCCGCCGCATACCGGGGTGATGCGACCATGAGGGCGCAAGTCAGCAGCAGAATCGGAATGATGTTCGATGATCGCAGCAAGCCTATTTTCATTTCTTTTATTAACCGCAGACTTGCGCAGACGCCGCAGACATTTTGGCCGAGCGACCACGCCCGCCTCGCCTGAGCTGCTCGCGATGGCGGGCAGGCCTGCTCGGCCAAAAACAGCAATCGCTGCGCGATAACAAATATTATTTAGCTACCGACATTTTAATTCAGATTCAAAGTGGTGTAAATTTTTTCCAATGAAGAGTTAATATAACCTATGAAAATCATATCAGAAAATTTGGATTAGGAATATATAAAATTAAGCGGTAAGGTTCGTGGATCTTACGGATGGAAATTTTTTATCCCTCCGGCCGATTCGGCCGGAGAAATAAAAATGTCTGCGAAAGTCTGCGCTTGCCCTGTTAAATAGTTGGAGCCATAAAAACCATTAAACGCGCTCCACACGCCGATTGCCTCCAAGAACTATTATCAGGGCAGAACCAATGCGCCAACTAAGATTTGAGCATCAGATGCTCAAATTATATTTAACAGGGTGAATCTGCGGTTAATTATCCTTTAATGATTCTTGGCAGCATCATCTGGTGCTGCGGGCAGATGGATTTGGGGTTTTGATAGGCCGCACCGGCAAAAGCAAGCATGTAGCTGCGAATTTCGGTCATTTTGGCCACCTCATCTACCAGACCGTGCTCGGCACAGTAAATGGGTCGTGAATTGTCATGATATTCCTTGACCAGTTTGTTCATTTCTTCAATGATGGGCTCCAGCGGCCGGCCGGCATTTTTTTCTTTCACTAGGCGGCGCGAAAAACTGGCCGCGGCCGCGGTTTCGCCGTGCATCACGTATATCTCGGTGGTGGGCGTGCCCAGGGTAAATGCATTGTGCCGATTGGCGGTGGGACCGCCCATGATATAGTGAGCCGCGGCAGTTCCTTTCCTTAACAGGACCAGCATCATGGGCACATCGGTTTGCTGAATCGAATAAATCAAAGCCTGACCCAGTCCCAGCAGCTCTGCCTTTTCGGCGATATCGCCGACATCGATGCCGGTGGTGTCCTGGAACCAGATGATAGGCACCCGGTCCCGGCCGCAGTGGGTGACAAACTCGTTCATCTTAATCAGTCCCTGGCGGTAGAGTTTGCCGCCGATGCCCGGATAGTCGGCATATTCGGGATAGTCCTCACCGAAAAATCCCTGTCGGTTGCCGATCACGCCCATAAGGAACCCATCGAGTTTGACCAGTCCAGTGTAAACCTCGGGACCGTAACCCGGACGGTATTCCATATGCTCGCTGCCGTCAACCAGGCGCGACAGAACCTCGTCGAAATTATACATGGCTTTCTGGTTAAAAGGGATGAGGTGATAGAGGTCTTCCTGAGGGAAGCGCGGCGCTTTGGGCTCGGCCACGCGAAAAAATTTCGGATTATAGGCCGGCATGTCTTTCATATAGTCTTTGATACCGTCTAAAACCTCTTCTTCTTTTTCAAAGACATACCGGAAAAACCCGGTTTCATCATAATGGATTTTAGTCGACCCGGGCGGTTCAACCTTATATTGCTTGGCGGCTGCAATCAGCTGTTCGGCACCTTCCAGGTCGAAGAAACCTTTGGGAGACATACCGCTTAAAATACCGCCGCCGCCCACAGCGATATTACAGTCCTTGTGGGCAAACAGGATGGTCGGGCTGATGCCCTGATATCCGCCACCGGCGGGGTTGGTGCCGTAAATTGCCGCCAAAATCGGTATGCCGGCCTGATTAAGCTCGGCATGCCGGAAAAATGTGGTTCCCGAACCGCGGCGGTCAGCGTAAAATTTTTCCTGCTCGGTTAATTTCACACCGCTGCAGTTGACCAACCAGACCAGCGGAATATTTAACCGCTTGGCCAGGTCGGTGCATCGAAATACGTTTTCGGCTTGTCCGGGTATCCAGGCGCCGGCAAAAACTTTGTTGTCAAAGCCGATGACCACAGCCCATTTGCCTGAAATTTTAGCCAGACCGTCAAATACATTCGTGGTGCCCTCGATGTTGTTTGCTGGATTGTATAATGTATGCAAGGGGTTCCAGGTGCCTGGATCGACCAGGTACTCGAGGCGCTGCCAGACCGTCAACTGCCCACGGGCATTGATCTTTTCGGCGGGCAAACCGGCATTTTTAACTTTTTCGACGACCTCTGCCATCTGCGCTTCGACTTCATGGATCTGTTTGACGCTGGCTGCTGTGCTCTTAATCTGTCCTTCTTTAAGTGTCTGTCCAAATTCTTTCATTTTTTCAAAATAGGGTCTCATTTTCCTCCTCCAGTACTGAAGTATTTCTACAAGCCATCTCAAAAATGCATCCAACACTCAATAACGGCGTTACCCCGCGAAGCGGGATTCACGTCAATTCTATTGCACCAAGGTGTATCAAAAGCCTCCTTAAAATAGATGCTCATCCCGCCTCAGGCGGGACTGCGCTTTTGCGCTTGTCCCGCCATAGCCCGGTGCTTGCAAAAGGGCGACGGCGGATCGGCTTTTGCCTTGTTGAGCTCCTTAAACTGAAAAGATCAGATGCGAAATCCCGCTATTTAGCGGGGTTCTTGAGCGTAAGCTACTATTTTTGAAATGGCTCGTAATATCAAGCAATCGATAATCTGGTGAATTTTTGTCATCTGTTCCATATACGAACGATACAGGCACGTCAAGGATAGAAGTGCACTATTTGAACTTGACATTCTTTTCGCCTTCGAGTATCAAACGGATCTGGCAGTTTCATATCTCCAGTCGCTTTTGGAGAGATTAAAAAAAGATCAAAAATTTTTAGGGGAGGAAAGGAATGGCAACTGAAATTCTGGCGCCGATGCCTGGCACGATTGTTAATGTTCTGGTGAAAGAGGGTGATGAAGTTTTAGAGTATCAAGAGGTGGTGATTCTTGAAGCCATGAAAATGGAGAATGCCATCCCTACTCCTGAAGCCGGCAAGGTAAAAGAAATCAAAGTCAAGAAGGACGACAAAGTATCCACCAATCAGGTGCTGAT
>JARRJQ010000042.1:0-17996 GCA_037388985.1 Desulfobacterales bacterium | reverse complement strand
CACCTGTAATCTGAGGAGAAAAAAACTGGATATGGAAAAGACCGGAAAAAAATCCCCGCCTTATATTGGAATCCACAAGCCAAAAAACAACAAACAGAGTTATCAGGCCGATTCCAGCGCCCAGCGCTCCCTGCAGCAGCCCCTGGATGTAAAATGGAATCTTGATAAATCTTTCCGCTGCTCCAACCAGTCGCATGATCTCTATTTCATCCCGCCGGGAATAGATTACCAGACGGATGGTATTGGCCATAATAAACACGGCTGCCATAACAAAAATGGTGCACATGGCATAGCCAGTTAAGGTGAAAAGCTTGAAAAGCTCTGTGAAATGCCCGAACCATTTCTGCCCGTATTCAACTTCTTCCACTGCATCAAGCGATTCAATTTGGGCGGCCAAAAACTCAACCTTTTGCCAACTCTGATTTGCCGTATTTATCTGAATTTCAAAGGCATCCGGCAGGGGGTTTTTGTCCAGATTATCAAACAGGGAGGCCTGTCGTTGCATCTGTGCCTTCAGCTGCTTAAGGGCGTCTTCTTTTGAAATGAACCTCAGGTTCTCAACACCGGCCATGGAAATGGTCAAAAGGGTTACGATATTGAGCAGCCGGTTGTTGAGAAAATCTTCAATGGCTCGCCTGAAAAATAGAAGTATCATAGTCCGTTTCAATAAACGGCGATTTGTCCAATCGCCCATTTTTTAAAAATAAAATCCGGCCCCCGGTTTTACGGATAAGATCTTTGTCATGGGTAGCGATGATAACCGTCGCTCCTCGTATGTGAACTCTCTTTAACAGATCCATAATGATGCCGGCAGAATCTTCGTCCAGGCTGCCGGTGGGCTCATCCGCCAGAATGATTTTGGGATCACCGACAATGGCCCTGGCAACGGCGACCCGCTGCTGTTCGCCGCCGGACAAACTTGGCGGAAGAGCGGTCTGACGGTCTTCCATCCCGACCAATCGAAGTACGCTTCTTACCTTTTTTTGAATCAGGCGCCTTTTTTTGCCGGCTGCCTCGAGGACCAACGAAATATTATCGAATACGCTGCGGTTCGCAATGAGTTTGTAATCCTGAAATATAATGCCGAACTTTCTTCTCAGAAGCGGGATGCGTTTGCGGGGGATGCGGGAAAGATTGATGCCATCGATCAATACCTGACCTTCAGCGACCGCTTCGGCCAGATAAAAAAGCTTGAGCAGAGTTGTTTTGCCCGCTCCGCTGGGACCGGTGATAAATACAAAGTCATTTTTGAAAATATCAAGGGTAATATCGATCAGGGCTTTTTGGGTGCCGTAATTATGATGAACATGGAACATTCGAATTATTGAATTTTTCTCATCGGCTTCATTCATTCCATCACTTCCTGACCCATTGCACGGAAAAGTGTGGCTTTTGAAATCTTGAAATCATATAAGGCGTTATAATAGTTGGTCAGCGTATCCGACAGTAGGGTCTGCGCATCCAGGACATCGGTAGTGGTGGCGACCTGCTCTTTGAAGCGTTCCTGGTTGATGCGAAAGTTTTCTTTGGCCTGCTCGATTGCTTTTTCGACGGTAATAATATTTTTTTCACTCTCTTTAGTTCGTAGAAATGCCGTCTTGACCTCCAGTTCGATGCTGTCTATGATTTGAGAGCGCTGGTACTGGGCCTGTGAGAGGCGATGCAGTTTTTCTTTCACGCCAAATGAGGTTCGACCCCACTCCCAGAAATTCCACTGGGCCGTGGCTTCAATATTCCAGCCGGCCGCATCGCTGATTCCGTCTCCTCCGTTCACATCATATTCATCACCGATTCGCGTATATTTTCCCGTCAGACTGATTGAGGGATAGTAATCCTTTCTGGCCAACGTCACTTCCTTTTCAGCGATTTCGGCCTGTAAATCAGCGACTTTGATTTCAAGCCGATTGTCCCTGGCGCTGGACAGGCAAAAGTCAATACCCTGGGCAAAGGGAGTGTAATCAAGGATGTCCTCTACCTCCACCGGTGCATTTACCGGACGGCGCAGAACGATGTTAAACTGGGATTTGGCGATTTCAAAGTTGTTCTGGGCGGCAATTAGACCCTGTCTGGCATTGGCCAACGATGCCTGAGCTTGCAACAGGTCATTTAACGGGGACATTCCGACCTCGTAAAAGTTTTCGGCCACATCTTTTTGAGCCGCTATCTGAATAACACGCTGTTCGGCGACACCGAGCAATTTTTGAGTCTTTAAAACCGAGAAATAGGCATTTTTAGCATCCAGAATCACGTCCTGACGCGTGATTTTTTCGCTCAGTTCAGCCGAATTGAGCCCGAGGTCCGAAATCTTGTACTGGTTAATCAGCTCAAATCCTCTAAAAATAGGCTGGGTAAATGCGGTCACAAAGGTATATTGATCCTCCGGTGCTACCACAAATTCAGGCGACGGGCCTATGCCGGTGAGGTTTTGAGTCAGTGGTTTGTTACGATGCAGATAGTCGTAGGATGTGCCCAGCGTGGGAAGAAACCGGGTGATACTCGCCTTGCGGACTTCTTCGGCTGCTTTGACCTCTTCCTGGGATTGCTTCAGTTTCAGGTTGGCTTCAATTGCCCGTTCGATTGTCGCTTTTAAAGAAAACGGTGCTGTCGAATCATCAGCAGATAAAACAGCCGGCAACAGCATGAAGGACCCGATGATCAAATAAAAAAATAGATTCCAAAAAACCATTCGTTTAATCATTATCATATCATGTTTTTTAAAGTTTTAGCAATCGAGCCGCTTTGAGATACAAATTGACCCCAGTTGATTTTGTTGGTACATATTGCGTTAAGTAACAAGGAGTGCCTTTGCGGGTTTTCCTTGCTTAAAGCCTCCGCTGGATCCCATTAACAGGCTTCTTCCAATTCGGCGGAGGCTTTTTTATATCGAATCAAGGCTTTAAAATCAATATTGGATTTCCTGTTTTTATATTTTCGAGCTTTCACGGTATGAATATTTTCAAGTTCATCTTTTTGGCCAAAATCTTATATTTTATTTCCGCAACATTCTGAAGCAAGGACAGCAATAATGAAAGAAGAACTGATCGACATGCTGTGTCGAAAGTCCTTTAAATTCAGTGACGAGCCGATCTTTAAACTGGTCTCAGGTCGGATGAGCCGGTTTTAGGTAAACTGCAAGCCGGTTACCCTTTGCGCCCGGGGCATATTTTTAGCAGGGCATCTGCTTTTTGAGGCGATTAAAGACGATAAAGTGACCGCCGTCGGGGGGCTCACTTTTGGTGCCGATCCTCTGGCGGTTGCCACCGCTTTTGCCTCAGAATTAAATGCCCAGCCGATTCATGCATTTTCCATTCGTAAGACCCGCAAAGACCATGGAATGATACGCTGGATTGATGGTGATATTCAACCGGGTCAACGGGTGGCAATTATCGATGATGTAGCCACCACCGGTGGCTCCACGATTAAAGCCATTGAACGGGCCCGCGCCGAAGGGCTCGAAGTTGTCAGGGCCGTCATTTTTGTTGATCGCCAGGAAGGCGGAATTGAAAATATCAAACGGCACGTGTCAAAAGTAACCCGGATTGTTACCCGTGATGAACTGATGGCGCGCTGGAAAGTTCTTAAGGATTCGGGTTTAAGGTTCTAGAAGTAAAGGGCTTTCAGGTTTCGGGTGTCAGGTGTCAGAATTGAAGGGATTGAAACTTCGTCGGGCCAGATGCTGAACACTGACACCTGACAACTGAAACCAGGATAGTGGTCGATGCATCGGAATTATCCAATTAGGTAATATGCTGCTATGTGACGATATAAGTTGCACACGCATCGTCAGACTCCCAGGCGGTAACCCGGCTGATTCGAGCTGACGCATGATTTATTTTTGCCTGGAGCTCGCTGGCAACGAAATAGGCAATGTTTTCCGAAGAGGGATTGCCATCAGGGAAGTAATCCAGCTCATTTAAAAATTTGTGGTCCAATTTTTTCATCACTTCGGCCAGATGGGCTTTAATCTCTCCAAAATCCACAAGGACGCCGCCTGCATTTAGCTTGTCCCCGGTGACATAGACCTCGATTTTCCAGTTGTGACCGTGCATATTTTCACATTTGGAACCGACCATCGTCAACCGGTGAGCCGCTGCAAAACTCGTGATCACTTTTAATTCATACATATTACCAATCCTTAAATCCGAAGCACGAAATCCAAAATTCGAAACAAATTCAAAATTCGAATGTCCAAAACAGCTTTAGGATTTTGGTCATTTAGTTATTCGGATTTGTTTCGAAATTCGAAATTCGGATTTCGAAATTGAAAATTACGTTATGGGCAACAGAAAATATATCCCCATCTTGATTGGGTAAAGCTAATCGGAATCATTTTTCGAAACTTAGCCGGTTGCCCCGTCGGCATCTCCCTTGAGGATATTCTTTAATTTACTCGAAAGCTTTTTTGATTCAAGCTCGGCAAATTCTTTCAGCAAGGCTTCCTGTTTTTTGCTGAGATGCGTTGGGGTTTTAATTGTCACTTGAATAATCTGATCTCCCCTTCCGCGGTTTCTTAATGAAGGGATGCCTTCGCCATGAAAATAAAAAATATCTCCGGGCTGGGTACCTTTCGGAATTTTAAGGGTTTTTTTACCATTTAGAGTCGGCACGCTGATTTTGTCACCTAATGCAGCCTGAACAAACGAAATCGGTATTTCGCAGATTATATCCGTGTCCCGGCGCTTGAAAAATTCATGAGGCTGAACATGGATGAAAACGTAAAGATCCCCTGTGGGCCCACCAAATAGGCCGGGCTCACCCTCACCGGTAAGGCGCAGCCGGGAACCATTGTCAACACCGGCGGGAATTTTGACTGCAACTTTTTTACTGGCCATCACCTGCCCTGTTCCACTGCATTTCGGGCAGGGGTGAGCAATGATTTGGCCGCTGCCGCGGCAGGTCGGACAGGTGGTCCGGATGGTAAAAAATCCCTGGCTGCGGGAAACTTGTCCGGTACCCCCGCAATGTCGGCAGCTTTCCGGCGAGGTGCCTGTTTCACATCCGTTGCCATTGCATTCCTTACATAGATGCCTCTTTTCAACCTGAATGTGGGTTTCGATTCCAAATACCGCATCCATAAAATCCATGTTCAGATCATACCGAAGATCCGCCCCGGGCGTCGCCCGGCTCCTTGATCGCCGCCGCGATGTAAAACCGAAAAAATCTTCAAAAATGTCTCCGAAGCTTGAAAAAATATCTTCAAAGCCGCCAAATCCATGAAAGCCGGTATTTTCAAGTCCGGCATGTCCGTATTGATCATAAAGTGAACGCTTTTGCGGATCGCGCAGGACCTCATAAGCTTCAGCAGCTTCTTTAAATTTTTCCTCGGCGGTTTTGTCCTCTGGATTTCGATCCGGATGGTATTTTAAACGTTTGATGTCAATTTAACAAACTGAATATGATCGCCAGGATGCCAACCAGCCAGCAGTAAGGCGCAAACACATGCAGGTGCCCCTTTTTAACCATCTGAAGCAGCGCTTTTAATGCAGCGTAGCCGACCAGGGCAGCTGTAAACGCGCCCAGCAGTGCGGTCCCAATGGCTAAATCCGTCTGAAACAAAGCATCTTTGAGACTCATCAGCCCGGCCCCGATAATAGCCGGTATGGAAAGCAAAAACGAATATCGCGCCGCCATTTCACGGTCTATGCCCAACATCAGCGCAATGCTGATTGTCGAACCCGATCTGGATATGCCGGGGATAATGGCCAGGCCCTGCACAGTTCCGATGATGAATGCATTTTTAGGTGTCAGGCGATTGTATTGGGCTTGATCCTTGCTTGCTCCTGTTCGACGGGTGAGCCATAAAAGCAGTCCGGTCACGATGAGCATTAGCCCGGTGATGAGTCCGGATGCAAACAGCCGATCGGCGATGCCGACAAACAAAAATCCCAGTATGGCGGTGGGGATGGATCCGATAACGATCAGCAGGGCCATTTTTAATTGTGGATCAGATTCAAGCTTCTGTCGGATAGTTTCTTTTAGCCCTGTTAAAAAAATAAGCTTCACCAGCGCCGTTATGATTTTCTTTATTTCCAGACGAAAGACAACGATGACCGCCACCAATGTTCCCAGGTGGACACCGACATCGAAAAACAATTCGGCTTGTTTCATCCCGAGTATCTTTTGAAACAGCACCAGGTGTCCTGAACTGCTGACCGGCAAAAACTCGGTCAACCCTTGGATGACACCCAGTATGATCGCCTCGGTCGAATTCATATGTAAGCTATAACCTTAAAGATTTAGTTTGTGGCGCAAATTTGCTGATAGAAAAAAGAATATCGAATGCCCGCCCGCCTCGCCTGCTTGGCTGGCGGGCAGGTCGAACATGGAATAACGAATGTTGAAGTATAGAATCGCTTCGCTCGGTTTCTTTGGTAATTAAAATGATAGAATACCTTACTTCAACATTCAACATTCAAAGTTCGGCATTCGGTATTCAAACGCCGGAGCAGATGGTTATAAGAATGGCAAACTACTTGATTAAGCAACTAAATAAGTATCTTGCCGGTTTGTTCAGTACTGTACCCTCCTAGCGCCTGCACTTGCTGTTTAAACTTCTGGCTGTTGATGATTTCAAGCAGGATCTGGATGGGTGCCGTTTCAAAATATTCAAGGGGAATGGCCAGGTCATATTGTTCGGTGACCACCGGTACAAATTCCAGGTTCAAAGCCTTAGCTGCTGCATGAATTCCCAGGCCTGCATCTGCTGCGCCGCTCAGCACCGATACAGCCACAGCCATATGGGTAAATTCTTCATTTTGATAGCCATTAATCGCAGATGCTTTGATGTTCATCTGTTTTAACTTGTAATCCAGCAAGATCCGCGTGCCTGAACCGACTTGCCGGTTGATAAATGTGAGATCTTTGCGGTCCAGGTCCTCAATTCCCTTAATCCCTTTGGGGTTGCCCGGGCGAATAATCAGGCCCTGGTCGCGTTGAACCAGATGAACCAGTTTGACGGGCGTGTCCGGCAGGTATTTTGCCAGGTAGGAAATATTGTAGGATCCATCTTCGGTGTCCAAAAGATGAGTGCCGGCCAGATGACAGACGCCGCGTTTAATAGCCATCAGCCCGCCCATGCTTCCCACATGGCTTGAGGACAACGTTAATTCGCTGTGACTGGATTTGAGTTGATTTTCTAATACATCCAATGAGTTATCATGACTACCAACGATGACAATTGTCCTGCGAATGGTCGGCAATGAGCGGAGAAGCTCGGCTGAAACAGTTTCGTTATCATTGATCCCCTCTACATGATTGGGTATGCGGATGATACCGTCGGCCTCTGTGAGCGATGTAATGGTGCCGGCTCCTCTGGGCAGCGGGGTGGCCACGATGCGGTCTCCGACTTTACCGAGTTTTACGCGCAAAAATTCTTCCACGCCAAGCTTGGAAGCGATCTTTTTTGTCGGCTGAACCTCGACGGTTTCTCTCTCCGGCTCGGGCAACCCGAGCAATGCATATAACAGCGGTTGAACAAACTGTTCAAATGCAATGATGGCAGACACCGGATAACCGGGGATACCAAATACGGGTTTGTTTTCAATGGCTCCGATGATAACCGGTTTTCCGGGCATAATGGTTACGCCGTGAACCTGGATTTTGCCCAGATCCATAATCGCTGTTTTGGCAAAATCTTCAGAGCCGGCCGAGGATCCCCCCAAAACGAGAATCAACTGGTAATCTTCTTTCACGGCCGCTTTGAGCGCCTTTTTGATCTTGGCGGTATTGTCCATGACCATCTCATGCCGCTGATATCTGCCGCCGCATCTTTCAATCAGTTTGCCGAGAACAAATGAATTGGTTTCCAGCACCTGTCCCGGTTTAAATTCATCAAGTTTAAGCTTGCGCCAGTCCACCAGTTCCGATCCGGTCGGGATAATTAACACCCCGGGCTTTGCTTTTACAGATACGCTAAAAACACCTCCCGACAAAAGGGCGCCCACACAATAAGGTGTGATCAGGTGATTTTGAGCAAAAAGCAGTTCGGTGGCGACAATGTCTTCTCCAACCCGGCGAATGTTTTGCCATGGAAATATCGGTGCCTCGATCTCGACGCGTTCTTCGTCTACCTCATTCACATTTTCGACCATAATGACCGCATTGGTGTGCGGCGGTAGAATGTGGCCGGTGTTGACGTAAAATGCGTCCCGTCCGACAATCAGCTCTTTCGGTGCCGCCGCGGTTGCGCCAAAAGTAATTTCGGCTTTGACCGCCAGGCCGTCCATAGCGGCCAGGTGAAAATTCGGTGAAGAAAGCTGCGCATAAACCGGTTCGGCCAGAACGCGGCCGACCGCATCCGGGACCGAAATCTTTTCAGTTGGCAGCGGCGGTAAATCAGCAAATGTCTGAAAGAGAATGTCCCTTGCATCCCCCAGCGTTTTCATTTTGAGGTATATGTTGCGTTTAAAGCTCATGGTTGGTTCCTAATACCATATTTTTTAGGTTTCAGTCTTCAGGTGTCAGAATTGATAGAGTCAAAACTCGACGAAGTCAGATGCTGAACACTGAAACCTGACACCTGAAACCCAATTAAATTGGAATCACCTCAACCAGCATCCCTTTATCCAGCCCTTCGGTGTTGATATCGATTTCAATCAGACCGTCGGCTTTGACCATCGTGCTGATTAGCCCGGATTTGCCAAGGACCGGATCGGCCCATAGCTGATCTCCATCCAGACGAAGTTGAACCCGAATAAATTCTACCCGGCCCTGAGCCGAAGCGACATTTCTGCTCAGCTTGGCTTGCAGGCGCAACTCTTTTTGCTCGTCATCGGATTTGCCGCTGATGTGTTCAATGAATGGTTTGACAACTCTTGAAAATACGATCATAGCCGATACAACATGCCCGGGTATTCCCCAGAACGCCTTGTTCCGGATCTTGGCCAGTATGGTCGGCTTGCCGGGACTGATGGATATGCCGTGAACAAGGATTTCTGCATCCGGCAATGCTGAAAACACCTCCACGGTGAAGTCGCGAGCGCCGACCGAACTGCCGCCTGAAATAAGAATCATTTGAGACTGGTCGAGTGCATGCTTGCAATTTTCAAAAAGATCTTCAAAACTGTCACGGATGATGCCGTACGAGACGGCTGTCGCGCCTGCCTGATGAATCAACCCCGAAAGCGTATACGTGTTGATATCGCGTATTTGTCCCCGGCTTGGCATTTCGTTGATCGGTACAATTTCATCTCCGGTGGAAATAATACCGATGACCGGTTTCTGATAAACGGTGATCTTCTGTTTGCCCAAAGCAGCCAGCAGACCGGTCTCCTGGGGTCGAATGGTTTGTCCCTGCTTGATGACACAGGCCTGTTTTTTGATATCTTCGCCGATAGCAATCATGTTTTGGCCAGGGGCGACACTGCGATAAACTTCAATGGTGGTATCGTCGATGATCTCGGTGTGTTCAATCATTACGACACAGTCAGCGCCACGGGGTAACATTCCACCGGTGGCGATTTGGGCTGCTTCTCCGGGACCGATGGTCAGCGTTGGTGATTCCCCCATGGCGATGCTGCCGGTGACAGTGAGATAAGCCGGATTGCCTTCACTGGACCCAAATGTGGATGCGCCTTGAACCGCATAACCGTCTACAATGGCTCGCGGAAAATCGGGCAGGTCATCATCGGCGATGAGATCTTCTGCCAAAACTCTTCCCACGGTTTCCAGCACCGGCACCGATTCTATGCCAACTCGCGGAAATTGGGTGCGATAGTTTAAAACGGTTTCTAAATCTTTAACCTTAAAGAATTCTTTCATGGCTGTTGTTGATTTTTTTATTTTGAGATGCAATTTAGATCAAGGCTCTTTCTGTTAGCATACAGCGGCCGTGAATTCAAACGATAGAATTTTTCATCCGACCATCTTCAATTTAATACAGAATACGCACTTTCCAATGCCCGGCACTTGCCAGTCAGGTGAATTCGATATGATATTCCCTTTTCCATATCCAGCATCGAGCATCTAGCATCACGGCGTTATCCATTGTTGCCATACGCCTAAATAAAAGTGTATAATCAATTATAATCAAAAATCGATTTTGTTTTAACCAACCAGGTATTTTCAGTTATGTCCGACAGTTCTGAATTCGCCAAACCGTATCCACGGGCTGAAAAGCCGGAGTTTCTGACCGAAAAGCGATTTTCTGAGTTTGCTTTGCCGACCGAGTTACAGTCGGCGTTAGATGAAGCCGGCTTTATTTATTGCACCCCAATCCAGGAGCGGACGCTGCCAATTTCATTAGGCGGTCACGATGTTGCCGGCCAAGCTCAGACGGGTACCGGTAAAACAGCGGCTTTTCTGGTTACCGTTATTACACGACTTTTGTCGCTTACTGATCGTGATCCCCTTTTGCCCTCAGCACTGATTGTTGCACCCACCCGGGAGCTTTCCCATCAGATCTACCAGGAAGCCTGCACTTTAGGCCGGCATACGGACTTAAAGATTGCCGAAGTGGTCGGTGGTGTTGATTATAAACAACAGGCCGAAATTCTGCATCGGGGAGTTGATATCATTATCTGTACACCTGGGCGCATTATTGATTACTTCCGGCAGGGCATTTTTAGACCGGCTGGCATTAAAATTTTAGTGATCGATGAGGCCGACCGGTTGTTTGATTTGGGGTTCACCAAGGATATGCGCTATCTTCTCAGACAACTTCCCCCTTATGCTAAACGGCAATCCATGCTCTTTTCGGCCACCCTTTCTTATCGGGTTTTAGAGCTGACCTATGAATATATGAATCTGCCTGAATTTATATCGATTACTCCCGAGTCCATGACAGTTGAGGGGATTGAGCAACAGCTTTTTCATGTCGGCTCTGAAAAGAAACTGGAATTGCTGCTGGGCCTGCTGAAAAGAGAAGACTGGAACCGGGTGCTCATTTTTGTTAACACCAAGGTCGGCGTGGATTGGCTGACACGGAAGCTTAAAGGCAATGGATGGCCGGCTGAAAAAATCACCGGTGATTTACCCCAGCGAAAACGCTTTCGGCTGATGGAACAATTTAAAAACGGTAAAATCAAAATATTGGTCGCCACCGATGTTGCCTCCCGCGGCATTCATGTTGAAGATATCAGCCATGTGATCAATTATGACCTGCCTCAGGATTCTGAAAATTATGTTCACCGCATCGGTCGAACCGCCAGAGCCGGAAAGACCGGCAAAGCATTTGCCCTGGCCTGTGAGGAGTATGTCTATCATCTGGAGCCGCTGGAGGAAATGCTTGGCTATAAAATTCCCGTGGTTTGGCCTGCAAATGATTGGTTCGTAGCCGATACATCTAAACCCATCGCCCAGGAGCGCAGATCACGTCTCAGAAGGTCCGGGCGACGGCGGAGCAAGCTCCGGGATACAAAGCCGACAAAAACGCAACCTTCATCAAAAGAATCCAAACCGCACAGGGTTCCGGGTGCATTTTTTGGTTTTGGTCCGGGGCCTTCCCAAAGTGCCGACGCAAAGACCGCAACGGATGCTGCAGCACCGGCTCCCAGAAAACGGCCGAGGCGCAAAAAGAGGAGCGCCTCGCAGCCCGGCGGAAAGTCTGATTCCGGCACTGCAGCCAAACACACCTGAGGTTCATCCGCAATACGGGTTGCCAGGGTCGTATTAAAATTTTGGCTGCTAACTCAAATTGCATTCCCTTTCGCCCTTGATAAAGTCTTAATTTTTAATTAAATTAGCTTCCATGGGCCGCGTCTTCGATTTCAAAGATGCCATTGCATTCGAGCAGTGGCTTAAAAAGCCGGAAAATAAAGCTGTCTTTGAGCTTGAAACCCAGCTGATGCGAACCCTGCTTCAACCCATGCGTGGTGAATCGGTGCTGGATATCGGGTGCGGAACTGGAGTATGCTTGCTTGCATTTCTGGAGATGGGCTTGCAGGTGACCGGTCTGGATCCCTCGACCTATATGCTGGATATCGCATCCCGCAACGTCGGTAACCGGGTCGACCTTTACCGCGGCTTTGCCGAAGATCTCCCCTTTGATGACAATTCTTTTAATTATGTCTGCCTTTTTACCACGCTTGAATTTGTCGATGATCCTCAAAAAGCACTGGAGGAAGCCTGTCGGGTAGCAAAGGATCGAATTTTTATCGGCGTATTTAACCGTTATGCCATCAAGAGTATCGAGCGGCGTGTAAAAGGTATGTTTAGCACCACTATTTTTAATTACGCACAATTTTTCAGTGTCTGGGAGCTGAAACAAAGGCTGCGAAAGATCGTAGGTCATACACCCATATCCTGGCGGACGGTATGCCAGCTGCCTCCACAAGCTGGAAAGATTGCAAGCAGTTTGGAGCAGATCAGAATCATTCAACGCTGTCCCTTCGGTGCATTTGCCGGAATGGTGGTTACCCTGGTTCCCAAATTCAGAACCCGACCGCTGACCATACGATATCAAGCGCAGAATTCACCCGGTGCAACGACAGGATAAGGCTGTTTTGGTTTTCGATTTTGGATTTTGAAATTCGGAATTATCTTAAAGATTGAGATAGGTTTGAGCACGGCGATTAATTACCGAAGAGGGAAAGGGAGCTGATCAACAGATGGAAGCCTACCTGTATGAACCTCTGGAAGATAACAAAGTAAAATGCAACTTGTGCAGCCATCGGTGTGTCATAAGAGAAGGCCGCCGGGGGCTGTGCAGCGTGCGTGAGAATCAGGCCGGCAGGCTGCACACGCTTGTTTACGACCAGGTCATTGCCCGGCATGTCGATCCTATCGAGAAAAAACCCCTGTTTCATTTTCTACCGGGCAGCCTTTCTTTTTCAATCGCCACCGTGGGCTGCAACTTTCGGTGCAAGTTTTGCCAGAACGCCGATATTGCCCAGATGCCCACCGATCATAAGGGTATCATTATGGGCGATACGGTCACTCCGCAAGAAATTGTGGATGCCGCAGCAAAGGCCGGTTGTCGAAGCATTTCTTACACGTATACCGAGCCAACGGTTTTTTTCGAACTGGCCTATGACACCGCCAAAATCGCCCATGCAAGGGGAATCCGCAATGTGTTTGTGACTAACGGGTACATGACCGCCGAAGCGCTTGAGATGATCAACCCCTATCTGGATGCCGCCAACGTGGATTTGAAGGCCTTTACCGAAACGTATTACAGGGATCTATGCGGTGCCCGCCTCAAACACGTCCAAAAAACATTAAAACGCATGAAGGACTACGGCATTTTGGTGGAAATCACCACCTTGATCGTTCCGGGACTTAACGACGACAGCACCGAGCTTCAGCAATTAGCCGGTTTTATCGCCGGCGACCTGGGCATAGATACCCCCTGGCATATCAGCCGGTTTCATCCGACATACAAACTAACCGACCGACCGGCCACGCCGGTTAAAACCCTCAGCCGCGCCCGTGAAATTGGACTGCAGGCCGGCTTAAAATACGTTTATACCGGTAATGTGCCGGGCAATACCGGAGAAAACACTTTCTGCCCGGGTTGCGGCGGGGTGGTCATTGAGCGCTGGGGGTTTCAGGTGGGAAACCTGCGCATGAAAAACGGTAAATGCAGCCAATGCGGCGCCGGAATTGAGGGTGTTTGGGAATAAGATTGGTATATAAAAAATAGGGTAGCCAGATGTTTAAAGATACGCCATTAACCAAACCGCTGAACGTTGAAGTTGTTGCAAAAATGCTGGGCGTTCAGACCGAAGAATGTAAAAATTGCCGCCTTGTATTTGAAGAAGTTGGCCTAAAAAGCAAATTCCACAATCAGGAAATAAATCAATACCCGGATGATATTAAGGAGGAAGTGTTGCGGCTTTCTGATTGGATACGGGATCTGGTTCGACGCTATCCGAATAATGTTCAGTTTAAAATTATTGACGCAGTGACCCCTCTGGGCGTATATAAAATGCTGCGTCATCGAATTCGGAAACTTCCTGGTTTTATTGTCGCGCACCGGAAAACATACTCCGGGTGGGATACAAGGAGGTTGGAAGCACTCATAAACCAGCATCTTCAACTGCGCTAGCGCTGTCTCCCTGACCTTCATCTTTGCCTGTGCTTCAGGTCTTTTTAAAATGCGCTTTCCACTTCTGAGATTTTTTTCCAGAAGGCGGTCCGAAACAGCTATGCCATCTTCGTTTATTTGGTGAGCGGCTGCCAAAGTTTTTATTTCACTGCTGAGGATTTTGCTCTCACACCCATCAATTAAAGAGAGGCATTATGTATAAAAAAATTTTGGTTCCCCTGGAAGGAACAGAAAATGATAAAATTATTCTGGAACATATCCGCCGTTTGGCTAAGAACGTCGGGGCTGCCGTGGTTCTTATACAGCTTCACCGCGTTATTAAAGATGATGATCCATTTATGAAGGGCATCCAGATAGAGCCCGGATCATCCGGTTACATTAAAAAAGAAAAAGCGGAACCGTATCTGGCTGAGCTCGAAAAATCTTTTTTAAAGGACGGCATTGACGTATCCAGCGAATTTATTGTGGTGACAGAAGCAGAAGCCGATGCGATTGTAAAATATGCCGAGGATAAGGATTGCGATTTAATTGCCTTGACAAACCAGCAAAGCCTGGGAGTCGGCCGCTGGTTTTTTCTCAATATTGAAGAAAAGGTTAAGCGAAGATCGTCAGTGCCGGTTATTTTAGTGGCCGGAGTCAACGATAAGGAGAAAAGTTGATGGATTCCAAAGCCAAAATCAAGATTTTAAATTATCTGCTGGAAGCCGAGATCGCGGCCATTGAAATTTATCAAATTCATTCTACAAGCATTGCTGAAGAAAATATTGCTAATGGAATTAGAGCGATCATTCCGGCGGAAAACAGCCACGCCATCAATCTCACAAAAAGAATTCGTGAACTGGGGGGTGAGCCGGTCGATCATTCAGGGAAAGCTGCAGACGTCGGCCGGAAAATGGGTGAAGAAAGCAAGCTACAGGGAACCCTGGGTATGCTGAGACTGGAATTGGAAAATGAGCAGCAAGCCATCAAAGATTACGCAAATCCGGTTGCAGAAATTCTTGATGACTTTGAGACCATCGAAATGCTGGAAGAGCAGCTTTTTGATGAAATGCGGCATGCGAAGTGGCTAAAGAAAAAGATCCTGGAGCTTGAAGGTAAACGGTGATACCGAATTGCGGCAAAAGAGGGTTGTCTTAAATTTTATTGAAATCGAGCTTGCCAAATATAAGAAGCGATCTTACTAATAGATCTATGCAATTTTGTATATAAATAGATGACAGGAGTATTATCGATGAATCCCATACTGTTGGAAGTGATTGCTCCGATGCTGAGCACCGTTGAAATGAATTGCCGGCCATGCCGCTTTATGTTTGACACCTTAGGAATCGGAAGCAAGCATCGTCGCGCATCGGCGAATGAATATCCTGAAGATTGGAAGCAGGCTGTCGGTTACTTATCGGATTGGATCCGCACAATTAGCGATTTATATCGTCATCGCCTTAAAATCAAAGTAATAGATGCCCAATCGCCTTTGGGTCTTTGGATGCAACTCCGTCACCGGCTCTTTCGGTTTCCGGCCTTTGTCGTTGATAAAAAGCGCACCTACATTGGATGGGATACGCAACAGTTGGAAGCCCTGATTGACGAGCGCATCCACGCCTACGCGTAGAAACGGGTAACAATCTCTATTTACAAAAAAAGCACGGCGTTTAATTTAACGCCGTGCTTTTTTGCAGGCAGCCGCTGAACGTTCTGAAAACCGATCCAGACAAGGGGTTTAAGATTAAGCCGCCTGGAAAAGGCTTTCGGTTACCTTCCCGACCATCTCGATCCCCCTGACTTCTTTTTCAAAAAGCGGGATCTCACCGCAAATATTTTTAAAAAGGCTATTGGCTTCTTCGCGATAGCGATTCTGCATTTTGACGCGATTTTTGATAAATTCCGCCGAATCCTCTCCAATCTGAGATCTGTCAATTGCCTGGTTGATGACCACACCGCCGATGGGAATGCCAAAATCCTCGAACCAGCCGATAAAGCAAATGACCCGCATTTTGTCAATCCGATCCCGAAATGTTTTCAGATATTCAAGCAGGGGATCTTCTTCCTCTTCGACCTTCTTCTTGCGGAACGAAAGGCTTAGCCGCATGGATTTCGCTTCATCCCGGCTTTTCATCATTTTATCCACCCACAGGGTGTAAACCTTGGACATGCCTAGCAGCCTGCGGGCGTTGGCGGTCGGTGCGGTATCAAACACATAGAAATCATAGGCATCTTCGAATATGATGTTGATCATGTTTTCAAACATGGCCGATTCTTCGAAAGCCGGGTTCATGGTGGCCGATTCGATAAAGTCTTCGGCCTTGGTGGGAATATCGGCGAATTTCAGAAACCAGCTAATTTTCTCCCGGATTTCCACCTTTGATTTTTCGATGGTGTCTTTGGTGTCGATCTCCTGGACATAAAGGTTGTCGGTTCCCGGTATCGGCGTTGGTTTGCCGAAAACGTCAAGCTTGAAAAGGTTGGATAAACTATGCACCGGGTTGGTTGATGCCAGGAGTGTTTTTTTGCCCTGTTGGCCCATCCAGTTGGCGACCGCGGCGGCCACAACCGTCTTGCCAACCCCCCCTTTGCCCCCAAAATAAATATAGCGCATTTGAGGGTGTTCCTTAAAAAAATCAGCAATTGTGTTATTCATGAAAGCTTCTCCTCAAACATCACTTCAGCAAGTTCTTTGATTACATTAAGGCCTTTTATTTCCGAATCGAACTCCGGCACCCGAGAATGGACAGTCGCCCCAAATTTTTCATCTATCATTTTAAGGGCGTCGGCCTGCATCTCGATCCTGTGTCTGAGATATTCCGGAATGTTCTCATTTAGCAGATCTCGGTTAATCACGCGATTCACTATATAACCGGCCAGCGGGACATCATAATTGGCAAAGAGCCCAGCCGCTTTTTCGGTGTCCACAATGGTCAGTTCTTCCGGTGTCAGCACAAAGAAAAAGGCCGTTTTTTTGGTGTCGGTCATTATTTTAGAGGACTGGCCGATACGTTCTTTGATGTACGCCAATTCGTTGTAGATCTCGTCTTCTGTGGTTTGTTCCTCATGTTGCATGGTTGCAATCGCCTGATCGTACTCACGCATTTGCTCCCTGAGGCCGGTGATTTTATCCAGCCAGGCGTCATAAATAGATGCCATGCTCAAATAGTAAAGGGCATGGCCAAGGGGAACCAGGTCGTATATGTAATAATCGAAATCTCCTTTGACCACGATGTCGACAACGGCGTCAAAAATAGCGCTTTCCTCCATGGCCGGTTCCGCCGAAGATGCTTTGATATAGCTTTCGATTTCCTCAGGAATTTTTTTCATGCCATACATGGCGATGATTTTTTGGCGGATTTCTTCCTGATAGTCCTGAACCCTGCGATCCGCGTCGACCTCACAGGCGAAAAGGTTGGGCATAATCTCAATGTTTCCTTTTCCAAAGATGTCTCTTTCAAAGATGTCACTGAGCGATGCCTGGGGGTCAACCGAAAAGACCAGTACTTTTTTGCCTTTCTTGGCCAGATAATAGGCCGTTGCCGCAGAAAACGTCGTTTTTCCCAGCCCTCCTTTGCCGCCGTACATAATGTAGCGCCGGTCCGGAAACTTATCAAAAATATCAGCAAGCGACATTTGTCCTCCTTATTTATCGAAGATACTCGATCCTCGATACTTGATCCTCGATTCTCGATGCTTAAAGGATCTCAATTTTTATCAAGTTATCGAGTATCCAGCATCGAGGATCTGTTGCGATCGTTAAACGCAATCAGACTGAAAACATCCTTATAAAAGCTGTCGATACAACACCCACAGTCAATTAGTACATGCTATCTACAAAATCCTTTTCCCTCAGCATCCTGCGTTTCCAGGTGGTAATCTGCGGCACGACATGGGGAAGCAGGCGCAGGGAATAATACGGCGGCAGAATCGGAATGCCGAGCATGTCCCCCATGGTAATCAGGATAAACAGATGCTCCATGCTGGAGCGGGTTTTCAACGCATGCCGGGCCATGCCATGGGTGGCCATGCC
>JARRJQ010000041.1:0-21417 GCA_037388985.1 Desulfobacterales bacterium | reverse complement strand
CATGTAGAAAAACCAGGTGCTGCTGTTTTAAGGCTTCCATTTGCGCATGAAGCTCTCCCATAAATCTTTCTACCGGCTTCTGTCCGTTGTTTTTCCTGTAATTTAGCGCACGGGACAGTTTGATTTGATTTTCAAAGTACAGCCGATCACATTTGCGTCCGCAGATATGGTGAATGCGGTTGCGCACATTCCAGATGAATGCGAGTGATCGATTCAGTGACTGGAACTCTTCATGGGAAAGCAGGCCCAAATATTCTAAATCGCGAGGCAGTTTGACATTAAATTCGATCCGCGCAATCCACAGCATCGTATGATAGTCCCGCAAACCCCCTTGGCCTTCTTTGAGATTGGGCTCAAGCAGATAGGCCGAATCTCCATATAGGGAATGCCGCACTTCATTTTTTTCAACCAGCCAGTTAATAATGGCAGCCGATTTTTTACGCAGGATCTTTTCGCGAAGTTCATCCATGAGGCCGGAGTAAATCACGGACCAGCCGCAGACAAATCTTGCATCCAGCAGCGGGGTGAGCACTTCAAAATCCTTGCCTGCCAGTGTCTTAAATAGCAACAGCAGATCCACATCCGAATGAACGCACTGTTCCTGTCTACCGTAGCCGCCTAAAGCAATGATGGCATACGGATTTTTACTGATATCCATGCGCGGGCCCACCATACTGGTTTCAAATGCCTGCCGGAAGTAATCATCAAGAAGCCGGGTGTGCTGTATTAAAAAATCCGGCTCCTTTCCCTTCAAAAGGCGTGCAATTAAGCCGGCGCTTTTTTGCTGCAACTGTTTGGCTGTTTGCCGGTGGACGTTGTTCATTTGGCCCTTCAGTGGTTCTGCGTCAAAATAATTAACGTTTGTTGAGCAACATGCATGCCAGGAACCGAAAATTTAGAAAAATTATATTATTTCAGTATGATAACAGATATATTGAGCGGCTGATGAGTTGTCGGTTTTTTACAAATTTGCCAGAAAAATCAAAAATTTATTACAAAAATGTAATATGGATTTTTAAAATGATGCGCGTTTCACCGATGATGATCGCTGGGAAAGGTCTAAAATTTGAGGTCAGCAACGATTGCAATGACGTTCATCGCCTCGATTAGGGTAGGATGCGGGATACTATTTCTGAGTGAACTTCTATTCGGGTGCAAATCCGGTTTACGATTGGTGCACGCCTGGTCAATGCCCGGGACGGGTTGTCAAAGATAACTTTTTGGTCATTTTCCCGTCATCTTGAGGCTAAATTCTTGTTTTATAGTTAATCCAAAACTGAGAGCCGTCTGTGGCTGAATTCAAAACAGGAGGTAAAGGATTATGAAATCAACAAGAAAATTAATTAAACCCGTTGTTGTTATGGTGATGGCCTTGGCCATGCTGGCAGTCAGCTTTCAAAGTGCAACCGCATCCAAAAATGCTCCGGTACAGATGATACCGGAAAATTTCAGCGCCATTGCCAAAGCCGCCAGTCCGGCAGTGGTGAATATCCGGGTGGAAAAAACCCTCAAAGGCAGCGGAGCGCAGTTGCGCCAATTTGAAAATCAACCGTTTCAAGGCGATGAGCGCTACAAAGATTTTTTTGATCATTTTTTCGGCGGGAGAATTCCGCATGAATATAAGCAGAACGGTTTGGGTACCGGATTTATAATCAGCAAAGACGGCTTTATCGTCACCAACAATCATGTGGTGGCCGAAGCCGATAAGATCAAAGTTGTGCTCAAAGACAAACGCGAATTCGATGCCAAAGTTGTCGGGCGCGATCCGCAAACCGATCTGGCGCTGATAAAAATTGATGCCAAAAAAGATTTGCCGGTAGTGCGTCTGGGCAGCTCCAGCAAACTGCAGGTCGGCCAATGGGTGGTGGCTATTGGCAGCCCGTTTGGTTTGGAGCAAACCGTTACCGCCGGAATCGTCAGTGCCAAAGGACGGGTGATCGGTTCGGGTCCCTATGATGATTTCATTCAAACCGATGCATCGATCAATCCGGGTAACAGCGGCGGACCGCTGATCAACATGAAAGGGGAAGTGGTGGGAATCAACACCGCGATCATCGCTGGCGGCCAGGGCATCGGGTTTGCCATTCCAATTGACCTGGCAAACAATGTTATTAAACAGCTGAAAACCAACGGCGAAGTCACCCGTGGCTGGCTGGGAATAACCGTTCAGGATCTCAATGGGGATTTAGCTGAATATTACGGCGCAAAGGGTGAAACCGGTGTGCTGGTTGCCGATGTGATCGCCGGTGATCCGGCCGATAAGGCAGGGATCAAAGCCCACGATATCATCATCGAGATCAACGGCAATAAGGTAACGAGCAGCCACGAGCTGACCGCTGCGGCCGCCCGACTGCCTGTCGGAGAAAATGCGACGGTAACCGTATTGCGCGACGGCAAGCAAAAGACGCTAAATGTTACCGTCGGTAAAAGACCCTTGACCCTTGCGGCTGCCGAAGCCCCGCAACAGGAAAAAGAGACTCAATTCGGTTTTCAGGTTGCCGACCTGACGCCCCAGCTGGCGCGTCAACTCAACCTGAGCGATGACAAAGGTGTGGTGGTTGTCGGGGTTAAAGCCGATAGCAAAGCGGAAAACGCCGGTATTCAAAAGGGTGATCTTATAAAAGAGGTGAATCGCCAGGGAGTTGAATCCGTGGGCCAATTTAAGAAATTGATTCACACCTATCAAAAAGGTGAGGGGATTGATTTGCTCGTAAAACGCATGAATGCCGGGTATGTGGTGGTCCACCTGGCCTAAATGCCGAACATGAATTCGAGCCGGGCCGGTTGTTTTTTTGGCCCGGCCGCTTGCCCTCATCAGGCATTTGTTTGCCTGATTTGAAAAATTTCCGGCTCCCTCGATCCGTTTTTCTGTTGCGGGGTGAGGCAATGGCCTCCTTCTCGTAGTGAAACCGATCCTTTGCAGCAGAGCCCTTATAACGGGTGGGGGAGCCGGGAATCCATCTGTCAAGGCCAAGAAAAAAATGCACGTTAATAGATCTATCGCTGTGATCTTGATTGATACGGCATTTAGGTTTGGTTGCCCTTCGATCAAAAACTCCCATGAATAGCGTTTCATTTTTTTCTTCTCTTTCTTTGCTAAAATTTGACAAGCAACAAATAGTGGCGTAAATTGCTTGATTAAGGGTTATTCTCATCAATTTAAGCTACCGGAGAGCTTGTTCGGGTTGTGGCCAGAGACGATGGGTTTATGATCTTCTTTAGCCGATTGATACTCTTTAGTGCGGTGCAATAGAGATTGAAAGGAGGGAATTCCGTGGTTCGTCTATTATCGGTGATTGTGGCTCTGATCCTTTTAACAGGATTAACCGGAATTTCAGCAGCTCAGGCAGCATCTGCAGATGACAACTCCTGCTGGCTTGAAGCAGAACAGACGGTGTTTCTGTCCGTCTATGACCTTGACAGCCTGGGAAATATTCTGTCGTATATATGGGAAGGCGTGCTGGCACAAGGAGATAAAAAACTCATTAAAAGTTCTAACGGTAAAATTCGGTATTATACCAGCCCCAATACGGCCAGCAGCCCGGGAATTGACAAAACATGCATAAATAATGAAATGATGACCGTGCCTTGATTATTCGTTGAGAAAGTGCGTGGAAGTTTAAATGGGTGCCTCACCGGGCTTGGTCTCCGCACAAACCTTTTTTTAAGCGTTTCAATCGATTCACCGGCTAAACGAAAAAAGCATTCCAGATTTTTTCCACCCGGTTTCTCAGGTGGCTGAATTTTTCCTCGGGCACTTTGGCCGGTTTTTCCTGAAGGCTGGCCTGATGGGCTACTGCGCGGTATATCAGATAAGCATGCTTCAAAAGGTGAGCCGTATATTCATCGATAGCGCCGCTGCTGATCAAGGTCTGAATCAGACGCACATTATCGGTCCATTGCAACAATGTGGGATGTTCATGAGATTTTAGCAACACCAAATACTGCACTAGAAATTCGATATCTACCATTCCGCCCCTATCCTGTTTGAGATCAAATATGCCTCCTTCGGGTTTAAGCAGCTCTTTGCGCATGCGCTCCCGCCTGTCGACGACTTCATTACTCAGTTTGGACTTTTTTCGATGACGGCCGAGAACTTCCTTGCGGGTGCTTTCAAAATGGTCGGCTAATAGAGAATCACCGAGGATGGGCCTTGCCTTTATTAAAGCTTGATGTTCCCACGTCCAGGCCGAGCTTCGCTGATAATCGCCAAAAGCTTCAATATGGCTGACCAAAACTCCGGATCCCCCGCTGGGCCGCAGTCGCATGTCAATTTCATACAATCTGCCTACCCGTGTGTGGGAGGTCAAAATATGGATGACTCGCTGCCCAAGCCGGTTAAAAAATTGCGCACTGTCGATTACCTGTTGGCCTCCTTGCGTTTTTTCTTCGGTTCCGGAATGCAAAAACACCAGATCAAGATCCGAACCATACCCCAGTTCCAACCCGCCGAGCTTGCCGTATGCAATAACCGCAAAGCCCTTTTCGCAAGTCTTCCCGTCGAGCTTACAGGCCGGGGCACCATGCTTTTCAAGCAGATGATTATAGGCCATCCTGACGACTTCACCCAGCACTGTCTCAGCAATATCGGACAGATGGTCGCTAACTCGCATCAGCGGAAGCGCACCAGTAACATCGGCGGCGGCCACTCGCAGCACATTGATTTCTTTGAAAACACAGAGCTGTTCAATCTGGTATTCCAGATCATCCAGTGGGGCTTGGCTCATCCGCTGCTTTAAATCAACCTTGATCTGGCTGGCTTCAGGAGGAATATATAAGGTGCGAGGATCCAAAAGTTCATCTAAAAGAACTGGATGCTGACCCAAAAACGAAGCAATCCAGGGGCTTGCCTCCACCAGTCGAATTAGATGGGTTAGTGCATGCGGGTTCTCAAGCAAAAGCGCAAGATAACTGATCCGCCCGCCAATCGATTTAACTAGATCAATAATTCGACCGAGGATAACTTCAGGCCGTTTTCGGCTTCCGACCGCTCTGAGTATCTGGGGGATTAATTTTTCTAGTCGCCGATGGCCCCTGTCACCCAGCTGACTTGACCCTTGGGTACTGCGTAAATACGATAACAGTCGCATCACCTCCAGGGGCTCTTGGAAACCGAGCCGAACAAGTATTTTTTCCGCCTGGCTGCCGCCGATCAACCCCTTCCAAATGCCCTGCAATTGTCCTTCTAATTTCTGTGTTCCGAATTCAGAATCTTTGGCTTCCAATAGCATCTGAAAATTGCGGTGCACATCGTTGCGATGTTGCTCAAACTGTGATTTGAAATTTGCAGCATCCGCAAACCCCATGGATGCGGCCAGACGCTCTTGACCCTTTGCATCTAGCGGCAAATCATGGGTTTGTTGATCGGCAAACTCCTGCAGCCGGTGTTCGGTGTTTCTGAGAAAAATATAGGCCTTTGTCAATTCTTCGCCAACCTTTACAGGAATGTGATTATCACGGCCCAGAATTTTTAAGACCTCCTGGATACTGCGCTGTTGAAGTTCGGGTGTTATACCCCCGCGAATCAACTGAAACATGTGAACAAAAAACTCAATTTCCCGGATACCGCCCATGCCCAATTTAATGTTGTTTTTCATTCGCTCGCCTTTAACTTCAAGAGCTATCATCTGCTTCATATCTCTTAAAGAATCGAAGGCGCCGTAATCCAGATATCTACGGTAGACAAAGGGATTGAGCCGGTCCAGTAAATAATCAGCGGCCTGATGATCTCCAACAACGACTCTGGCCCGGATCATGGCATAGCGTTCCCACTCCCTACCCTGCTCCTCATAATAGTTTTCCATGGCATCAAAATCCATCACCAGCGGACCGTTTTCCCCGTATGGGCGCAACCGTAAATCAATGCGGAACACGAACCCATCGGAAGTGGGTTGACTGATGACTTTGAGGATCTGGCGGCAAAGACGCGCAAAAAAATCATTATTGCTGATTGATTGAGCGGATCCGTGGGTGTGACCGGCTTTTGGATAGGTGAAAATGAGATCAATATCGGATGAGAAATTTAACTCCTGAGCTCCCAGTTTGCCCAAAGCCAGAATAAACAGTTGTTGACGGGAACCATCCTTAGCCAAGGGCTTGCCAAATTTCTCAGATAGCCAGTTGTAAAGTATCGATGTGGTGTGCTTGAGGCAGACATCCGCCAGATTGGAAAGATCGCTGAAGGTCTCGGACAGATCACCCAAGCCGCTGAGGTCACGAAAGGCTATGCGAATCATTTCCCGGCGTCGATAGATGCGCAATATGCGGATCAGGGAGGCCTCATCTTGTACGTTGACGAGAACTTTTCTCAATCTTCGATTATAGTCATCTTTGGAAAATGCAAATACCTGCTGAAGCGCTGCAAGAATCTTTGGATCTTGCGCAAGATTGATTCCAGCTTTTTCTACGGAATTTTCGAATTCTCCCCAATTTTTTTCTAAGTCCTGGTTCAGTATGTCGGGGAGGTCATCTATGTGTTTCATGTCAAAAAGGTTTAGCATAGCTCCTACAGCAGAGAAGGCGTCAGGTTCTGTTATTTCAATGCCATGCGCTACGCTCCCTGCGCCATGCTATTTTATATACCCCCAATCCACCAATCGCTTATAGGCGTGCTGGGCGTACTGGCCCTGTCGTATAACTTGCAGATAGCGATGATATTCATTGGCCGCTTGATCAATTTGATTCAGGCCTTCCTGGCAATAGCCTTTAAAAAAGATAGTGTTTGGATTTTCGGGCAGCAGCCTTTCACAGGCGTTAAATTCCTCATAGGCTTTTTCGAAATCTTTAAGCTGGATATTGGCAAACCCGCTGAGGTGATAGGACTGGGCTTCCTGCGGGTAAACGGTCTGGGCCATCTCGGCATACTGGCGGCCGACCGCGTATTGTTTCTGAGCCAGGTTGCTGATTGACATCATGCACAGCGCAACATAATCATCAGGCGCTTTTTTCAAAGCCTGGCGAAAGTGATCGCTGGCAACGTCGTATTTACGCACTGATCCATGTAACGTTCTTTGTATAGCGGGCCTTTTAAAGCGGATTTATATTTTGTGTTTGCGGTCTGAACCGCTGTATCATAGCGTTCCTGGCTCATCGGATGGGTGGCAAACAAAAGATCGACAGTGGTGGATTTATGTTTGGACATGCTGTTGAGCATTTCCATCAGTCCGACAAATCCCTCGGAACCATAGCCGGCGTCAACCATATACGTCATGCCCAGCGCATCTGCCTCGCGCTCATTATCCCGGCTGTAACGTGCGAGCAAGGCGCCGGCACCGATCTGACCCAGCTGGCCGGCCAGATTACCGAGAGCCGCACTCTGGGTTCCGGCAAGCACCGAAATTCCGCCGACGATTGCCTGCGACAGTTGCCCTTTTGACATTTGTTCGGCTGCATGGCGGGCGTTCACATGTCCCAGTTCGTGACCCAGCAGGGAAGCCAGCTCGGCTTCGTTTTCCAGCGATAACATAATTCCCCGCGTGGCGGCGATGCTGCCGCCGGGAAAGGCATAGGCATTGACATAGGTGGCGTTTACCACCCGAAACGAATAGGGCATATGCGGACGATGTGAGGCGGCGGCCATTGTGTTGCCGACCTCACTGACGTAGCGGTTTAACGGGTTATCCTGCACTGCCCCAAAATCTGTGGAAAACTGTAGTGGTGAATACTGCTGGTCAATTTGTTTTTCAGTATCTTCGGATACCAGCATAAATTGCTTTTTTCCGGTAACCGGATCCGTGGCGCATCTGAGCATAAAGCCGGCAGCAGCCAATGAAGAGAGCCGCAGGAAGCCGCGTCGGGTCAGGCCGCCATTCTTCATATAGCTTAGAGGATTGTCTGGCATACGGTCTCCCTACTTTGGTGTCAAAATTCGGAATTTATGAGGTTTCAGGTTTCAGGTGTCAGGCAAATAGCTTATAGCTGATAGCTTATAGGCATGGAAGCTGGGAGGCCTGGAAGCTTGGAAGCATCGGAGCTTAAACGCTTTAAAGCTTTCCAGCCTCCCGGCGAAGTGCTATTAGCTATGAGCTGACACCTGAAACCTATCATTATTGGTTCGATTTTCCGGTTTTGGGTTTTAGCATTTTGTATGTCTCAAGCAGCCGCTTGCCGAGGGTCGCCGCAAGATGTTTGTAGAAGATAATCCCATTTTCTGAATCTTGTTTTAAAATTCGGGATAATTTAACACTATCGGTTTTCAGCAATTAAGTCGGCTCCAAACATTCTGCCGATGCTGAGTAAACATCTCCACCGATCAGACTTGACCAGCCAAAAGCCTCCCCGTTGCGCTTTGAATTATAGACCACCTGTTCCGGATCTCCGATGCTTAATTTTACGCACCCATTGAGCAGGATGAAGAAGAACTTCGCCGGGTCATTCTTTTGAAAAAGAACCTCTCCTTTTTTATGGGAACACATCTCAGAGATATCCATAAATTTTTTAACGAAATCCATACTTGTTGCGGTGAAAAGCTCGGAATGTTTGATATACAAGGCTTTTCCTATCTTGTTTTCTTGGTTTTATTGCCCGATCCGATGGGTGTGCTACTTGAAATATATAAAATAAAGCCGACAGGTTGTCAAAAAAATAAACTTTTTGCGAATTGGGTCTAAAATCCTACGTTTTTGTAAATTTAATCGGCATTCCATTACATTTATGTATATTTAGGTGTCTTTTATTTGCCAATATGATCCATGGATCCAATGATTATAGGCAATTGCGGGGTCCTACGTTCTGGCATGGACGTTGCTGAATACGTAATGGCTAATTTTTATCGTTCAAACCGGTGGGGCTCAGAAATTTCAACCCATTGCGGTGGCTCAATTAGTGCCCGCTGTTTTTGTCAAAAGGTTCTGGTTTAAATTAAACTGGTTGTTGATAATTGAATTAATTGCTGATATATATAATCTTTTTACTTTTCATATTGAATTGATATGATATAAGCAATTAAACTTTAGATGCAGCGGTTTTTCGGAAGGAGGATTTAAGCGAAATCAAAAAGAAATATACAAGATAAATATTCCTGCTAGGGGTCAAAGCAAGGAGCCCAGTGGTTGGCATTATTACAAATGAATGATTCACCCCGGTCCATGATTCGGGAACCATACCCGGATGATGCCCGGTATTGCAGGCATTGATTAGACGGATCAAGGGTAAGCGCCCGATTCTTGTCTGGCTTGTCAGACTCCTCCGATAAACTTCCATAAAAATTCTGACGATGAATCTAGAGACTACCATAACGAACAACTCAACCTGCCTGAAGCGCTAATCTGACTGTCTGTTTTAATTTTTTGCTGCAGTTTGCCGTTTCCATCGCTATGGAAGTCCTATCGTTACTATAAGTATCGCCGACAGACTATTTTAACAATAAAAATCGATGAACATAGAAAAAGGAGACCAACTACCATGTGCCGCTTATTTGCCATCACCAGCCAGGAGCCGTTATCGCCAATGGTCGCAATGGGAGCTCTTGATGTCATGCGCGAAGGCCATGATTGTTCCGGTGTTGGGATTTTTCTGCGCGATCTGGCCGGACCTTTTGAAGAGATAAAAGACGCTCCGATATTGTCGGGAATTTTCAGTGATAAAGGTCTAAAACGCCTGGACGCCTTTATGATGGATATTGGTTTTATGACCAAATATAAAATTTCTGTCAAACTTCCCAAAACGCCTCCGCCCGGTGTTCCCAAGCGGGATGTGTATCTGATTCGGGCCTATGAATACCCGGAAGAATGGGAGAATTACAGTCAGGATCAACTCTATGATCAGCTCGTTAAAATTCGTTTACAGCTTCGGGCCATGGGGGAAGAGAAAAATGATATGATCGTTTTTTCATTCTGGCCCGATGTGATCATGATCAAGGAGATCGGCGATCCGATGCTGGTCGCCCGGCATCTGAACCTGGACCGCAAAGAGCTCTATTCCAGGGTCATCATGGCTCAGGGACGGCAGAACACCAACTATGCCATTACGCTGTATGCCTGTCATCCATTTTTTCTGCAGGGCTTTTCAACGATGACCAATGGAGAAAATACGGCCTTTGTTCCCATCCGCTCATTTTTGGAATCCAGGGGCTTTCCCGGTTATAGCGGCTATCAATCGGATTCAGAGGTTTTCACCCATATCCTGCACTATGCCGTTGCTAAACTCGGGCTCGGAATTGAGATTTACAAGCATATTATCACACCGCTTCAGGATGAGGATCTGAAAAAGCATCCCGACGGTCATTTTTTAAAGAATCTGAAGCAAAGCTGCCGGCCGCTGATTATCGACGGACCCAACTGCGTGATCGGATGTCTGCCGGACCATAGCGTGTTTATGGTTCAGGATCGCAAGAAGCTCAGACCCGGCGTCGTTGGCGGGAAGCCGGGTGTCTATGCGTTTTCTTCCGAAATCTGTGGGCTGGACGCCGCCATTCCGAACCGGGATAAAAGAAAAGATTTTCAACCCATGCACCTGGATACGGCTTTTGTCGGTCCAGGTCGCCAGGAGGTTACCGTATGGAATCAGAAAGACTCATTACCCCTTCCACACTGAGCGTTAAAGATTTACCGTGGCAGATTTCATGGGATAAAGAAAAATGCACTCTCTGCGGAAAATGCACGGCGGTATGTCCCGTCAATGCCATTGAACTGGGGGTATTTCGCAAGCGGCTCCTTGAGCCCCCGGCGGATCTAACGCAAACACCTTCGACGATAACCAAAAGTTATTACGGTATCCGGCAAAAAACAGATCCGGCTTACAAATGTGTCGGCTGCGCCATGTGCACCATGGTTTGTCCCAATGACTGCATTGTTCCCTGCCGAAGCGATGAAACGGATAAGTTGCGCTTTCATGTTGATCAGGGAGGCCAGCCCCGCAGACGGGGTGGGCGACGCAATGTTCCCGGCGGAACTCTGGATCGCCTGAAATTTATCCGCATATCGATGTTAACCGATCCGGCGTTGGACGCCGGTCGCCATGAGTTTGAATTGCGCACCTTGCTGGGGCGAGTCCTGCCCCCCGAGGACAATTTGAAATTTTTAAGTTTAAACGGCTGGATTCCACCTGTTCGTGAAATCTATCCGCTGATCATCGGTGCGATGTCTTTCGGCGCTCTGTCGCCCAATATGTGGGAAGGACTGCAAATGGGGGTGGCCTATTTAAATGAAGAACTGGGTATGCCGGTGCGCATTTGTACCGGTGAGGGCGGATGCCCGCCGCGACTGTTGCGCTCTCGATTTTTAAAATATGTGATTCTGCAAATTGCCAGCGGTTATTTTGGCTGGGATGAGATTATTCATGCGATCCCGGAAATGAAAGAAGACCCCTGTGCCATCGAGATTAAATACGGACAGGGTGCCAAACCCGGCGATGGCGGGCTACTGATGTGGTATAAAGTCAACAAACTGATTGCCGCAATTCGTGGCGTACCCGCCGGTGTGAGTCTGCCAAGTCCGCCCACCCATCAGACCAAATATTCCATAGAAGAATCGGTGGCCAAGATGATCCAGTCCATGTACATGGCCTGGGGATTCCGCGTACCGGTGTACCCGAAAATCTCGGGTACCTCGACGGCGATGGCGGTTTTAAACAACCTGACCCGCAATCCTTATGCTGCCGGGCTTGCCATTGACGGCGAAGACGGCGGCACGGGTGCGGCTTACAATGTTTCCATGAACCATATGGGCCACCCCATCGCCAGCAACATCCGCGATGGCTATCTGACCTTAGTTGAACTGGGCATGCAAAACCAGCTGCCGTTGCTGGCCGGCGGAGGCGTCGGCAAAAGCGGGAACCTGGCGGCCAATGCCGCCGCGCTCATTATGCTGGGCGCCAGCGGAGTCCAAATCGGAAAATACGTCATGCAGGCAGCCGCCGGGTGTCTGGGCTCCGAATCAGATCGTTGCAACATATGCAACATCGGTCTATGCCCCAAAGGGATTACTTCGCAGGACCCGCGCCTGTACCGGCGACTCGATATCGAGAAGGTTGCGCAACGGGTGGTCGATTTTTATTTAAGCTTTGACACCGAACTTAAAAAAATCGTGGCGCCGCTGGGACGATCCACCTCATTGCCCATCGGCATGTCAGACGCACTGGGCATTGATGATCCCCATGTGGCTGAACGGTTGAAGATAAAATATGTAGTTTAATTTGTTTGATTGGTTTCATTGGTTAAAGCCTGGACTTGGAATCGCCCTTCAACCAATCAAACTAATAAAACCAATAGAACCAATAGAACTAAGTGTCTTTTGGAGACCATAAATGGATAACCAAGTGACGAGAAACAATAAACCCGCGCGGGTGTTTTCCGGAAAAATCGGCGGGGAGCGGGTGGAATCCAGAGTTCTTGAAGAGCAGATTCAAGAAGCTGTGGCCGGCGGTCGGCGTTCGATTGAAGTTCACGCCTTCGGGCAGCATGGAATCGGCGGGCGTCTCTGGCGGGCAGGCAATCAACCGGTTCACGTCAAAGTGCTGGGGCAGCCAGGACAGCGGGTGGGTTCCATGGGTTTTCCGAATACTCTTATCGAAGTGCTCGGTCCGGCTTCAGATGATGTGGGATGGCTCAATGCCGGGGCTGAGATCGTCATTCACGGTAATGCGGGCAATGGCTGCGCGAATGCCATGGCGCAGGGCAAGATTTATATTACCGGTAACATCGGTGCCCGTGGGATGACCATGACCAAACATAATCCACGCTTTGCACCGCCGGAGCTCTGGGTACTGGGATCTGCCGGTGATTACTTCGGCGAATTTATGGCCGGCGGGATTGCCGTGATCTGCGGTCAAGAGTCCCAGAATCCCGATAATGTTTTGGGATATCGCCCGCTGGTGGGAATGGTCGGCGGGAAGGTATTTTTTCGGGGACCGCATAATGGTTACAGTCAGGCCGATGCCAAACTGGTTCCACTCGGAGAAGATGAGTGGAGCTGGCTGTCGGAGAATCTAAAAGTATTCCTGCAACGAATCGATCGAGCCGAACTTTACAAGGCCCTTTCCGATAGCGAACAATGGCAGCTTTTAGTTGCACGCACGCCCCAGGAAAAGGCTTCCTCTCAGATGCGCAGCATGAAATCATTTCGGGCAGAAAAGTGGGAAAAAGAACTGGGTCCGGGGGGGTTAATCGGCGATCTCACCAACCTGGACCGCAGCCCGATTCCTTTGATCACCACAGGCTTTTTGAGACGCTTTATTCCGATCTGGGAAAACCGCAAATACGCAGCGCCCTGCGAGGCCACTTGCCCGACAGGCATTCCCGTCCAAGAAAGATGGCGCCTGATTCGCGAAGGCCGCGTCGATGAAGCGGTGGATCTGGCGTTGAGCTATACACCTTTTCCAGCTTCGGTATGCGGATACCTATGCCCCAACCTGTGCATGCAGTCCTGTACGCGGCAAATTTCAGCCATGGCCCCGGTGGATGTCACCCAACTTGGCCAGGCCAGCATCAAGGCCAAACTGCCGGATCTTCCGCCAGAAAGCGATAAAAAGATCGCGGTTATCGGCGGGGGACCGGCTGGAATTTCAGTTGCCTGGCAGCTTCGCCAACGCGGCCACCAGGTCACCATTTACGATGTAGCGAATACGTTAGGCGGAAAAATAACCCGGGTTATTCCTGAAAGCCGCATTCCGAAAAAAGTGATTACCACTGAGATCAATCGGATCAAAGAGGTGATTCCCCGGATCAACCTTAAACAACCGCTCGGCCAGAAGGACGTTTTGCAACTCAAAGAAGACTTTGACTATGTGGTTATCGCCGCCGGGGCCCAGAAACCCAGAAGCCTTCCGATCCCCGGCAATGAGAGGACCATCACGGCCCTGGATTTTTTGCTGGCCGCCAAGCGAAACAAAAAGCGGGTCGGCAAAAATGTGGTCATTATCGGTGCGGGCAATGTCGGCTGCGATGCGGCGGCGGAGGCCCATCGTCTGGGTGCCGAGAAAATCACCTTATTAGATATTCAGGAACCGGCGTCTTTCGGTAAAGAAAGGCAGGCGGCCGAGTCGGCAGGGGCCGAATTTTTTTGGCCGGTATTTACTCAGGAAATCACCGCAACGGGTGTGAAGCTGACCTCCGGAGAGGAAATTGCTGCAGATACGGTCATTGTTTCGATTGGTGATGTGCCGGATCTTGAGTTCGTGCCCGAAACGGTAACCACCGAAAACGGCTTTGTTAAAGTCAATGAATACTACCAGACATCTGATCCAAAAATTTATGCGATCGGTGACGTGGTCCGGCCGGGCCTTTTGACCGAGGCGATCGGATCGGGCCGCATCGTGGCCCGGGCGATTGGCGACATGCTGGAAGGCAAAACGCCGTCTTTTGAAAAGCGCTCCATGATCGACCGCCGCCGGGTGACCTTGGAATATTTTGACCCCCGGATTACCGAATTTGCGAATTTGGATCAGTGCAGCGCTCAATGCTCATCCTGCGGAGCCTGCCGGGATTGTGGCATTTGCGTCGCTGTCTGCCCCCAGTCGGCGATCAGCAAAAAAGATTTGGAAAATAGCGCTTACGAATATGTCGTTGATCAAAACCTTTGCATCGGATGCGGCTTTTGCGCTGGTGCCTGTCCATGCGGCGTTTGGGATATGGTCGAAAATGCTCCTATTGAGTAGTTTAATGAGTTGGATTAGTTTCATTGGTTTGATTGGTTGAGTTATCGAACCATATCACCAAAACAAATTGAACCAATGAAACAAATAAAACCAATAAAACAAAATGTTATTTCTATGGATGCATTATTAGCATTAGAAGACGGCCGGACCTTTGCCTGCCGCTCGTTTACCGGTCCGGGGGAGGCTTCCGGTGAAGTTGTATTTAACACCAGCATGACCGGCTACCAGGAAGTCCTCACTGATCCGTCATACAGCGGACAGATGGTGGTAATGACCTATCCGCTTATTGGAAATTACGGGGTCAACGGTGAAGACATTGAATCCAGCCGTATTCAGGTTGCCGCATTTTTAATTAAAGAGTACCAGCCGTATCCCAGTAATTTCCGATCTACAGCTGCTCTGGCGGATTACTTAAAAAGCCTGGGCATATTGGGCGTTGAACGACTCGATACGCGGGCGGTTACCAGACATATTCGTAATGCCGGTGCCATGCGGGCGATTATCTCCACTGACGAGCTAAACCCGACTTCTTTGGTGAAACGAGCCAATGCGATTCCTAAAATGACGGGTTTAAATCTGGCCAAAGTGGTAACCACCCAGAAACCTTTTTACTGGGCAAATGGGAAACCGAAATTTTTTGACCCTGAGCGTCATCCGTTGGATAAAACCATCTGGAAACAGCGAGGGTCCAAGCCAGCGGTGGTTGCCATTGATTTCGGTATTAAGTTCAACATTCTAAGACAGCTTGAACAGACCGGTTTTGAGGTCGTGGTCGTACCTTCTTCCACTGCGGCCGGCACCATTCAGACCATGGAACCCGATGGGATTTTTCTTTCAAACGGCCCGGGTGACCCGGAGCCGGTTACCGATGCGATTGAAACCATTCGATCACTAGTGGACTTCCGGCCCATTTTCGGTATTTGTCTGGGACATCAGCTCCTCGGACTGGCGCTCGGTGCGAAAACTTTCAAGTTGAAATTCGGCCACCGCGGTGCTAATCAACCGGTCAAAAATTTCCGATCCGGAAAAGTCGAAATTACCTCTCAAAATCATGGATTTGCAGTTGATACGGAATCACTTCAGGGAAATGATGTTGAAATCACCCACATCAACTTAAACGACAATACCCTGGAGGGATTCCGGCATCGAAAATACCCGATATTTTCGGTTCAATACCATCCGGAAGCATCTCCCGGGCCGCATGATGCGCGCTATCTCTTTGATGAGTTTAAAGAACTAATGAAATAAAGTTTGATTGGTTTGATTGGTTTAATTGGTTTCATTTGTTGGGTCCTCCCATTTGATTTCACCGCAACCAATCAAACCAATAAAACAAATTAAACAAATTCAACGCAAAATTTTTTTATGCCCAAACGGACGGACATTCATCGCATCTTAATCATCGGTGCCGGCCCGATTATTATCAGCCAGGCATGTGAATTCGACTATTCCGGAACCCAGGCGTGCAAAGCTCTGAAAGAAGAAGGCTATGAAGTCATCCTGGTCAATTCCAATCCGGCCACGATCATGACCGATCCGGAGACAGCCGATCGAACGTATATTGAACCGGTAATCCCCGCGGTGGTGGCGATGATTATTGAAAGGGAGAAACCGGACGCGTTACTGCCCACACTGGGCGGACAAACCGGATTGAATACGGCCATCGAAGTTGCCAAGGCCGGGATTCTGGAAAAATTTGGCGTCGAAATGATCGGTGCTTCCACCCTTGCCATTAAAAAGGCAGAAGATCGCGATTTATTTCGCAATGCGATGACCAAAATCGGGTTGCGCATTCCGAAAAGCGGCATCGCCCGGAATATGAATGAGGTCGGCAAAATTGCCGATGATATCGGATTTCCCATTATTGTTCGTCCCAGTTTTACGCTGGGTGGTACCGGGGGCGGAGTGGCCTATAATTCTGATGATCTTTTCAAGCTGTCGCGGACCGGTCTGGATGCCAGCCTGATTGGACAGGTTATGCTTGAAGAATCGGTGATGGGCTGGAAAGAATATGAGCTGGAGGTGATGCGAGATAAACGGGATAACGTGGTCATCATCTGTTCCATCGAAAACATGGATCCAATGGGAGTTCATACGGGTGATAGTATCACAGTGGCTCCAGCGCAAACACTGAGTGATAAAGAATACCAGATGATGCGCAATGCATCCATTGCCATTATGCGGGAGATCGGAGTGGATACCGGCGGCTCCAATGTTCAGTTCGCCATCAATCCCGAGAATGGCGACATGGTTGTCATCGAGATGAATCCCAGGGTGTCGCGCAGTTCTGCGCTGGCGTCCAAGGCCACCGGGTTTCCGATAGCCAAAATCGCTGCCAAACTGGCAGTCGGTTATTCGCTTGATGAAATATCCAACGATATTACCGGTGAAACCCTGGCTTCTTTTGAACCGACCTTGGATTACTGCGTGGTCAAAGTGCCGCGCTGGACGTTTGAAAAATTTCCGGAAACCACTGACGTTTTGACCACCTCGATGAAATCGGTTGGCGAAACCATGGCGATCGGGCGGACTTTTAAAGAGGCTCTTCAAAAAGGACTGCGCTCCCTTGAAATCGGCCGTTACGGTTTAGGAGCGGACGGCAAAGATCTTCCCGGCGACCCGAACATCAAAAACAGTTTGCCGTCGCGATCTGAAATCGAACAAAAGCTGGCCTCGCCCAACTCGCAACGCATATTTTACATGCGTTATGCCCTTTTAGAGGGGATGACGATTGAATCGATTTATAAACTAACCGGTATCGATCCCTGGTTTATCCATCAACTTGAACAGATTGTTGCGCTTGAGCTTGAAATTCAAAAGGCAGGCGCAGGCCTATCAGATGCCCTTTTAAAGCAGGCTAAGGAGTGGGGATTTTCAGATGTCCAGCTGGCGTATTTAACCGGTGTGGTTGAGCAGGACATTCGAAAAAGGCGCCAGGGAATTGAATTCGATTACTGTTGCGTGCATGCGTCCTTTGCGTTGCGTGAAGAAGGTGTTGAAAGCATTATGGTCAACAGCAACCCTGAAACGGTCAGCACGGATTATGATACGTCCGACAAATTGTATTTTGAACCGCTGACCAAAGAAGACGTGCTGCACATTGTGGAAACCGAGCAACCCATGGGGGTCATTGTTCAATTTGGCGGTCAAACGCCGCTGAACCTGTCGGTGGGCTTGCACGCGGCCGGCGTTCCGATCCTGGGAACTCAGCCTGAGAGCATTGATCGTGCGGAAGACCGCAAGCACTTTCAGGCCATGCTGGATAAGCTGGGCCTGATACAACCGGCAAACGGCACCGCGTTAACGGTTGAAGAAGCGGTGAGGGTGGCTGATACCATCGGGTATCCGGTAATTGTGCGACCGTCTTATGTACTGGGCGGACGGGCCATGAAAATCGTTTATAACCAAGCCGGGCTTGAAAATTTCACCAAGCTGGCGATTATCGCTTCGCCTGAATATCCGGTACTGATTGACAAATTTGTTGAAGATGCCTTTGAATTTGATGTGGATGCCATTTCTGACGGCCGTACCACGATTATCGGCGGGATTATGGAACATATCGAAGAGGCCGGCGTGCATTCCGGAGATTCTGCCTGTGTTCTGCCTCCGATCAATATCGAGTCCCGGTTTATTGAGCAAATGAGTCAGGCCACCAAAGCGATGGCCAAGGAATTGAATGTGGTCGGTTTGATGAATGTCCAGTTCGCTTTGAAGGACGGTCAGCTTTACGTACTGGAAGTCAACCCCAGAGCGTCGCGGACGATTCCATTTGTCAGCAAAGCCACCGGCGTGCCTTTAGCCAAGCTGGCGACCAAAGTGATGCTCGGTCGAACATTGCAGGAACTGGGCTTGACCACAGAAATCGTTCCCAGACACATATCGGTTAAAGAAGCCGTGTTGCCGTTCGATCGTTTTCCGGATGTGGATATTTTACTTGGACCGGAAATGAAATCAACCGGAGAGGTCATGGGAATCGGTACGGATTTCGGGTCGGCCTATGCAAAGGCCCAATTGGGAGCCGGTCAGAATCTGCCGACCAACGGTACGGTTTTTATCAGTGTGATTGATAATGATAAAAAAACAGTCCTGCCGATCGCCGCTAAATATCGGGATGCCGGCTTTAAAATTATGGCGACCACCGGCACCTCTAATTTTTTAGTCGCACACGGAATCGCCAATAAAGTCGTCAATAAGGTTTCCGTTGGACGCCCGCATGTGGTCGATGCGATAAAGAATGCAGAGATTCAACTGGTGATTAATACGTCAATTGGAGGGGAAACGCGCAGAGACGGCTATTATATTCGGCGCAATGCGTTGCGCTATAAAATTCCGTATGCGACTACCACTGCAGGCGGGATGGCCATTTACAGGGCGATTGAAACCCTGCGACAAAAAAAGCTTAACGTCAAGACCCTGCAGGAATATAATTCTGAAAGCTGAATGCTTTGATCAGGAGCACTAAAATTAATGAAGGTTAAAAAACGATCTAGTCAAAAGTTTCAACCTACACGTTTTGACCAAAAACCCCGTGAAGCCTGCGGGATCTTCGGCATTTACAATCATCCGGAAGCAGCGGCGCTGACCTACTTTGGTCTCTACGCACTGCAACACCGGGGGCAGGAAAGTGCCGGCATTGCGGTTGCCAAAGACATGCAAATTATAGAACACAAGGGCATGGGGCTGGTATTGGATGTTTTCGACATGGATCATCTGGATCAACTGGGCGGCGGAAGCGCTTTGGGGCATGTGCGCTATTCGACGACCGGCAGCTCTATATTGTCCAATGCTCAGCCGTTTCGGGTTCGTCACCGCAATAAGTCTTATGCGGTAGCGCACAACGGCAATATCGTCAATGCGCACATTCTCAAAAATGAACTCGAGCAGGCCGGCTCCATTTTTCAGACGACAATGGACAGCGAGATATTTTTGCACCTTTTTGTCAAAAACCTGACGCTGGGATTTGAACAGGCTTTGGTTGAGAGCATATCGAGACTAAAAGGGGCGTTTTCCTTTATCATGTTAACCAGCAAGGGCGAACTAATCGGGATGAAAGATCCGTATGGTTTTCGACCGCTTTCTCTGGGCAAGCTCAACGACCATTACGTTTTGGCCTCAGAGACCTGTGCATTTGATCTGGTTGAAGCCGAATTTATCCGTGAGCTGGATCCCGGAGAAATTCTTATTATTGATCAGGATGGAGTTAGAAGCATTCAAACTCCTGCAGCTCCCAACCGGGCGTTTTGCATCTTTGAATTTATCTATTTTGCACGACCCGACAGTACCATTTACGGACAAAACGTATACCAGACGCGTAAGGCGCACGGTCGGTGTCTGGCCCGGGAGGCACCCGTGCAAGCCGATCTGGTGATGCCGTTTCCCGATTCCGGAACATATGCGGCGTTGGGATATTCTGAAGAATCCGGCATTCCTTTCGAGATCGGTATGATTCGAAATCACTATGTTGGCCGCACCTTTATCCAGCCCACGCAAAGCATGCGCGATTTCGGCGTACGAATTAAATTGAATCCGGTAAAAGAATTATTGCATGGCAAAGATCTGATCATTATTGAAGACTCCATCATCAGGGGCACAACCATTAAAACGCGCGTAAAATCACTGCGCAAGCTGGGAGTCAAGCGTGTGCACATGCGGGTCGCCGGTCCACCGCACAGGTTCCCATGCCACTATGGGATTGATTTTTCAACCCGGGGAGAACTGATTGCGGCCAGCAAGTCGGTGGAAGAGCTCAAGGATTTTTTAGGCCTCGATTCGCTCCATTACCTCAGTATTAAGGGTTTACTGCAATCCACCGGAATCGAGAATCCAGAACAGAATTTTTGCAAAGCGTGCTTCGATGGATGCTATCCGGTAAGCTTTGATGAATTGGTGTCCAAAGATTGCTTGGAGAGCACCGACTAATTATTAGGTTTCAGGTGTCGGGCCTTCGCCGCGCCTAAGCGGATACGGCCGCGCAGGCGGGTGTCAGTTCTCCAAATATAGGACTGAGGACTGAGTGCTGAGGACTGAGGTTGGCCAGGCATAGGGGATGATTTTTTGCTCAGTCCTCAATCCTTAGCACTCATCGCTTATCTATTGACCCTGCCACCTGAACACTGAAACCCGAAACCTAGTTTAGGAGAGCTAGGTTGCCGAAATACAGATGAAAACTGATCCATATATATAAATATGTAATATTTACAGATCGTTACAAATTCCTCCTTGCCCTTTTGAGGTGTGGGGTATAAAATAACAATGTTATGCGAATTTTAAGGCAGCCAAGGCAGCACGGAGGAATTTATGCTCGAATCCAGGTACCTGAAGGATAATATTGAAAACATTCAAAAATTGCTGACCATTCCCGCCCTTAAAAACTTTGAGGCCAAGAGCCTTGGGAAGCTTCTGCGCCTCAGTAAAATTCGAGAATATGAGGACGGTGAAAGGATTATCAAGGAAGGTGATTTTGATCCCTGGCTCTACTTTCTGCTGTCCGGTAAAATTCGAATTACCAAAGAAGGACTGGAAATCGGCGCTATTGATAAAAAAGGTGAAATTTTTGGTGAAATGCGAATCATAGACAGCTTAAGCCGGTCTGCATCGGTTTACGCCGTCGGGGAAACAATGTGTTTGGCGATAGACACGTCTGCCAAAAGAAGACTATCGGCCGAGAGTACCCAAGATGAGAGATTAGATTTTTTGCTTTTGCTTTATCGCATATTTGCTGAATTTATGTCCATTCGATTGCGCGTGACCAACGAACAACTGGTTGTGGCTAAAAAGAAAGTCAGGCGCCTGCTTGAAAAAATATGACCGACAGACGAACCGTAG
>JARRJQ010000040.1:0-10822 GCA_037388985.1 Desulfobacterales bacterium | reverse complement strand
GAACACAAATATAAACCGGTAAATAGAATCTAAGAAGCGCTGGCGGTGGGTGCGGAGGTCTGAACCCTTCAAGTTACATTATTGGTCGTGTAAAAATACATGCTTTAATTTATTCAAATCGGAACCGAATGAAATTATTATTAATTGATTAGGGACAAATGCAGCGCTCCGACAACGTGAAGGAGCGTCGGGAAATTTGTCCGGAATTTAATGAAAATTTCAGTGCACTATTGTGTTGAGCCAATGAGACGAATTCGCCGAGGAAAAAATCCGTGAAGTGTTCCGAACAGCCCAAATTCGTGCTGATCAGCCGACGTTTCGATGCCGTTATCTTCGATCTGGACGGTGTGATCACCGACACGGCCTCGCTACATGCCGCCGCCTGGAAAGAGATGTTCGATGACGTGCTCAAGGACATCACCGCTTCGTCCGGCGGCAAACAGCAGCCGTTTGACAGGAGAAAGGATTATTTGCGCTATGTGGACGGTAAACCGCGCCATGACGGCGTGGTTGATTTTCTGGCATCGAGAAAAATCGAGCTGCCCGAGGGCCGACCGGATGACCCGCCGGACAAACACACCGTATACGGGCTCGGAACCCGCAAAAACCGGCTGTTTCAACAAAAGCTCAAAGAAAACGGGGTGACCGTTTACGATTCCACCATTCGCCTGATTCGTCGACTGCGCTCGAAAAAAGTCAAAACCGCGGCGGTTTCTTCGAGCAAAAATTGCCGAAAAATCCTCAAAACCGCTGCGATTAAAGACCTGTTTGATGCCGTTGTCGACGGAAAAGATGCTGTTGAGCGGAATCTCGAGGGCAAACCTGCCCCGGACATATTCCTGGAAGCCGCCCGGCAGCTGCATATCCGGCCGCAACGGGCCGCTGTTGTCGAAGATGCCCTGGTGGGTGTCCAGGCCGGCAAACTCGGCCATTTCGCCTGCGTCATCGGGGTCAATCGCAACGATCAAAAAAAGGCCCTGAAAGAACACGGGGCCGATGTGGTCGTCAACGATCTGTGTGAAATTGGCGTTGATGATCATCCGCCCGTTGAAGACGGCGGCAGGGGTTTGCCCTCCGCACTGGATCGCGCAACCGAGATATACGGTCACCTGGCCGGCCGAACGCTGGCCGTTTTCCTGGATTACGACGGCACCTTGACCCCCATTGTGCGGCGTCCCGAAGATGCCGATCTTTCCCGTAGAACCCGTGAGGTCATCCGCAAGCTGGCCCGCCGGTGCCCGGTGGCGGTTGTCAGCGGGCGTGATTTGCAGGACGTTCGTGAGCGGGTCGGCATCGAAGGGCTTTATTATGCCGGCAGCCACGGCTTTGACATTGCCGGCCCCGGCGGCCAGCGCCGGGAGCACCCCGAGGCTGTGCCGCTGCTGCCGGAAATCGACCGCGCCGAAAAAGCCCTCCGAAAACGACTGTCTGCCATCGACGGCTGCCGCGTTGAACGCAAGAAGTTTGCCGTAGCGGTTCACTACCGGCAGGTAGCGGTTGAAGACGTGGCCGCTGTCGAGAAAGTCGTCAAAGCGATCCACGCAAAACGGTCCAGCCTGCGTCTTTCCGGCGGGAAAAAAATATTTGAGCTGCAACCGGACGTCAAGTGGCACAAAGGCCGGGCGGTTCGCTGGCTGCTTGAAGATGCACTCAAGATGGATTGCAGCGCCGTGATGCCGGTTTACATCGGCGACGACGTCACGGATGAAGATGCCTTTCAGGAGCTGCGCAACGACGGCATTGGCATCCGGGTCGACGACACGGACGGCAACGACAGCGCCGCACGCTATCAACTGCGAGATCCGCAGGAAGTCCGTCAGTTCCTGCTGAATCTCACAGACAGGCTGACACAGGCCGAAGAACTGCGCTCCTGGCGGCTGGTCTACAACGACTTTAAACCCGAAGAGGAAAAATTGCGCGAAGCATTGTGCACGCTGGGAAACGGGTACTTTGCTTCCCGCGGCGCGGCGGCGGAATCCGAAGACGACGTGATCCACTACCCGGCTACTTATCTGGCGGGCGGCTACAACCGTTTGAAATCGGAAAAGGCCGGCAGAATTATTGAAAACGAGGACCTGGTCAATATGCCCAACTGGCTGCCATTGAGTTTTCGATTCGAAAAAGGCGACTGGTTCGATCTTTCCAGGGGTGAGGTGCTGGAATATTGCCAGGAGCTTGACATCCGCCACGGCATTCTATTGCGCACCATTCGCTTCACGGACGGCCTGGGGCGTATAGCCCGCCTGATCGAACGTCGTTTTGTCCACATGAGCCGGCCGCATCTGGCAGGGTTGGAAACCACGCTAATCGCCGAAAACTGGTCGGGACGGGTCGAGTTCCGATCGGCACTTGACGGTCGCATCGTCAACAACGGCGTTGAGCGTTACCGGGACCTCAACAATCTGCACCTCAAGGCCCTAAAAACCGGACAGCCGCAAGAGGATACCGTCTTTTTGAAGATGGAGACCAATCAATCCGAATTGCGCGTGGCGCTTGCCGCCCGGACGCGGGTCTTCAAAGCGCGCAATTCACTGCCCGTCGAACGCCACACCCTGCAGGAAACCGGATTCGTCACTCAGCTTTTCGATGTACCGGTCGAGGTTAACGAGGCGATCACGGTCGAAAAAATCGTCAGTCTTTATACCTCGCGGGATCCAGCCATAACCGAGTGCGGTCTCGAGTCTCGCAAAGCGGTGAACGCGGCCGGGTCATTCAACGATCTGCTGCAAAGCCACATTCGGGCCTGGAATCATCTCTGGCAGCGTTTCGGTATCGAGCTGGAGAACCGCAACAGCCGGAATGAAAACCACAATCGCATCGGTTTGATCGTCCATTTGTACATTTTTCATCTGCTGCAGTGCACTTCCATGAACACCATGCGCATGGACCTGGATGTCGGCGTACCCTCGCGCGGGTGGCACGGCGAAGCCTATCGCGGACATATTTTTTGGGACGAGCTGTTTATTTTTCCGATGATCAATCTACGACTGCCGGAAATTACCCGTGAGCTGCTCATGTACCGCTACCGGCGTCTGGATGCGGCCCGGGAAAACGCCCGTCAGGCCGGCTACCGCGGTGCCATGTTCCCCTGGCAGAGCGGCAGCAACGGCCGCGAGGAAAGCCAGCAAGTGCACCTCAATCCGAAATCGGGTCGCTGGAATCCGGACAACAGCCATCTCCAGCGCCACGTCAATTCTGCGATTGCCTATAATTTGTACCATTATTACCAGGTGACCCGGGATACTGAATTTATGGCATTTTACGGCGCCGAAATGATGCTGGAAATCGCCCGTTTCTGGGCCAGTATTGCTCAGTACAACCCCGAACTGGACCGATACGAAATACTGGGCGTGATGGGCCCCGACGAATACCACGACGCCAATCCGGACTCGGACAGCCCCGGTTTGAACAACAACGCCTACACCAACATCATGGCCGTCTGGGTGCTCGAACGCGCCCGGGAGATGCTCGATTTTCTGCCGGAGGATGTGCGCCAGGAAGTGTGCGACAAACTGAGCCTTTCCGCCGAGGAATTCAGGCTCTGGGAAGACATCCGGCACAAGATGCGGGTGGTCTTTCACGACGACGGCATTATCAGTCAGTTTGAAGGATACGACCGGCTCGAAGAATTCGACTGGGAAGGCTACCGAAAAAAATACGATGACATTCAGCGACTGGACCGCATCCTGGAAGCCGAAGGCGACACCCCCAACCGCTATAAGGCATCCAAGCAGGCCGATGTGCTGATGCTTTTCTACCTGTTGTCCGCGGAGGAGCTCACAGAAATCTTCAGGCAACTGGGCTACCCCTTTGAATACGAAACTATCCCTAAAAATATCGAATACTACATGCAGCGCACCTCCCACGGATCCACACTGAGCCGGGTGGTTCATTCCTGGGTCCTGGCACGCAGCGATCGCCCCGGTTCCTGGAAACTTTTCTGCGAGGCCCTGCAAAGCGATGTGTCCGACATCCAGGGCGGCACAACGCCGGAAGGCATTCATCTGGGCGCCATGGCCGGCACGGTGGACCAGCTCCAGCGCGGCTATACCGGCATCGTCACCCGCGGCGATGTGCTGTATTTCAACCCCTGTCTGCCCGAAGATCTCAAGCGCCTGAAACTGATCATTCGATACCGATCCCACTTTCTGGAGATCGACATGACGAATGAAATACTGAGAGTCAGCACCATTCGCAGTGGTGAAGAACCGATTAAAATCAATGTCAACGGCATCCCACATGAACTGCCGCCTGGCAGCGGCCGGGAGTTCTCATTGAAAGAAAATTAGAAAATGCATTGATGATTCAATAGGAGTGCAAACCGGAAAAAATACTACAACCTGACACCTGAGACCATAAACCATTATTTTTGTGAAAACATGTTGCCGGTAAATAGCGTAGACCCGGCGCAGCTATAGGCAGAATGTAACCGAACCGGATACCGACATGAATACGATAGCATTTAAGGAATTTTTAATCTCTCTGGTGGTGGCGCTGGTGTTGTGTGTCATCTTCGCCCTGGTCACGCGTAGAAAAGCCCGGCGAACCGGCTTCGTATGGATTTTTTTGTTCGTGCTCATGGCCACCTGGGCCGGCGGCGTGTGGCTGCGGCCTTTCGGGCCGACCTGGGGCGATATTCGCTGGCTGCAGTTTCTGGTGGTCGGTTTGCTGGTGGTCTTAATTTTTGCGTTATTTGCACCCTTAAAACCGCCGCAGGGCCGCCATGAAACACTGGATCAGCTGGATGAAATTGCGCAAGAAAAAGAGCTGGCAAAAGTGACTTACATCACTTTGGGCATCGTGTTCTGGGTCGTTTTAGTTATTTTCGTCCTGGCCATTATCGCCCGTTACGTAATCGGCAACTTTTAGGATCAGAAGCTATCATGAAAGAAACCATTAAACGCCCGCTGGCAAAAAAACCGCTTAACTGGCGCAGCCTGATCTGGATGTTTCTGGCCTGGATGCTGTTCCTTTATCTTTTCGGTGGACTGATGTCGCCGAAGTCTTCTGAGCGCACGATCTCCTATACGAAATTCAAGCAAATGGTCAAAAACGGCCGGATTGCCGAAGTGACCATTGAAGGCAACCAGATCAGCGGCCAATACCGCCAAACACAGGCCGGGAAGCAACAGGAGAAAAAGCAGGCATCGGCCGGCCAAAAGTCTATTTTCCAAATTTTTCAGAAACAGAAGACTGAATCCGGGCCCGAGCATTTCGATACCACCAAGCCGGACCTGCAGGACCCGGAACTGCTGCCCTTGCTAGAAAAAAATAATGTCACCATAAAGGCCGAGACGCCGCATCGATCGTGGTGGAGTACATTGCTCGTTAGCCTTTTGCCCTGGGTTCTGATTTTGGGTCTGATTTTTTATGCCGGTAAAAAAATGCAGGAGCGGATGGTCGGTGGCGGTAAGGGCGGCGGTATTTTCGGATTTTCAAAATCCAGGGCCAAATTATTCGACAAAAAAAGCATCGATATCACCTACCGCGACGTGGCCGGCCTGGAAAATGCCAAAAAAGAGCTCCAGGAAGTTAAAGAATACCTCAAAGATCCGTCCAGGTTCAAGACTTTGGGCGGTGAATTGCCCAAGGGTATCCTGCTGGTGGGGCCGCCGGGGGTGGGAAAAACCCTGCTGGCACAGGCCACCGCCGGTGAGGCCGATGTACCTTTTTACAGCATCAGCGGCTCCGAATTCATCGAGATGTTTGTCGGTGTCGGCGCATCCCGGGTGCGCGATATGTTTCAAAAGGCTAAAAAAGACGCTCCGACCATCATTTTTATCGACGAGATCGACTCCATCGGCCGGGTGCGCGGCACCGGTCTGGGCGGCGGCCACGACGAGCGCGAACAAACCTAAAACCAGATCCTGGCGGAAATGGACGGTTTTGCGCCGCATGAATCGGTGGTCGTGATGGCCGCCACCAACCGGCCGGACGTGCTCGACCCGGCGCTGATCAGACCCGGACGCTTCGACCGCCGTATCACCCTGAATCTGCCGCAAAAAAAGGCGCGCAGGCAAATCCTCGAGACCCATAGCCGAGAGGTTCCCCTGGCCGATAACGTGAACCTGGAAAATCTGGCGCAACGCACGCCGGGGTTTTCCGGTGCCGATCTGAAAAACCTGGTCAATGAGGCCGCTCTGCTGGCCGCGCGCAAAAACAAGCAAAAGGTGGAAGCCGAAGATTTTGACCAGGCCCATGACAAGATTTTAATGGGACTGGAACGGGAAGATGTAATCAAGGACGAAGACAAGAAAATGATTGCCTGCCACGAGGCCGGGCATGCCCTGCTGGCCGAATTGCTTCCCGGTGCCGACCCGCTGCAAAAAGTAACCATTATTCCCCGGGGGATGTCCCTGGGGGCAACGGAGCAACTGCCGCAGGAAGAGCGTCATAACATCAAACGTAGCTATCTGCTCAACCGCCTGGCCATTATGCTGGGTGGCCGGGCCGCCGAAAAAATTGTCTTTGAGGATGTGTCCACCGGAGCCGCCGACGACCTCAAAAAAGCCACCGAACTGGCGCGCCGCATGGTTTGCCAGTGGGGCATGAGCGAGAAAATCGGCCCAGTGACGTTTCGCCTGGGTGAAACCCATCCGTTTCTGGGGCGGGAGCTGACCGAATCCAGGGATTTCAGCGAACACACCGCCCGACTGATCGACGAGGAAATCCAGACGATGGTCAGTAACATGGAAAAAAAGGCCGAAGAAACCCTGGCTGCCAATCGCGACAGTCTGGATGCGCTGGCCGAACAGCTTCTGGAACATGAAACCCTGACCAAAGAAGAGGTCGACAAAATTTTAGAAGAGACTTCCGGGACAGCGAATTGATGATCGCCCGGTTCATGCGCCGTTAAAGCCGGCTCGACAAGCCGGATGAATACATAAATCCTAAACCCGACCCAATAAAAAGGAGGCAATGCAATGGCTAACATTGGCGAACGGTTCCAAACCGCTGACTGGAAATCCGAAAAACATGTTCCGGTAATCGATTGTCCCGACAACGTCAAAGCTGATCAAATGTTTGACGTCACCGTCACCCTTGGCAAAGAGATCGCACATCCCAACACCACCGAGCACCATATCCGCTGGATTCAGCTTTATTTTAAGCCCGACGACGACAAATTTACCTATCAGGTCGGAAACTATGAATTCACGGCGCACGGGGAATCGGTCGAAGGTGCGGACAAGGGGCCGGTGACCACCAACCACTCGGCCACAACCACCCTGAAGATTCACAAACCCGGAACCCTGTATGCCACTGCCCTGTGCAACATCCACGGGCTCTGGGAAAATTCAAAATCGGTCAAGGTATCTTAGACCTGACCACAGGGGCGGGCGCGAGACCCGCCCTTGTATTCGAATTGAAATCCAGCTATTTAAGGTTAGAATCAAAATGTGTTCGAGGAGGTCTACATGGCAATTTCCTCAAAGTACGGAAAAATTAATATTTCAAATATTGCGGATGATGAGCCTGTGTTTATCCTGCGGGCTCAGGACCGGTTGGCCGAGCACGCCATTGAAATGTATCGCTCCCTGGCAGCATCTCATGACTCGGCCGTGGTTGAAAAGCTCCACGCAGCTATTGAGGATTTCCGCGCCTGGAGTGGATCGAAAAAACTGCCCGACTAAACTGGCTGCAACCGGATTCATTTTATTTTCCTGATACCGATTATTGCAACCGCTGGCAACCCAGCTCGCACTCGATAAAGAATATGTGGGCCGGGAGATGGCTAAATTTCAACCATAAGGATGAACGATGTCCCTAATCGTTGTCTCCAACAGATTACCGATAACCATCGGCAAAACAATTGAAAAATCCTCCGGCGGGCTGGTGTATGCAATGGAAGGGTTGGATTACAGCGAGCGCTTTCAATGGCTGGGTTGGGCCGGCGGTGTGGTCGATGACCCTTCAGAAAGAGATCGAATTACAAGAGAGCTAAACGATCGGTTCAATTATCGGCCGATTTTTTTGAGCAAACAGGAAGCCGACGATTACTACACGGGTTATTCCAACTCCAGCCTGTGGCCGCTGCTGCATTACATCACGACTTACGCCCGCTATGAGGAAATTTGGTGGGAAACGTATCAAAAGATCAACCGGTTGTTTGCCGAAACCGTATTTGACCTGGCCGGAGCTGACGATATTATCTGGATACACGACTACCACCTGATGCTGCTGCCTTCTATGCTCCGGCAGCGGAGACCGGATCTTAAAATCGGCTATTTCTTGCACACACCGTTTCCTTCTTATGAGCTGTTCCGCTGCTGCCCCAACCGAGAGGAACTGCTTGAGGGCATGTTGGGGGCTGATTTGATCGGCTTTCATACCTTCGGCTACTTACGCCATTTCCGCAGTACCGTCTTGAGATTGCTGGGCCTTGAATCCGAAATGGACCTCATCCCCATGGAAACGCATACTACCGCCGTCGGCGTTTATCCCATCGGAATCAATTCGGAAAAATTCCTGAAAACGCTGCAGTCCGACGCATACCATCAGCATCTGAGCGAATACAGGGAAATTTACCAAGGTAAAAAAATCGTACTCAGTGTGGAGCGCCTGGATTACACCAAAGGTATTCCGCGGCGGCTGGATGCCATTGAGCGGTATCTCAGTCAAACCCAACCGTGTTGCGATGATATTGTCTTTATTTTTATTAACATCCCTTCGCGGAAAAACGTGCCGGAATATCAGGAATTGCTGGAGGATTTGCAGGGCAGAGTCGGTCAGATCAACGGTCAGTACACCACGATTAAAAACGTTCCCATCCACTTCATCCATAAGTCCATTAATTTCAGCGAGCTGTGCGCGTTATATTCGCTGGCGGATGTAACAATGGTAACCCCTTTGATCGATGGTATGAATCTGGTGGCCAAAGAGTATCTCGCGTGCCAGGATGAAAAAAATGGGGTCCTGATTCTTAGTGAATTTGCCGGTGCGGCTCAGGAATTGCCCAACGCGCTCATTGTCAATCCTTACAATATCAATGAAGTGGTGCAAGCAATTGATAAAGCCCTGACTCTGACGCAGGCAGAAAAGCAAAAAATGATCACGCCAATGAAAGAAAGGGTCATTAAATATGATGCCAGGTACTGGGCCGAGTCATTTATTAAGGATCTTCTGGCAATCGCCGGTGAAAGAGAAGTGCTTGCCGATACCAGAGAATTATCCTCAGAAGTGATTGACCGCATATGTGCGGCTAAAAAACTCGGGCTTTTTTTGGATTATGATGGAACGCTGGCGGAATTGAAGAAAAAACCATCCGATGCCCTGCCGGATGAGGAAATTAAAGAATTATTTCTAAAACTGGAAAGTGTGAAACCCGCAGAGGTATTCATCACCAGTGGAAGAACAAAAGAGGATATGGATCAATGGTTTTCTCGCTATGATTTTAATCTGATCGCCGAACACGGCTATTACTACAAACATCATAATGCAGCCGAATGGGTTGAGTTCGACCCCCAGGCAGAGCTGTCTTGGAAAAACCAAATTATCGATGTTTTCCAGCTTTATACCGGCATGACTCCGGGAAGTTTTGTCGAGGAAAAGACATCTTCCGTTGTCTGGCATTACCGTAATTCGGATCCGGAATTCGGATCCTGGAAGGCCCATCAACTCGTGGCCGAATTATACGAGATGCTCTCCAACCTGCCCGTCGAAGTTCATCACGGCAAAAAAATTGTAGAAGTCAGTTCGATTCAAATTAATAAAGGCAATGTGCTGGAATATTTTATGTTGTTGAATAAATATGATGCCGTGCTATGTGCCGGAGATGATGAAACCGATGAAAGCATGTTTCGCTTAAATACCGAAGGGATCATCAGTATAAAAATCGGCAAGGAAGATACCGCGGCCGAGTTTCGCGTATCAAGCCCGAGAGCGTTTAGAGATTTTCTAACCCAAGCCTTAAACAAATTAATGGTTGCGGCATAAGAAAACCAACCGGAATGCCTGTCGGCATGCTTTGCTCCCAAAAAATGCGCCATAAAACTCCGATCGGGATAAAACGCAAAAATTAAACCGCTGAATTCCCTTCCCCCTGATCTTTAGGGTGTCAAAAAAACCACCTCTTGCAGCTCTGAATTGAAAAATTCCGGCGCTTCTCCCCACCCCGCTTCAAAATCTAGTTACATCGTCTTGACCTATATCACACAGATGATAAAAAATAACCTATCTTAAAAATCGCTTTGGAATCAATTTTGCATGCTTTTGCTAAAAAGCGCTTTCAGGCCAAAAATCGATTCGTAAAGGAACCGGCATGAAAAACTTAAATTATGCACTTATCGGGAATTGCACAAGCGCCGCCTTAATTTCGCAAGATGGATGCATCGAGTGGTGCTGTCTACCCACCTTCGATTCCCCATCCATATTTGCCAAAATCCTTGATAAAAACAGGGGAGGTGAGTTCAGGATTCAGGTCTCTGCTGATTTCAAAATCCGGCAGGAATATATCCCCAGAACAAACGTCCTGGTGACCACCTTTTCCAGAAAAAATGACAGATTTAAGCTCATTGATTTTATGCCCCGTTATAAAACAGACTCCGGTAAATATCATCGCCCTCCGGATATCATCCGCTATATACGGCATATTTCAGGCAAACCGGAATTCCGGATTGTCTATAACCCGCGGCCGTGCTTCGGTCAACACGACGTCAAAACCGAAGTCCGTCATGAGTATATTAAAACAGGAACCCTTAAAGGCTCGTATGAATCGGTTTATCTGTATTCAGATCTTGATCTGCGGCGAATAGCCGAAAACAAGCCCATTACGATTAAAAGGGATTCTTATCTGCTGCTGAGCTACAATCAAAAGCTAACGGAC
>JARRJQ010000039.1:17313-28524 GCA_037388985.1 Desulfobacterales bacterium | reverse complement strand
TTCGTATCACATCCACCCTGCGCTAGGATCTTTTGAATTCCGGCCACGTCTCTCCGATGTCGCCGATGAGCTTAGTGGTTGCCGCATAAGGATCAGCCACATCCTCCAGCGTAAACGCCGCAATCGCAGTATTGAAATCCTCCATAAGCGGTCTTCCGACTTTGCGCGTTTCATTTACTGCCCACCTCAATTGAAGCATATTACCCCCATGACGCGAAACATTGTAACCGGAATTCAAAAGATCCGAGCGCAGGGTGGATGTGATACGAATGGTCGAGAAGACAAAACTCGATTTGCTCATTGCCAAGGCAAAAGGCCTGGCTGATGATGATGGTATCCGGTTACTCATTGAGGAAGAAGTGGCTCGCGAAGTGATCACTCAGGCGTGGGGCATTAGCGAGGAGAAATTGAAAAAGGTGAACACCGAGATGGAAAAGGCACGCGCAGAGAGGGAAAGAGTTGCAAAGCTGCTCGAGGCGGTAGAGGGCAAGTCCAACGAAGAAAAGGTCAAGCACCTTTTTGCCAATAACGTTTCCGAAAAATTGATAATCGAGATGGCCAAAATTGAGCCGGACGCGATCAATAGTGTCAAACAGGCTATGGAAGCGGAGCTGAAGGAAAAACAAAGGCTGGAAGAAGAGGCGGCCGCGCGGAGAAAGGAAGAGGCCGCAGGACCTGCGCTTGAGGAAATTCCGCCGGATGAGATGCTTGAGCACATCGAGGCTCTGCGCGAAATTATGGAATTCAGTGATAAGGAGAAAGAAATCAGAGTTATGTGCGAACAGAGTTCCATCCCCAAATGCCTTGTGGACATTGCTGTCTCGGAGCCTGAAAGACTGGATGCACTCGAAAAAGAGGCGGAGGGATAACGGGTATATTCGTGAACGGTGTCAGGTCTTGAGAACGAGGGGAGGTGTAACATCCTGCTGTAAGTCGCAGTTGATATAAAAATAGAAAAGTGCGTTTGACTGTTTCTGTTGCGCGCTCCTTTTATTTTTCAGGTATCCCAAGATATTGTGGCTTGAAGGACTTATCCAATATTGAAGCTTGCCTTCAGGCAGCCATACCATCTGTCTGAGCCCAAAAATCCAGGATTGAACCATCAGAGGCAACGTAATTTGCTAAATGATTACTTGAGGGATCGTAAATAATAGAACCTTCACCAAGGGGGACTGCACCCTCACCGCCGGCACCACTGCCACTACCACCAACACTACCGCAGCCTGCAAGAATGAATGAAGAATAAGCACCGAAAACGCCCATTAAGATCTGACCACCGATCGTAACCCCGACTTCTGCGGTTTGACATTGAGAAGAACAGTGATAAACTTCTTGACCTAATATAGGAGCTTAAATCGGGTGGAAAGGAATATGCTGATGGAAAAAAAGAGAATTTTAATTGTCGGCGGTGTTGCCGGTGGCGCCTCCTGTGCAGCGCGCGCCCGCCGGCTTTCTGAATCTGCGGAAATCATCATGTTCGATCGTGGCGAATATGTTTCTTTCGCCAACTGCGGTTTGCCCTATTTCGTGGGCAATGTGATCAAGGAGGAAGAAAACCTCATTATTGCCACGCCGGAGCTGTTCCGCGAGCGGTTCAAAATCGATGTGCGCCTGCAATCGGAGGTTATTGCGCTTGACCGCAAAAACAGTCGCATCCAGGTCAAAAACCGCAGAACCGGTGAGATTTATCACGAAAAATATGACGCCCTGGTTCTTGCGCCGGGTGCAAGTCCCATTAAACCGAACATGCCGGGGATTGATCTTGCGGGCATATTTTCGCTGCGAACCATTCCGGACAGCCGTCAGATCAAAGACTGGATCGCCCAGCGCAAGGCCAAACGCGCCATTGTGGTCGGCGGCGGTTACATCGGCATGGAAATGACGGATAACCTGGTCAATCTCGGTCTATCGGTTACCATTATAGAGATGCAGCCGCAAGTAATGCCTTTGCTGGATCCGGAAATGGTCTCACCGATCCATGCCGAATTAGCAAAACACGGGGTTACGCTTCGCTTAAAGGAAGCCGTTACCGGTTTTGAACAAACGAAGGACGGGTCACTATTAGCCGCATTGAAATCCGGTCGAACTGAGAAGGCTGATATAGTGATCCTTTCCATCGGTGTTCGGCCTCAAATAAAACTGGCTGAAGAGGCCGGGCTGGAAATCGGTCAACGAAGAGGGATTCGTGTCGATAAGCACATGCGCACTAGTGACGAGAAAATCTGGGCGGTTGGAGATGCCGTTGAGGTCAAAGACGTGGTAACCGGTCAATGGGGGGTTATTCCGCTGGCAGGTCCGGCAAACAGGCAGGGGCGAATCGCAGCGGATACAATCATGGGCCGGGATACCGAATTCAGGGGGGTCCAGGGAACATCCGTTGTTGGGATACTGGGTTTGGTGGTGGCCTTTACGGGGGCCAGCGAGAAAACCCTCAGGAGCATGCAAATTTGGGATAAACCGGTTCCTTTGGAAAAAGTCTATCTGCATCCCGGCCATCATGTCGGTTACTATCCAGGGGCAAGTCCGATTAGTTTGAAACTCATTTTCAGCAGAAAGGACGGCCGGGTGATTGGTGCCCAGGCGATTGGAAAAGAAGGCGTTGAAAAGCGCATCGATGTCATTGCCATGGCTATCCAGAAAAAGGCAACGGTATTTGATCTGGAAGAAGCGGAGTTGTGTTATGCGCCTCAGTTCGGTTCGGCCAAAGATCCGGTCAATATCGCCGGAATGATCGCCGCCAATGTGTTGAGGGGAGATGCGCGCATTGTTCATTGGGACGCGCTTGAAAAAAGCCCGGCCTTTCTGCTGGATGTTCGCAATCCATCCGAGTACCGCTTAGGCCATATCGAAGGCGCTGTAAACATTCCTCTGAATGAGCTCAGGGGTCGAATGGGCGAAGTTCCTAAAGATCAAGAGGTGTGGGCTTACTGCGCTGTGGGACAAAGATCTTATTATGCCGCCAGGGCGCTCTGCCAATATGGTTACGACATTAAGAGTTTAAGTGGGGGGTTCATCACATTGACCGGATGCGGCATCCCAGCTTGCCAACAGATTTTGGTAATCAGGGTCCTCATAGCGGCTCAAATGGAAGGCAGAGGCGTAACCTGGCAACTGCTTGCCCATCACGTGAAGGGCCACTAAGTCGCCGGCGGCCATGCCGGCCATTATGCCGAATCCGGATAGAGCCCCGGCGATGTAAGCCCCCTTGACGGAAAGCGGCCCAATCAACGGCCGGTTTTCCTGTGTTCTGCAATAGTAGCCTCCATCGACCACAGGCCTTCCCGTTTTCCCTATATAAACAGACAGGGCCGGGACCATGACGGCTAGGCCCCTCATCACAACTTCTGCATACTCGGGAGGAAAGACGGGGGGCCAGACGGGTTCTTGGGTTTTGACAGCGTACGCCCAAATGGCCAGCAGGGTTTGGCTCCCGGCTCCACCTTCCGGACGAAAATGGACCCCTCCAGGTAATGTTTTAAGCAGCCACTGAGTCTCTTTAGCGGCTGCCAATAGTTCGCGGTCCTCGGCGGTCCAGGGAAGGCTGATCGGATCATTCCAGACCATGAGTGGCGCATCACGCGGGACAACACCCAGCGAATCTGCAAAAGCGATTTTTGCATGAATTTCGTTGAAAACGGGCAAATCGACGCCTACCATAGCCCCGACCTGTTTGACCAATGGACCGGCGGCAATCACAAAATTCCGGGTTGATATCCGTATCGGTTTTTTATCCAGGTTCACATCAACGGTCTCAATTTGCCCAGCTTTGACCGTGACGTTTGTTACGCGGCCTTTCAAGAATTTGACTCCATGTTCTTTTGCTTGCTCCAACAGGTACATTCCCAGTTGCTGAGCACTCATCCATCCGCACCGGCGCGTGTGTAACATGGCGACGGTCTGCTGCGAAATGAACGGGTAACGTTGCCGGATCAGTGCCTGATCCAAAATAAGATCCGCACCCGTCAATTGCGGATCAAAGCCTTGAGGCGCGGAAAGGGTATAGGACTTGAGGCGCGGAAAGGGTATAGGAAGGATCATTTGCAAGGCCGCGGTGGTATCGCAAAGGGCCTGCTCCCAATTGTGAGATTTCGATTGCTGACCGCTCCATGGCTGGCACATAATTTGGATCCGCAGTGAAAAAAACATATCCACGACGATTCAAGTGCATGCAATTGTCACTTTCTAGAGCCAATTCCTCAAGCAGATCAATACTGCGATTCATAAAGCGCACCATACTATCGCCCGGCCCAGGCCACCAGTTGCGGTAGGCCTCGGTCGACTTGTCGCTGGTCAGGGTGAGTGGTGCCAGCTCATCTACCAGCAAGACCTCTTTGAGGCCTTGTCTAACCGCCAAATGGAAGGCAGCCGAAACGCCTGCTATGCCGGCACCGCATACAACGACACTTGCAGTTTTCATAAAAAGCTCTCTTAAAAGATTAAACGTGCAGCTCACACCCAAAAGGGTTAAAAATTAATCACCGATCAAGATTTAACCATTTTTACGGCGAGTTGTTAGGCAGCCCTTTGCCGGCCTCTCTTTCCGAGTACCGAGGAGCTTACCGCCCCCAAAATCACATACAGAAGACCAAGGAGAACGATAAGGAATTTTGGAATGGCGCAAAACCGAGCAATGACAGCCAATATATTGGCCCGGGAGCCCAACAGGAGCTTGATGAGGGCGTAGTTTTCCACACAATCCAGTGCACCTGCGAGTAGCATCCCCCAAGATAGAAGCATGCCGGCAGCCCCCAAAAGCCTACCATGACGGTCCAGGTTCTCCGCCACAAGCATACAGCCTAATCCGATTGCTCCCACATACGTGCCAATGAATAGATAGTCGAGACCCAAATTCAGGCCGGCATAGATCCTTGTGGTTGGATCCCAGGACGTCAAGATCGCCTCGATCTTCGCTAGACTTCCGGCCAGTTCAAAGGACACGATCCCGGATAGGGATGCCTCTGTTCTTAGCGGCGCTCCAAGCAATTGAAGAGCGATCATTGTCAGGAGGGCCAGGGCGGTTGAAACCCAGAACGTGGTCTTTCGTGAAGAATCCTGCAACCACAAAAACGGGTGTGTATTCATCTTGTCCTCCTTTTGCACCTAATGGGAGTAGGCAGCCACCAAATTTATATAAGCGGATGAAGAATGAAACAATAAACTGTAAGATGCCGATCCATTGAGATAATCTGCAGAAAACCACCTCTCTGGAAACCGGTGTTATCATAAAATATCACCGATTACCCCGAGCTACAGATTTGCAGATGGTATCACCGAAGGGTATGATTTTCAATTATGTTGAAAGCAGGTTGGAAATTTGGTTGATGTCCGGTTTGATTGGATGTTCTAAATAAATGATATCAGATAAAATTCCGGCTATCGCGATAATGCATTTTAAGATTCGACTCCGTGCATAATGTTCTTTGGCTTCACGACAAAAAATTCCCCTAGTTTCGATCGTATCGATCGAACCACCTTTTCCTTCTGCCGGCGGTTCTCTTACAACGCTATCTACATATAGGCCGATTCCCCAATGTTTGTTTATTTTTTAAAAGGCAATTTTATCTATTGAATTCAATTTAGCTTTTTAACGCGTTATTAAGTTAATATATTGTAATTATTACAAAATTTTTATTGACATCATAATTTCTTCTGGTTAATAAAGGGTCTGAGAATTTTATCCTTCCCGATGAAATGAGCGCTGGTTTCCCTCAAACCTTAACCTAAAATTTAGGTAAAGATTAATTGGAGAAACCCCTCAAAATTTGCCATTCCACTCCTAACAGGACGAAAGGAGTTCCGTTAGGAGATGAACTGCGTTTCAAAATCTCAAACCTCATATCAATTGCAGCAATGAAAGCAGCGGGTTTCGACGAAAAAAGCGTCAGGCTCTCAGTTTTGGCATATGTTTCCTGTAAAGCTGGATTGTAAAAAAATGATCCCATCTTTTTTATGGCACAACACAGTAGATATTTGGGGCTAATTGCGCTGGGGTGCTTTCTAAAGTGTCCATAGAAAGAAATCGGTTTATGGTAAGATTTGAAATACCCGCCGAGGGTTGCAGAATGATCATGTAAAAGCCGGGTCTATCTATAGAAATTTAATTCTCTTGCAGCAAAAATGTAGTTCTAAAAGTGCACTTGAAGTAGAAAATCCAACCGAAATAAGTGCCATTTCTTGATTTGTTTTATGATGAAAAGGAGGTTGTGCATGAACAAGAAATTATTACAAAATATCGCACTCATAGTAACTTGCACTTTTTTCCTTCAGAGCTGCTTACCTTGGCTAAACAAATATGAGCAAAAATTCGAGGCATATCGAATAAGAAATTTTTCTGATAAGGAAGCGAAACAAAATCTTCGCGGAACATTGGAAAAAATGGCACCGGGAAATGCAACCGCGAGACGCGAGGTTTCTTTTTACTTACACTCCTTGAAAAGAATTGCTGCCGGTAAGATTGATACTAAATATGAGATCAGTATGGCAAAAGTTTGGGAGAAATTGGATCCTAAAGACAGAGAATTCTTGCTCAAACGTATTTCATACTTGGATTCAATGCCCATCTATCTTCAAAAGAAAATCGTGGATGATTCGTATATCTATGCTAAATTGGGGCCATTGCCTTTTCCAGATCCTTTACACGTTGAAAGTGCCGGGACTGTATGTGGGCCAACTGATACTGAAATTTGCCGAGGCGCTTTAATATACGGTAACATTGAAATGCCCGAAGGATCTCAGGGCTTAGTTTTAGACCCGTCACGACCGCTCGCAGCGGTTGCCGCAGGGCAAGCGGGTCTTCTCCTTATAAATGTAAGTAATCTTAGCAATCCCACATATTTTCCTTCTTCACCTTTCTCATCGTCTAATACTGGATTTGTTAACGATCTGGCAGTAAAAGTCGATGGCAATAATACCTATATGCTCATTACTAGTTCCGCAACCGCTAATAAAACGGGAGCTTTTGAAGTAGTCGAGATTACAGATCCATTTTCAGTTCTGTCAGTAGTTGGCAAAATTAGTGGTTCGTATCACAAAATTGCAGTAAGTGATGATGCTGCATGGGCATTTTCTAACAACCTAGAAAACAACACTATCGAAATCATCAGCCTTTCGGTACTCTCGGCACCCCAGGTTGTCAATTCTGTGAGCGCTGTTGGCAGTATTTCTGATTTATCATTTTCAAATGGTACTCTTCACGTATTAACAACCGATGGGTCTTCTCTTTTTTATTCTTTCGGAATGAGCAGCACTACACCGGTGGTCCCTGAATTGACTTGGTCGTATGGACCAAACGGTTTAGCTTGCGCCGGTGGCGAACCGGATGTTCAAACTGAAATCCTGCCAGGAGATAATCGGTCGACTATTGTGCGTGATGCATGCGTTGATATTGTGGCACTAACCGCTTATGGTGCTTCTGACACTGGCATATTTGTTTCAACTCCCCGAAGACACAACTCCGGTGCGTTTATAGACGATGGTAGTCTTGTTGTAGATTCTGTGTTGGAGAGTGAAATAAGGGATACAGGCTCGGATACGACCCCATGTGACCTTCCTGGACTTACTTTTTATAAAATACCGGAAAATGGTCCAACAGAGCCAGTTCAGTTTCACCAAATTAACTTACCTAATGAAGTTAAAGGAATTGCTGTGCGGAATGAAACTATCTATGTGGCTGATCACATTTCCACCTTCCATTGTAAAGGCGCAGGGGAAAGTACAAAATTTCGCATATTTGCTTTACCAGAAAGTATTCAAGCTTACCAGGACATAACGCCGACTATCGACACCATTAATGGTGCAGATATGTTTACGCTAAATGAGCTTCCGAACAGTGTGTGTGGATCTCAAGCTGTTTTTTGTACATCCAGTGCGCAATGTGGTCCTACCGGGTATTGTGTCGGCGGTATTTGCACGGACCCGCCAGTAATTGACGTCTCTGACAACCAGATGATAGTGCTAACCGGAACAAATTATTGGGATATAAATGCCCAGGTGTTGATCCAAAATATGGGTTCTTCGTCATGGATACCGTTCGATGCAACGGTTCAAGGAGATGAATATTGCGAGCTTATGGATCAAATGACCACAACTTTAAATGCATCTGTAACGGCCAGCGGGCTGAAGAAAGTTAAGATACGGAATTATAACACTGACCCTAAATTGCATACCTGTGTGGACTGCGAAAATTTAGATAATCCTTCGTGTAATCCGGATTACGTGGATTCAGAAGAAGTAATTGTTTATTTCCGCAATACAAGAGATTCCTCTGAAACGGGCTATGACTTAAGAATCACTAAAATCATGGCAAAACAAGGATCAAACGGCTGGATGGACCTTGGACCGAATGCCTGGTATGACGATGAGACGGCTTTAATTATTCCGGATCCAGGAGATGGGTCGGCAACATTTTGGATTCCGGATGAAGATGGCTTTGAATTCCAACATAACGGTGAATATGAAGATCTTAGCAGTCTAATCGCATTCAAAGGCACCAACGATGATGATGGTATCACTTCGCCTAGCATACAATTGTGGGAGAGCGATGATGCTCGAGCTTTGGGGGGGATTTTATTGGCCTCAGGGCTAACGTGTGCAGGAACTGTTTACAAAACACAAGTTTGCGGCCCATATGTGGGTGGATGTATTGCTGTATGTTTAACGATTGCCGCAGTAGGGCTTCTGATGGTTATTTTTGACGGTGGTGATTTTATTGCAATGGAACCGGATAATGGACTGAATCTGACCAAAGAGGTAGCCAGAAAAGTTATACAGTTTGGTGGTTGTGCGCTGCCGGACTCATGGGAATCGGATAGTTCGGCGTCAACGAATAAAGTGCTTTCTGTTAGCGGTGTTACTCAAGTTGGAGGAATTAAACAAAGATATATCATAAAGCAATATGTATGCAAAGAGTGCTCCAAAAGCGAAAAGAATGGGGAAGAATGGGGAGGTAAGTACTGGATTTGGTATAGATTATCCGAAAGGAATTAATGGTTATCGAGGGTGTATTTTTCTGACAAAATTTTGAGTTTTAGATATCCGATCCGCATGCTCTTAACCGCGGCGGAAATAACTTGAAGTTCTGCACTAGAAGTTCTGAGGGTATCGTCAATTATTTGCATGTCACTTGATTGTCAGTTAAAAGATTCAGCAAACAAGTAAGTAAAACAGCTTTAAATGCCCCAGCGAGCTTTTGGTTCTGCCGCCAGGGGACTTTTCCAAGAAACCCATAGAGCCCACAGGAGAGGACGATGCTACGTGTACTTTTGATAATAATTGCGATAGACGCTGCCAGCATGGCCTATTCATGTACCTTGAGAAACGGGACTAAAGAGGAGCCGACTATGAGCGCTGGACCAGCTAACATCATACCCAGCAAAAATGAATGCATGAAAAACTGCATCGAGCAGGGTGATATCGGTTGTAAGAAATTTGATGACGCATTAGAGGGTCTCTGTGATTCATATCTACAAAAATGAAAGACTCTGAGAAAATTGCCATTGCAACTGTTTTTGTTGCTGCTTGTGCACTTGGGATTTCCATTTGGAGCGGCATAGAAATGCGCCGCCATAGCAGATTATCGGTCAGTCCGCTTTTTATAATTGACTATAGCCTTGCCAAAGATGATCAATATGTCGGGGTTGTGTTATCGAACCGGGGTTTAGGACCCGGTAGAGTGCTTGCATTCTCTGTATTTGTAGAAGACGAAAAAGAACCTGCTGGAGATCTCGGTTTCGGTGGTCTAATCCTTGCTGCTCACAAACTAAACATTGATAAAAAATGGTTAAGAATTGAGTCACCGAAAATCAATGATCCGGTGCTCGTTAACCAGAATATCCCTTTAATGTCAATTCCACGCAGTGAGCGCACAGACGAGCGGATAGAAAATCTCAAAGAAGCACTTGATAAAATAGAGATTAAAGTTGACTACGAGTCTCTTTATCACGAGAAAGATTCAGTCACTTTTAAGATGCATTAGTGACCATTGACTCCACTAAAATACTTGCTGCAATTCAGTCTCATCTTCCCTCATAGAAACTACCTGCCTCCTTTTTGTAGGAGAGTCCAATTGGGGCCGGCGCTTCTATTTGGATCAAAGTTAGAATCGGTTGAAAAAATATAGTCGTTGCCATTCGTCCAGGCTTTCTCATAGACGGTCGGCACCTCAATTTCAGACTTGTTTATGGGATCGTAGTAAGAATCTACTCCCCGGATGGCCTCGCTCCAATTTTTAGCGACCCCATCGTAAATTGCATCACGTTGTTTGTAGGAATTATAGAGCCCTTCACTGATCTGGTCATTTGTTTGACTAATGTACCGGCTGAGATCACCAATGGATTGAAGAACTTTTTTCTGCTGCTGGACCATCATGTAATAAATCTGGCTAATTTTGTACTCCCAGAGCGGGTTGGCCTGATAGGAATCATTAATTACCCCCAGCACCGGGGCCATTTCATTCTTCTGGCCCTTAATGGTTCTGAAAGCTGTCTGATACATTGGTCCCCAGTTTGTCACAGGGCCCATACTGGAATAAACAACAACGGCGCTAATTGTTTCTTCTACAACATGCTTACCGGCCTGATACTCTATCGAGACGCTGGCGGCATCGAACTGTACATTGCCTCCGGCACTCATTTGAGCCAGGTAAGGATTCTGATTTAGCTGGATTTGATAGTTCATCAATGCTTTTTGAGCGAGTTCGGGCAATTGATTTTTGCTTACGATGCGCAGCCCCGGCAGATTGCCTCTGTAACTGGGAATAAACATTTGCTCCAGATAAACTGCAGCATAAACCGGCGGCTGAACCATCCTCGTTTGTGCATATATTGCGTTCATGTTTGGATCAGCAGAGTAAAAAAAGGAAAATTCTGGAAATACTTCATAGGCGGTTATGCCGTCAGGGTGGGTCACTTTAAAGGCGACCTGTGTGAGCTGAAGTGAATTGGATAGCCATTGCACTCCCCCAGCAAAGTGCCAATCTTCCGGGATTAGCAGGCGGAATGCTTCTATTCCAAGCCCCTGCCGATCCATCACAACGTGTCTTTTGAATTTGTCGGTGTTCGCCTCTGCCGTTGTTAACAGCACAGAAAAGCAGGTTAAAACGAAGATGAAAACTGTAATAATTTTTTTGGCAACTTTCATAACCGCCTCCAGTTTTTTCATTATTAATTTATTTTACGCTCGTTATGCTCAAAACTTTGTTCATTAGCTCAATAA
>JARRJQ010000039.1:14759-17307 GCA_037388985.1 Desulfobacterales bacterium | reverse complement strand
TCAATATATCTGGGTACAGATATAAAAATAGAACGGACCTCTGACTTTTCGCCCCCACCCATCTGCACAATTTGTTGATTTTTTCAATCGCCATACAATTTAAATAATTTTATTCAGATCTTGTTCAAGGATCACAGGTCTGACAGCTTCTATTTCCGAACGATAATATTCGATATTCGGAATCGGGTTCATCAAAAAAACCTTTTTGTCCAAGACGTGGGCAAATCCAATTTCCATCAATGTGTTGCCCCCGATATAGTTTCTTATGCCTTTTCGGTCATAGTTTAAAACAAGGATCGCATCACTTTTCTTTATAATTTTCCAAAACTTTCGAATCGCATCATGTTCATTCTTATCATGTACCGCTAATCGTTCCTTTTCTTTTTTTGGCTTACCAAGATACCCTTCCGCAAACTGTGAAATGTACACGATGTGTCCGAGTTGCTCCAGTTGGCCTTTGATCTGAACCATCTTTTCAGCAAATACCATGCTGGCACAAATAGCAATCTTCATTTTGCGCTCCTTTGCAATGAGACGTTTTTCAGGGATATAGCATAATTTTAGCAGTTTCGATATTCGGTATTAAAATCCGGCGATGTAGAGATGTTGAGCATACGAAAAAAATGGGATGATCATGAATTTATGCGTTTTCACTGAACAATAGAAAAGAATTGCATATTTTCATAGCCTTAAATAGAATTCTTTCAAGCAGTCCCGGCTCAAGCAGGACGAAATGATAAAGATCTTAATCGTAATCTTTTTCGCCACTGGAAATACGGCATTGGCGCCTTCAGTCTCAGCCTCTATTGGCATCAACTATCAACAATAAAAATGACCTTTCAATTTTGGAAATCATCAAGTACTATCACATTAAGCAGATTCCTGTCATAAATAGAGAACAATTATTTTAAAGAAAAATAAGGAGAACTCCAAATGCCGGAGAATCAAGAAGTTAAAGATGTAGTCAAAAAGGTTTTTGATGGAGATCTACCCTCAGCAAATGATATTTCCACCCTTCTCCATGTCGAGCCTCATTCAGTTGATGCTGGTTTCGTTATGGGATGTGCAGATGAAATAAATCGAAAGAGCTCAAAAGGAAAAGCCGAAGTTCACGCCCAAATAGGCCTTAATCTTTCCCCATGTCCAAATAACTGTGCCTTCTGTGCATTTGCAGCTAAAAATAAAGTATTCAATGAAAAAAATGAACTCAGTGTTGAAGTTGTAACCGAAATGGCAATAAGGTCTGAGACTGAAGGCGCCAATGCCATATTTCTAATGGGCACCGGTGACTACCCGTTTGGAAAGTTTATTGAAATATCAAAAGAAATTAGAGCAAAACTGAATTCTGAAACAGTGATGATAGCCAATATTGGAGATTTCGGACCTGAAGAGGCACAGCAACTTAAAGATGCTGGATATAAGGGTATTTATCACGCAGTACGAATGGGTGAAGGTATGGATACTAACATAAGCCCTAAAACACGGCTGCAAACAGTTAGCAATGCTAAAGAAGCCGGATTATTGATCGGAACATGTGTCGAGCCTATTGGTCCGGAACATTCAATTGAAGAAATTCTTGAAAAGATAATCATCGGCAGAGATATGAGACCCTGTTATAGCGGGGCAATGCGAAGAATAATGATACCTGATTCTGAAATGGCAAAATATGGAATGATAAGTGAGTATCGTTTGGCATATTTGGTTTCAGTTGTCAGGTTGTCTATGGGGGTAAATCTTAACGGTAATTGTACACATGAGCCAAATCTATTAGGCCCAACAACGGGAGCAAATCTTTTTTGGGCCGAAGTGGGGACCAATCCCCGTGATACTGAAGCCGAAACTTCAGAGGGAAGAGGCCTGGACGTAGAAACCTGTCGGAAAATCTTCAAGGAAACAGATTTCGAGATATTAGAAGGGCCTTCCGTAATTTATAGTGAAAATAATAATATTCTATAGACTATTGAAATCTACGCTCTTTATTTGAAAGGTCATGCCAGATATTGCGGTTATCAGATCTGGAATGAACCCTGCGCTACCTGATTTAGGAAGTCCATCATTAGTTTTGTGTTATTTGGTTTTATTGGTATGGGACATATCCGGAAACTTCAATTATGGAGAAAATTTCTGATAAAATGACCTCAGCTGCCTGTTCACAGCACGAGTGTGAAGGGTGCGAAATTCAAGGGAAATTACTTTGTGTTCACAAAACAAACGACCTTGTTGATTTTTATGTCTTATTTATAGGCTGGGCGATTCCATTTTTTTCGGGGATGATCATCGGAAAATTTTGGGTAGGAATACTGGTATGGTTTGCTTTAGCCGTTTTATTCTTTGGTTACATAGAAGCACTCGTACTCTGCCGACATTGTCCACACTATGCGGAGGCAGGTTTTTGGCTCCGTTGTCATGCCAATTGGGGCCTTCCTAAGATCCCCAAGATGAACCCGCAGCCCATGAATTTTTTTGAGAAGGTCGCCTGGCTTTTGTATGTCGCTGTACTTTTTCTTTATTATATTCCTTTTTTTGTCATCAGCGGGCAATGGTTGCT
>JARRJQ010000039.1:0-14722 GCA_037388985.1 Desulfobacterales bacterium | reverse complement strand
ACTGCAACGAACTCAATGCAATCGCTGCTATAATCTGTCATGTCCGATTAACAGAGTGCCTGATGATGTCAAAGAATCTTTTTTCAGGCACTATCCGGAATTTGCTAAAGCATGGGGTAAAACAAAACCCGATCGCACCTGAAGATTCGCTTCATCAATAGGGACTTTGGTTCTGTAATCCGAAGGTTTTCGTTTTAACAGTTTGCGATAGAATAGCTGGTTGAATCTATTTTTCTTTTGGTTTTATGCGTGAGTTTAGCAACACGCTTATTTAAGTATTTAGCATGGGACACAAACGAAACGAATAATGAATATCAATGCATGCTCATCTTGAGGGATGGATTGTATGTTAACAACAAAGGAAGCGATTGAAAAAAGAAGAAGTATTCGGAAATTCAAGCAAGATCCAATTCCAGACGAAGATCTTATGGAGATTCTAAATGCCGCAAGATTGGCCCCTTCGGGTTGCAATGCCCAGCCTTGGCGTTTTAAGCTCGTAAAAGACAATGAAACCAAGACAAAACTGTCGCAGGCAGCCTATAATCAAGCTTTTATAGCCCAAGCACCGGTTGTTATTGTGTGTTGTGCTGATGTAAACGGATATTTAACTGGAAGGGTATCCGGGATCCAGGACTTGGGAAAGATTGGCGCGGTTGAGGGTAGAATAGCTCAGATACTGGAAAAAAGAACAACTAATTTAAAAACGGTCCCTATAGAGCAAATTGGCCCGCAAATTTCACTTAATGTCGCTATCGCTGTCGAACATATGGTCCTTCGAGCCCTTGATTTTGGCTTGGGGACATGTTGGATTCGTCTTTTGGATAAACAAAGAATAAATAAAATATTCAGATGGCCTGAAAACATCTATATAGTTGCCTTACTTCCGATCGGCTATGTAGCAGAAGATCCTGCTCCAAGGAAAAGAATGGCATTAAATGAATTATTATTGTAGTTTTGATAAAAATGAATTTGGTGAAGCGTCCTTGGAAGATGTCAAAGCTATCATAAGGTGCAAAATTTTGGGTCGCGTAGCACTCTCATCTGGTACCAATCGTAAACTGCAAAATATTTTCAACTTAGCAAAGTTTTTTAAAGAGATGAAATAGTTGGGATATTCGAAGTATCAGGAATGATATCGAAAGGTTTCCGTTTTTGTGATATTTTAAATTAATCGCCACCTTCCAGAATTCTCAATTTTGATTGACTAAATTCCAAAGATTTGAGTATAAATTTATTTAATCCATTTCTGATGCTCCAATTCCACCTAATCTGAAGCGATGATCCGTTTTCAGAATCGAATCCGGTTACCATCTGGTTTCTGTGCTCTTTCGAAATTCCACATAATGAGTTCATCTGTTTGAAACCTTAAAAAGGAGGTGCCGTTTATGGCAGAAGAAGGTTTTAAACGCAAACTCACTACCATCCTTTCTGCCGATGTTGTCGGCTACAGCCGCCTGATGGAAGATAACGAAGAGGCGACAATCCAGACCTTAAACACTTACCGCAATTCGATGTCCACTCTAATTCAGCAGCATGGAGGCCGAGTGGTTGATATGACCGGTGATAATCTTATGGGAGAATTTTCCAGTGTCGTGGATGCGGTCAAATGTGCTGTTGAAACCCAAAAAGAGATAAGTGAACGAAATACCGATCTGCCGGAAAACCGACGCATGTTATTCCGAATCGGCGTTAATCTGGGTGATATTGTAGAGGAAGGTGACCGGATTTACGGTGACGGGGTCAATATCGCTGCCCGCCTGGAAGCCCTGGCAGAAGGCGGCGGCATTTGCATTTCTGGGACTGCCTACGACCAGCTAAAGAATAAACTAGAACTGGGTTATCATTATTTAGGTGAGCACAGCGTTAAAAACATTGCAGCGCCGGTGCGCGTCTATAAAATTTTAATGGAACCGGAGGCAGTCGGCAAAATCATTGGTGAAAAGAGAAAAACAAATAGGTGGATGACCGTTGCTACTGCTGTCGCTATTCTGGTTGGATTGGCAGGATGGTATTTATACCTCGAACAATCTAAGCGGGTAGAACCGGCTTCTGTTGAAAAGATGGCAAACCCGCTGCCGGATAAGCCTTCGATTGCCGTGTTACCTTTTGACAATATGAGCGGTGATGCTGAGCAGGAGTATTTCTCCGATGGTTTATCTGAAGAAATTATCACTGCTCTTTCTAAAACTTCTAAACTGTTCGTCATTGCCAGAAATTCTTCATTTACCTACAAAGGGAAACCAGTCAAAGTACAGCAGATAAGTCGGGAGCTTGGTGTAAAATATGTTTTAGAGGGCAGTGTTCGCAAAGCTGATGATCGTATAAGAGTTACCGCTCAACTTGTTGATGCCCAAAATGGGAATCATCTGTGGGCAGACCGATACGATCGTGAATTGAAAGATCTGTTTACCCTTCAGGATGATATTACGATGAAGGTTATTACGGCCCTTGAAGTGAAATTGACTGAAGGTGAGCAGGCTCGCATAACCGGTAGCGGGACAGATAACCTGGATGCTTATTTGAAAGTCTTGCAGGCACGTGATCTTAAAAGGAACCAAAATATTGAAAATAATCACAAAGCCCGTCAGCTTGTGGAGGAAGCTATTGAGCTTGATCCTGATTATGCACAAGCTTACAGGTGGTTGAGCGGAACCTACTTAATGGATGTGTGGCTAGGCTCCACCAAGTCGCCTCAGGAGTCTCTGAAAACAGCTGTGGAGCTTGCTAAAAAGGCCCTCTCATTAGATGACTCTCTGGGCGGAGCGCATGGTCTCTTGGGCAATATCTATATTATGAGAAAAGACTATGAAAACGGCATTAGGGAAGCAAAACGGGCCGTTGAGCTTGAACCCAATGGTGCCGATTCCCATGCATTTTTGGGTATGGGACTTCTTTTTACAGACAGACCCGAAGAAGCCATTCCAATCCTTAAAAAAGCAATACGCCTGGATCCCAATGCGCCGGAGTGGTACATGAACATTTTAGCTTCGGCATATAGAGATATTCAAAAGTATGAGCAAGCTATGGAATGGGGCGAGAAAGCAATTCAGAAGAATCCCAAAAATATCCTTTCTCGCCAAATTCTTTGCAGCGTTTACAGTCTGACAGACCGCATGGATGAGGCGCATGCCCAAGCAGATGAGATTATGAGGCTAAATCCTAATGTTTCAGTAGAACGGATCGCAAGGACATACCCCACAAAAAATCAAGTTGTGAAAAAGCGATATATTGATGCCCTGCGTAAGGCCGGGCTGCCTGAATAGTAGTCGTAAAAATATTGTTCTATCAATTCATTTTTTGAATGGTTCTGAAAGCTGTGCTTTCTCCAACTTATCAAGTACAAAAATAAGTCGAAATAAAAAGCATTGGTGGAGGGTATTATGTTGTGACCAACAAGACCCCATTTCTCTGAATGAGAGGTGGGGTCTTGTTTTTTTATATATCATCTACATACCACAAATTTTTCGCTTTTTGGTGGATTCTCAATAAATAAACAATTTAATTATAATAGATTTAATAACTATTTAATACTACCCACATTTTCTAAAAATAAATGATTGACCCCATTTCACTATTGATAATCAAGTATTAAAGAATGCTATGGGACAGGTTTCGGAGGATCCTTCAATCTAGTGGGGGTTTATTCGCGGTTTTAAGACTTTGATTTCTCAAACAACTCATAAGGATTGGTTGCCTTTAAAAACCTGTGAGATTGTAAATTTATCAAAGGTTTTTAAGACCATAAAAATGTGGTGATATTTTTAAAAAGGGCTGATCAGCAAGTGGGGGGCAAGGTGCTGAACAATCAAGAAGGTGCTGCTGGGGTGGTTCGGACGCTGTTGGAATCCCAGGAATAAAAAGGCAATCTGCAAGCGCTGCTATAAACGATCGATGGTTTGTCAACCGGCCAAAGGAGGTGGGATTATGCAACAGAATTTTAAAACCATGACAGCCCAGCAGGCCGCTCGGGCGATTATTCGGTTGTTGCCGAGGATATCGGATGAAAACCTCGTTCGACTGACCTATTTGGGAAAATGGCTCAGCGATGACCCGGAGGTGCTCAAAGGAATCGAAAAAGTTCGCGGGTTTCTGGAAACTCCCGGGCATCCGGCCAAGACACTTTTCAAAAGAGTGTTGGAATACTTGCCGGCCGAACGGCGTATTCGCCTGTTTGAAACCCTGTTCAACGGAGCGTGGTTTGCCGGCGGTGCTCAGCGGGATCAATGGGAAGCCCGCCTTGGGTATCGTCCCCCTTTTATTATGATTTTGAGCCCGACACTGCGTTGCAACCTGCGTTGTAAAGGGTGTTACACCCTGGGTTACGGCATGAAGCCCGAGCTTTCTTTCGAGGTCGCCGACAAACTGCTGGCCGAATGCGATGAACTCGGCATTCATTTTGTCACCATTCTCGGTGGAGAACCGCTTGTCTATCCTCACCTGTTTCCGTTGCTGCAAAAATACCCGCATATCTTTTTCCAGGTGTATACCAACGGAACCTGAATGACACGCGATATTGCCCGGCGCCTAGCCGAACTGGGCAACACCACGGTGGTGGTCAGCATCGAAGGAGATGAGCAGGAAACCGACAGCTGGCGCGGAAAGGGAGTTTACCGCAAAATTATGCGCGCCTTTGAATACCTCAATGAGGCCCGGGTGTTATATGGCACATCGGCCACCGTTACCCGACAGAACGTCGAGGTGGTTTCATCCTTCGACTTTATCGACAAAATGATCTCGTTGGGCTCCATTGCCCAGATGTATTTTCTTTACATTCCGGTCAACGGCCAGGCGGATTTCAATCTGCTGGTTACCCCCGGTCAAAGAGACCATCTTCGCCGACAGGTACTGGCCATCCGGGACACTCGTCCCATTTTCGTATTGGATTTCTGGAACGACGGACCGTATGTGGACGGTTGCATTGCCGGGGCACGGCGCTATTTTCACGTCAATGCCAAAGGTGACGTAGAACCATGTGTCTACACCCACATCGCAGTCGACAACATTAAAGAAAAGACGCTCAAGGAGGCTTTGGACAGTCGGTTGTTCCGCGGGATTCGAAACCGTCAGCCGCACAACACGAATCATCTGCGGCCCTGCATGATCATCGACAACCCCCACGTGATGCGCGAACTAATCGAACAAACCGGAGCCCGCTTTACACACCCGGGAGCTGAAGAAATTTATACCGTGCACAGTGATTGGATGGATGCCTATGCCGCCCGCTGGGGCCAGTATGCCGACCGGATATGGGAAACGGAGTACCAAAAAAGAAAGAAGCCGGCAGACGCAATCAATGCTTGTCCGGCAATGACAATTGCATCATCGCTCTAAAACCGACATGTCGGTCCATGCAGGCAAAAAAAGAGGCAAATCCGATGCTAAAAGGGATTGGAAGATCATAATGGAACAATTTCCCAACACCTGGCACGTTACGGACTACATTAAAATCGGTTTGAAAGGGATGCCGCCGGGTTCACTGGGCGGCATCGATGTCACCTACCGTTGCAACCTCGACTGCCGACATTGTTATTTCAGAAAGCAGGGTTATCAGACGGAGCTGACCACAGAAGAATGGCTGGCTAAGTTTGAAGCGTTAAAAACCGACGGCTTTCCTTTCATGATTTGCGGCTGGATCGGAGGAGAGCCGCTTCTGCGAAAAGACCTGGTTGAAAAAGGACGCAGCTATTTTAAAAGCAACGTGATTTTTACCAACGGCACCATCGAACTTCCCGGCTGGCGCGATGTCCGCTTTTCGGTCTCGGTGCACGGCACCGAAAAATATCATAAGGCCATGACTGCCACGCGAGGCGACATTTACCGTAAAATCAAAGAAAACGTGGATCGGCCGGATCTTGACGTGGTCATCGCCTGCTGCTTAACCCGCTTGAATTCTCCGTGCATCGAGCAAATGCTGGAAGAATGGAGCCATACGGCGGTAAAAGGTATTGCTTTTGAATTCTACACGCCTATGAAGACAGAAGGAGACGACCTGTGGCTAAACTGGCAGGAGCGGGATCGACTTATCGATAAACTTCTATCTTTAAAAAAGACTTACGGCGATTTTATCTGGATCAGCAGCCGGATCTATCGTCTGATGAAATCAGACATGGCCCCCCAAATCACCGCCAACTGTCCGTTTTCAAAAATCGGCTTCAGCTTCGATCCCATGGGAAACCCGAAGATACCCTGCCAGCTGGGTCCTTTGGCGGATTGTTCCCGCTGCGGCTGTGTGCTGCCGTTTTTTTCCGCCTTGCTGACCCGCCGCAGCCTGTTGATCCCCGAATTCGCCGACCGGGTATCGCGGAATCTGCTGCGTCGCCAGGCATCGGACAAAAATGCCCATCTGATGGCTTGCCAGTAAAAAGAATACATAAATATCCAGGTTAGGGTTCAAGGCTCCCCGGTTAAATTCTTCGTAAAAGAAAAGCGGAGCGAATTCAACCGGGAAACCTTGAACCTGTTTTTATATCTCCTGGGACCTTGAGCTGTCGTGTTTAGACACGAGCTGGCATTTCAAGCTGAAAACCTGAAAGGTGTCCCTAATTCCCTTGCCAGACGTTTTGCTAAATTGTCTATATGCCGGTCATCCGTTCCACAGCACCCCCCAAGAATCTTCATGCCCAACTCACCGTAAAGGTCAGCCACCGATTGACTAAAAGTCTGAGGGTTTTCTTCAACCAGTTTTTCACTGTTGTTGAGTTCTTCAGGTTCAAGTGCGGCTGTATTCGCAAATAGTCCTGCGACTCGTTTTCTGACCGTGGAAGTCGAATTGGTATCGTGCGTGATGGCGGTTTTAAAAATAGAGGCATGCGTACAATTGGACATGTAGGCGATGGGCTTTGGATTGATATCGGTATCAATTATGGAAATGGCATCTTTCAAAGGTGTGCGGTCAAGCAGGGTGCCTTCAGAGCGAAGCACAAAACTGATAATGTAGGGTTTGCCGGTAGCAGCAAGGGCTGCTGCCAAGCCGGTTGCTTCACTGAGTGCTGGCAAAGTGGCAGCAAGCAGAAAGTCCACGCCTGCTTCTGCGAGTCTATTCGCCTGCCATGCGTGAAACTCATACGCATCGCTTGATGTAAGGGCTTCTGACGGATTATAAGCGTCTCCGCGACAGCTCAACAAACCACATATGACCACTTTATTGACGTATTCGCCATAGCTCTTCCGCATGCCATCTAGAAAGCGGAAATTGTCACCGTTAACATCCGATTTTTCATAACCCGCCTTTTCAATGCGTTCTCGGCTTGCTCGCCAGGTGGGTGTAGAAAGCAGCAAGGGGAGATGATATTTGAGGCCAATATCAATGTATTGTCGATAGATTTCTGAAAGCGCGGTCCTCTTGCGCTTATCATAGATAAAGGCCGAATTAACGATATGGGGATCAAGCTCCAATTCGCTGTTACGGCGCAGGCGCTCAATAACGGCACCCTCACCAAGGATGCATCGAGATTTCTCAAAGAATTCTGGGAAGGCTAAATGTTTCATTATGCAAATTGGGAACCTTGGATTAACGCGGTTAAATAATACACGGTTTTCTAGAAGTCAATAATACTAAGTTTAAAAATAAATAATAACGGACGCTTCCGTTTTGACTGAGTGGAAAGGGAATTGGGCAACAGCCCGCTAAGATTTGAAGCCGTTTTTACTGCGCTCAATAATGATAACTTTTCCACTTACTTTTCTGCTATCTTATAACTGATCGAAATTCCCGCACTGCTGGTCTTATCGATGGTGGTTTTGAAATTCGGCAAACCTGTCACGTAATCAAGAAATTCTGTGATACCCTCCATCCAGGTATTTGATGCGTTATGGGCTGTAAAGCAACCGCCGACCTCAAGTTTTGGTGCAAGCGCTATGAAATAATTCTTGTACCATTCTTTATCAGCGTCAGAAAAGACAAAGTCGAAGGGGCCCTTTAGTTCTTTCACAAGTTCATGGGCATCAGCAAGACGTGCATCGATATATTCGGAAAGTCCGGCCTCTTTGAAATTGGCCAGCGCCTTCTTATGTCGTCCTTTATCAATTTCAATAGTTATGAGGTTGCCCTCTGTTTTGCTCAGCGCCCATGCGATCCAGATCGCTGAAAGACCGGTGGAGGTCCCGATTTCAACTGCCCTCGTGTACTTGTTTTTAAGGACCAGGTCATACAGGACTTTACCGTCGGCATACGGGACGTTCCAATCATGCCATTTGCCTTTGCTGTTTTCCAGAAACATGCTTACCTTCTTATCAAGAGCCGTTTTATCTTTGAGCTCTTCACAGGTGCTGCTGCGGATTGAAAAACCCAGTGTGATGACCGAGAAAAACAAGAGAAATGGTACACAAATTTTTACAGAGCCAATTATTTTCTTCACTATAATAGAAAATGATTGCATATTTTCATAACCGTTCCTGTGTCGTAATTTATTGAGTAAAATTATCCGGCTGCGTTTCATAATTGATCCAGTTCCTGGAGAAACTCGTCTGTGGTACGCAGGCGACAGCAACCCTTTATATGGCTAATGGAAGTTTTATGCCGATCTGCGGAGTAGGTGGCACATGCATCGGTGATCAGGGTAACCAGGTAACCGAGGTCACATGCATCGCGCACCGCAGAGCTGATACACTGATCGGTAAGCAGCCCGCAGATAATAAGGAAATCGACACCGAGGTTGCCCAGAATATAATGAATGTTGGTCGAAATAAAGACGCTCGCAGAGGTTTTCGGGAATAGGATTTCGTCATCCAGTGGTTTGATCTGATCCAGGACTTGAGCATTCCAAGACCCTTTTGGCACATCAAAGCCTGTTATTTTATAATCCAGGCTGCGATCACGCCCGTCTTTGGTCAGGCTTTCAATCACCGTATATATAACTTCAATGCCCCTTGCACGGCAGACCTGTTGTAAGCGCTGCATGTTGGGGATGGCGACTTCCTTCAGGAGCTTGAAAAAGTACACATATTCGGCTTCAGCCTGCTCGGGCTTTAAACCTTGATCCTTGTACTTACCACCGTCAGAACGGGCATTATAGTTTTGTACGTCAATAAACAGTAAGGCCGATCGCTTGGGAACAATCGGAATTTCCCGGCTAAGGATATCTGTCATGATATGAAGCCTTTCTGATAGGTTCTAGTATCTTTCGACTAGAAGCCTAACCTCCTCCTCCAAATTCATATCCTTGAGCGCCTTCCATTCGCTTTCACGTACCGCCATGAAAGACGTGGCCAGCCCCTCACCCAATGCTGTCAGCAAGACATCGTCTTTGCGCAGGGCATCTATCGCTTCACCCAGATTCTGCGGCAACAGGTCAATTCCCCTTGCACTGCGATCCCGTTCAGAAATGAGGCCGGGATCCAGAGTAACCTCTTCGGGAAGTTTCAAGCTGCGCTGAAGACCGTCTAAGCCGGCAGCGATCAGGGCACCAAGGGCGATATAGGGATTGGCAGAGGCATCCGAGACTTTATATTCAATCCGATTGGCCCGAGTTCCCTCCGGATTTTTGCATATCCGCACCGCCGCTTCTCTGTTTTGGGTGCCCCACGCCCGGAAAGCGCCCGCCCAAAAATGGGGTCGGATGCGTCGATACGAATTTTTGCTGGGAATTGTGATCGCGCACAGAGCAGGCAGGTGATCCAGGACTCCGGCAATAAATGCACCGGCCTCGCTGCTGATGCCGTTGGGTTGCTGCGGATCGCCGCTGATGTTTTCTCCTCCGCGCCATAAGCTGAAATTAAGGTGGCAGCCGGCGCCGGCTTTGTCTTCAAAAATTTTGGGTAAAAAAGACCCGATAAGTCCATGCCGGCTCGCCACCCCGCGAACCGTTTCACGATAGATGATCTGCTGGTCGGCACTCCTCAACGCCTCAGCGTAGCGGATGTTTAATTCCTGTTGGCCGGGCCCTGATTCAGGGTGGTAGCCTTCCACCGAAACACCTTGAGCGACAAGTGCATCAGCCAGGTCATTGATAAAAGCTCTATTTTGATTCATTGAAGCCGTAGCGGAAAAAACCGTTTCGTCGGCGGGCTCCAGGGCACCGTCCAGGGTTCTGCGCAGCAGGAAAAATTCGTTCTCAAAGGCAGCTTGAATCGCCACCCCTTGCCTCTCGAGTTTCTGCACCTGTCTTCGCAAAAATCCCCTTGGGCAATGCTCCCACACCTTTCCGGTTTCGCTGATGACCATATCGCTTAAGACCTGGGCATGCCCCTCCGCATAAGGCAGCAGCGTCATCGTCGACCAGTCGGGTATCAGGCGCACCTCACCCACAGGACCCAGGCCGCTTTCCGGGATAACGCTGTCATACATCACCGGCAGGGCCTGCTGGGCCATAGTGATGCCTACACCATTTTTGATATAGTCATCCAAGTAATCGATATGAGCTGCTTTGGCGCGAATCACGTTGGCGTTGTCGCACCAAAGCGTGCGAACAAATTTGATACTCGCATCCTTCAGCGTTTGTCTGAGTGCTTCATTCCCGGTTTGTCTTTTTTCACCTTGCATGTGTGCTGCCACCTTATCGTTTTTACGCTATTTTATCTATAATGAAACAGGGTCAACTAAGTCAACAACATCCCCTTTATTCTATTGATTATTTTAGATTGACCTAATAAATGCTATACATCTTAACGGAAAAGTGATTCATAATCGATATCAATTCAAAGGAGGCAAAGCATGGAGAAAAAATTTGTTATGACTGCTTTTAGCAAAGATAGGCCGGGAATCGTTGCCGATATTACTGAAGTGATTTATGAAAACGGCTGTAATCTTGAAGACGCTACCATGACGAGCATGCTGGACGAATTTGCCATCATTCTTTTATTTGCCGGTAAAGGAGATAGTTTAGAAGATCAACTATTAAAAGATTGTCGGAGGCTTGAAAGGGAAAAGGGGATAACGGCTTTCATTCGGTCGGTTGAAGCTGGAGAAAAGGAGAAGCAAATAAAATTTTTTAAAAAGACCATAAAGGCAGAGGGAATTGACCAGACCGGAATCGTTTTTAAGGTCAGCAGATTCCTTGCCAAAAATAATATCAATATTGAAAACCTGACTTCCCGGAGATTCACCTCACCCGAATCTGGGACCCCGCTCTATTTTATGGAAATTAAGGTTCAGGTTCCCGAAAAGATTTCCATAGAGCATTTAGAAAAAGGACTTTCGCAAGTGGGTGAAGAATTAAATTTAGAGATATCCGTCTGTTAAAAGACCAAGAAATTTTCAAGGATTCAACACAATTTGGGGTAAGTAGGCAATATTGGTAATTCTGAACCATCTGCAATCTTGCAGGCACCTAACGAACTCAATGTAGGACACTGTTTTAATGACTGCGGTGTATCATATTTTTGCAGATCCAATGCCGTTAATATCTTCTCCAAATCGGTAGTCTTAAAACCCTGAAAAACCCGCAATATTCCGTTTATATATGTAACCTGTTAAAATCACAAATAATTTACACATTGATCGGGGCCGATGCGGCTCCGACAATTTTGCCGCCAATCATCTCCAGGCGACGGGGATGCGGCGGTTGACCGGAGGGTCTGACCCCTTGTGCACCCAGAGAAAAAAGGGCGGAGGGATTTCCAGACCATTTCGGCGTTGACCAACAGATATAGATTTCATATAGAATCGGCAAATGCCCCTTAGCCATTTCACCTCTGCACCATTCGGGAAAGGGTTCCATAGCGAAGAACAGCGGCGCCATGGGTAAGTGGTGGGCTGAAGGTCAAAACAACCTTTTAGATCAAGGAGGTAACAGATGAAAAGATGCGTAATGGTGGTGCTATTGGTCATTGCTTTCGTATTTGGGACGAACTCATTCGTAAAAAGCCAGGAGGTCATCAAGCTCAAAGCCGCCAACTACTTGCCGGTCACGCACCCCATGTCGCTTTTGAGCGGATGGTTTTGTGACGAGGTGAAAAAACGCACCGACGGCCGGGTGGAGATCTCTTATTATGGAGGTGGCACGCTTCTCAATCCGGTCAAGATGTACGACGGTGTGCTCACGGGTATCGCCGACATCGGCTTCTCTCATATCGACTATACCCGGGGGCGTTTTCCGGTGATGGAAGTGTTCGATCTGCCTCTGGGGTTTCCGAGCGGCTGGGTAGCCACGCAGGTAAGCACAGAGTTTTATGAAAAGTATAAACCGAGCGCATGGAAGGATGTTCACACCTTCTACGTGACCACCTCCGGACCGTGCGTCGTTCATCTCGTCAGCAAACCGGTCAGAACCCTGCAGGAGTTGCAGGGTCTTAAGATCCGCGCCGTGGGCATCATGAGTGATGTCATCAAGTTGCTGGGGGCTCTTCCGGTTCCGCTTCAAATGCCGGATGTCTATGATTCACTGCGCAGGGGTGTCATCGACGGTGTAACGGTAGACCTTTCGACTCTCAAGTACTGGAAGTTCGCAGAGGTGGAAAAGTACGTTACCGCGGACTGGCAGATTGCAACAGGGTACACGTTTTATTGGGTCATCAACAAGAAAAAATGGGACGCCTTAGCTCCTGACATTCAGAAGGTCTTCGATGAGGTCTCCGCTGAAGCCAGAGAAAAACAGGCCCTCCTTTGGAATCAGATGGACATAGAGGGTAGGGACCTGTTTGTCAGCAAGGGTGGACAGGTCATCTCCCTTTCCGATGATGAAGTTGCAAAATGGATCAAGGCTGTCGAGCCGGTGATCGGGGAATACAAGAAGAGCATGGTTTCCAAAGGATTTAAAGAGGCCGATGTGGACGACTGGTTGAGTTTCATCAAAGAGCGCACTGCATACTGGCAAAAAGAAGCGAAACAGAGAAAAGTGCCGTCGCCGTTCTAATCGAGCGAGCGGGAAGAATCCTCCCGGGCTCTTACAGGGAAAATCGAATAAGCCGGGGAGAAAAGAAAAGATCTGACCGAGCGGGAAAGGCTGATTTTCCCAAAAGGAGAAATGATGGGCGGCTTTTTCAATATCTTGCGATTCATCAGCAAGCTCCTGGATTTTATCGCCGGGATCGCGCTGACCTTTATGATGCTGCTGACCGTCGCCGATGTCCTTTCCAGAGCGGGGGGGCATCCCCTCATCGGAACATATGAAATTGTAGCTCTGGCCATGGGGATCGTCATCGGCTTCGGTATCCCCGAAGCCTCGTTGAGCAGAAGCCATGTGTACATGGAGTTCCTGTTGGACAAATTTTCCAAGAGGGGCAAAAACATGATGAACACCTTTACCCGTGTGCTGTGCCTGATCCTGTTTGCGTTCATCGGATATAATCTGTTTAACGTTGCCGCCGGGTTTCAAGCATCAGGGGAAGTGTCGCCGACCATCCAGCTGCCTTTCTACCCGGTTGCCTATGGCGTTGCGGTCTGCTGCCTTCTTGAATGCTGTGTTTTCATATTTGAGATCGTGAGGATCTGGAGGGGCGAATATGAATGAGCTCGTCATAGGCCTTATCGGTCTTGTGGTGCTGCTTTTTCTTTTTTCAACGGGCATCGAACTGGGCTTTGCCATGGCGCTTGTCGGCTTTGCGGGCTTCGGCTACCTGAGCGGCTTTCATGCCGCATTGAGCCTTCTGTCCAGAGATGTGTTCGACGTCATCACTAACTATGGGTATACCGTCTTTCCTCTTTTTATTCTCATGGGACAGATCGGCTTTCACGCCGGCATAGCGGTGAGGCTCTATGATTCGGCCCACAAATTTATCGGGCATATCCCCGGTGGTTTGGCGATGGCCACGGTGGCGGGAGCTACCGCTTTCAAGGCCATCTGCGGCTCATCGGCGGCGACTTCGGCCACCTTTGCAAGCGTGGCAATCCCGGAGATGGACCGGTACGGTTACGATACCAAACTCTCCGCGGGAATCGTCGCAACGGTTGGAACGCTCGGCGTGATCATACCGCCGAGCGTCACCTTAATCATCCTGGGCATTCTCACCGAACAGTCCATCGGGCAGCTCTTCATCGCCGGCATCATACCGGGACTGATCATCGCCTTGCTTTTTATCGGCGTTATCTACGGATGGGCAAAAATCAATCCGGCCGTTGCACCCAGGTCTGCACGATCCGCATGGAAAGACAGGATCCGATCTCTTCCGGAGGTTTTGTGGGTTCTGCTTGTTTTTGTCCTGGTGGTGGGCGGGATCATGGAGGGTTATTTCACCCCCACGGAGGCCGGTGCGGTGGGCACTTTTGCGGTCCTTCTGCTGGCCATCTTCAAGAGGGACATGACGATTAAGCGGTATTTTATCTCCGTGCGGGAGTCGATCCGCACTGCCGTGATGCTCATTATGCTCGTTGCGGGTTCCACCATCCTGGGTCATTTTATCACGATAACAAATATTCCTCAGGAAACGGCGGACTGGATCGTTTCGCTGCCCCTTAACCGTTATGTCATCATGATCCTTATCTGCCTGGTTTATGAACTCGGGGGTTCCTTTATCGACGATTTGGCCTTTTTGATTCTTGCCACTCCCATCTTTTACCCCGCAGCGCTTAAACTCGGGTTCCATCCGTTATGGTTCGGGATCGTGATTGGGGTGGTGGCCATGATCGGCGTGGTCATCCCGCCTGTGGCCATCTGTGTCTTCGTGGTCAAAAACATAACGAAGATACCGATGGGCACCATATACAAGGGTGTCGTTCCCTTTCTAAGCGCTCTGGTTATTGTGTGGGCGCTGCTTTTCGCCTTCCCGGAATTGGCCCTTTGGCTGCCTTCCGTGTTGTACAAATGATACTTTCTTCCCTGGCTCATAATGGCAGGCGAAATGCTTT
>JARRJQ010000038.1:14363-26881 GCA_037388985.1 Desulfobacterales bacterium | reverse complement strand
GCTTTTAACCCCTGTGTTTTCAGGCAAATCCAGCGAGCCAAAACTAATAAAGTTTCCGCACCCTTTGCCGATTTTTTTCAAACCGGCTCCCTCGGCAAATCGAAGAAAAAAACCAAGGTCGCTTTGCGCATGGGAATCGGACTCATCCAGCCAGTGATCAAGATCTTTCCTGGATGAGATTTGCATCAGGCGTTCAATACTGCAGCCCAACACTCGGCGCTCATACCATTTACGGAAATTGCGCATCAAAAACAGACACTGGCTCAGGTCATTGGCACTGGGCACACAAACGACCCCGCCGGGTACCATAAAAGATGAGTGCGGCCATTGGCCGCCTAAGATTGCGATGATTTCCAGAATTTTTTTGGTTTGCTGAATGGTTTGAGCCGTTGTCTCGCCGGTCAATGGTTTATAGCGCCTGACAGCCTCATCGAACAAGGAATGCTTTTGATAAGCGGAATTGGTAAAATCAACCATAAACAACATGAATGCGTGCCGAAAGTCATTCTGGACCTTTTCGGCAATCAGAGTCACATTCCGAATTCGGATGGCATTGTCCGGCAGTCTGACATTGTAAATCATATCCAGCGCTTTTGCAGCAGCTTTCAAATGAGAGGTGGTGCAAATGCCGCATATCCGGGGGGTAAGCACCAATCCATCCAGCGCTGCGCGGCCGACAAGCAAATTTTCAAACCCTCGATACATGATACCCGCACTCCAGGCATCGGATACCACATTACCTTCGACTTCAATCCGAATTTCAAGATCGCCCTCGACTCGATTTAAGGGGTAAAAATGAATTTTTTTCGGCTTCATAAGATTCTAAATTGTGTAATACGCTTCTGGATTACTAAATTCCTGTTTTTCGCGTTTTCAGCCGTTTGGGCGCAGCGGCGGCAGCCATGCCCTTATAAGCCATGTAATGTGCCCGGCTGATGCCCTCCGGCAGTTCAAGCGGTATTCCCTCTATATTTCTGGTTTGGAAAAACGGATATTGCTGCGGAAAGTCGGGTCGCGTGCAACCAAAGCAAGGCACACCCACCCGTGTCTTGGATGATTGATTATTCCACAGCACTTTGTTGCATGGCCCGTGCACCAGGGGACCGTGACAGCCTAAATGAAAAAACATGCATCCCTTTTCCCCAAACTTTCTTTCCTCAACCCGGTACTCGTGATACTCGTTGCGGGTACACCCCTGGTGCACCATCATTCCGTACCATTCATCCGGTGTGTTATATTCATCCAGTTTCAATTGCACTCCGTAACCGATCGAAACCAGCGTCCCGGCGATCACATCGCAATGACAGGGACATCCCGGCAGATTGATGACCGGCAGACCGCTTCCCGATTTGAAGTCTTCACCCAGAAACCCGCCTTTTTCTTCTCTCAGAAATTGCAGTCCGGTAGCTTCGATTTCGGTGTTCGCACCGATTCCGCCGAAACTGGCGCAGGTGCCGATGGCCAGAATATATTTCGCGCGGCCGGCCAACGAAGCCACCAGATCCTTTTTGGGCTTTCCATGGATCTCGTCATAGCGACCCGTCCCGCCGGGCCCTCTGAGGATCGAGCCTTCGATACATAAAACATCGAGCTCGCGGGCTCCGGAAATCAATTCATCGGTAATCGTTTTCAAATTGGCTTGACTGTTGATCGAAATTGAAGGATGCCAAAGCAGTTCAATGTCAAAAGAACTGAAGAGTTCCATGACATTGGGCGATTCAGCATTAAAAAACGACCAGGTATCGCCGCCGCAACCGCCGCATTGAATCCATAATAGTGTTAAGGACATCGTACAGGTCTCCTTTTATGGAAAACAGGAATCTGAACGATTAAAATAGCACACCTGAAAATCCAAGGGAAGGCTTAATATCGAGCTGGAGATGCACCCGCCATCGAAAAGCGTCAGGAAGTGGTTTCAAAACCTCAGATCAGGCTCAAGGGTCCTGCGGATTGAAACCACCTCTAAGGTCTGATACAGGGAAAGGCCACCTTGACGATGGTGCCTTTGTTTGGCTCGCTTTCAACAGTTATGCGGCCGCCGAATTCCCTTACGATCTGGTTGCTAATACTCAATCCCAGCCCTTTTCCCTGGCCGATGGCTTTTGTCGTAAAGAAAGGTTCGAAAATCCGACCCAGGTCGGTTGCTAAAATACCGATTCCAGTATCAGACACCGTAAAGATCACCCTTTTATTCTTCTGAAAGGATCGGACGTTAATCAGATGTAGGCCGGCCCGGCCGCCTGCTTCTTTAGCTTCAAGGATCGCTTCGTGAGCATTGGTCAGGAGGTTATACACGACCTGTCCCAATCTATTCTTGTGGCCGACCACAGGAGGCAGGCTATCATCTAATTCCAGCTTCAACTCTATATTATCCAGGCTCAGCTGGTAGCGAATGATCGAAATCACATCCATGATCGGGTCGTTGACATTCATGGGCTCTCTTTTAAAGCCCGGCGGCTCACCAAAGGTTCTCAAGCGATGGACTATCTCGGATGCCCTATCGGTCTGATTGCTGATTTTATTAAGAATTTCAACAACATTTCTTTCATCAAGCTTCCTTTTGCGAGAAACACTGTCCAGCAAAATATCGCTGCCCATTTTGATGGCGGTCAACGGTTGAATCAATTCATGGGCAAGGCCGGCCGGCAACCCTCCCAGGTTGGGCATGAGTTTAAGCAAATCCCACGCCGTTACCAGCTCAACGTGGAGCATCAGAGCGGGCAGAAGAAGCAAGTCACCGATCAATGCCGTCACCATGGTAGTGACCATCAGGAAACCGAAAGTCGCCGTAGGCTTGAAATGGGAAAACATCAACACAGAGAAGCCGATGCAGATGGTCAAAGTGGTAAAAATAATCGGACGTCCGATATTATTTATTGTATCGCGAAGCGACCGGTCTTTATCCAGGTCCTTTTTGAATTCACGGTTATAGCGGTACAAATAGTGAATGGTATCGTCGACTGCCAGCCCAATGGCGATACTGGCAATCATGCTGGTTGAAGCTGAAAGCGGGATGTCCAGCCAACCCATAATCCCAAAGTTCATCAAGATCGGAAAACAGTTTGGAAGAAGGGCAATTAAACCAACTTTTCCGGAAAGAAACAGCAGGTACATGACGACAAAAATAAGCGCCAAGCTGAGCGTCAGGCTTTTAATCTGACCCATGGTCAGCAAATGACTACTGGCCGAAACCGCCATGCCGAAACCGGTCACCTCCACCTGAACATGTTCGGGAAAGTATTGGCCGGCATGCGCCAGGATCTTTTCTCTGGTCGCAAGGAAATCTTTGGTGCTCGACATGTAAGTCAGCAGTAATATATTGGCTTTATTGAGCTCCGGAGTCATAAAGCCTGAAAACATATCCTCGCCGAGCAGGCCCTTGTAATTGTTGATCGCCATGCGCGTCTCATAGTCCTGTTCGGGGAGGACGTAATATTTTGAGTCGTATTGGTTGAGGGCATAATGAACGAGCATCACGTAATCGGCAAAGGAAATGGATTTATCCACGTAAGGAAGCGTTTCGAGGTATTGCTGAAACCGTTTGATTTCGGCAATGTGTTGCGGATCTTCAAAATAGTAATCCAGATTGCTTTCCACAACCACATTAATTGGAAGGCTTCCGGAAAGTTTCTCATGAATGTCGTGAAAATGGCGGCTAACCGGGGTATCTTGTTTAAAATATTCGACCGGATTGGTTTCTACATGGATAAAAAATATCCCCACTGCAGCCAACAGGGACAGACCCCCAATCGTGCCAAAAAGCGCTCTTTGCTGCTTCAAATTAAGCTGGATAATCGTATTGAGCAGCCGGTCAAGCAGTTTTCTGATACTTGCGCCGCCGGCCATTTTTTTCTCAGACTGCGGTATAAAAACAAGCACTGCCGGCAGGAGCACAATAACCGTAATCAGCAAAACCAGTATTCCGATGCAGGCAGACAGTGCAAATTCATGGATGGCACGAATGTTGTTGACAAAAAGGGATCCGACCCCGATCAAAGTGGTGAAGACCACCAGCGTGCAGGGAAGAGCCGTATGATTGAAAGTCTCGTTCACCGCCTCTTTTCTGGTCCCGGTCCCGCCATACTGAGAGATCAAAATGTATTCCGAGATGATGTGCAGACAGTAGGCGGTTCCGATGGCGATCAAAAACACCGGAACAATCATGGTTAACAGGGACAGGTGGATGTTCATGAGTGCCATAGACCCAAATGTCCAGGTGAGTACAACCATCACGACCACCAGCGGAAGCAAAACGCGGCCGGGGCTTTGCAGCAAGACAAAAAGACTCAAGACAATCAAAGCCAGCGCTAAAATAGGCAGTACTTGAAAATCTTTTATGGTGTATTTGACCAGCGCCTGGGAAACCAGCGGCATCCCGATCTGATACAGCGAAAGCGTGCCGGATTCTTTATTAATAATATCATTTATTTTCCCGATGACGCTCTCATGCACGGCTTCACTTTCCAAAACCAGCGTGATGGCGCCGGCTTTGTGGTCTGCTGAGATCAGATTGTTTTTAAACAGTTCGACCGGCGCTGCAACTTTCGCAAATTCATCGATTGTCCATTTCCCACCGGGATCTACTTTTCTCTTAATTACCGGCAGACTGATGACCCTTCTAACACCGGGAATAGCGCTGAAGGTTTCAGAAAGAACTTCAATTTTCTTAAAAGTGGCTGAATCAAGAATATTGTCTGCTTTGACCACAACCTGAATAATCTCATCGGAATTTGCAGTGCAAAAAAATTGGAAATAGCGACAAAACACGCAATGACAACCAGCGGCCTTTTTAGGATCCATTCCAGCAACGATCGAAACGAAAGCGTTTTTAGGACGCGATTTGGCATGGGCCGGTTAATGATTTGAGTTCTGTACCGCTTGTCGTATAATTGTTTGAAGAAAATGATGGCGGCATAAATGGTTGTAATAAAAAACGTCCGCAATCGGAACGCGTTTTTTGACAACCACTACAACGACTACAACAACAAGATAAAATCCGCCTGCCAGGTTTTCAGCCACCCATCCTTTTGCGATAGGAGCCCCCCAGGCGTTTGACCTCATGCAAGACCTTATCGATAACGGGGCTGACCCGGGATCGGGTCGTGGGGGTCAATTCCGTATTCAGCGTATCGATATCTTCAGGTTCCACGCCTAATATAACAGTCTGGGGCACTTTATCCAATGCCTGACACAGCGTCAGTGCCTCCAAAAAATCAATCTGATGCAGGGAATTTTTTGCCCGAATCCGCTCCGGAATGCATTCGCCTTCCAGGCGATACAGGTCCCCCGGATTTCCCCGGTTTCGGATGGCATCCACCACAATGAGGTGATCCGGTTTGGAAATAACGCCCAGCAGATTGATACCCAGGACACCGCCGTCGATCACGTCGACATTGTCTTCAAACTGGTAAATTTCTTGAATCTTTTCAATGACGCGAATGCCGAAACCTTCATCGGAAAAAAGGATATTGCCGATGCCCAGGATCATTATCGCCGGCGAATGTTCGTTGCCGCAAGAATTTGCTTTATCAGACAATTTTCGATCTCTTTTTAAAAAAACAAGCGTCAAGCGCACAGAAATTTTATGTATTATACCAATACGGCGTTGACCGTCAACAGCATAAAAAAACGGCCCTCCAAAGGTTCGGAAGGCCGTTTTGATTTAGTAAAAGCGAATCAAAGCGCTTTAATCTTGTAAACCTGATTGGAATCCGGGTCAATTACATGGACCCCGCAGGCAATACAGGGATCGAAAGAATGAACCGTTCTTAAAACCTCCAGCGGTCGCTTCGGGTCTGCGACCGGAGTACCGATAAGGGATTCTTCCACCGGACCCAGTTTGCCGTTGCCATCCCGCGGGCAGAGGTTCCAGGTTGACGGAACCACGTACTGGTAATTTTTAATTTTCTTATTTTCGATCTGGACCCAGTGCCCAAGAGAGCCGCGGGGAACGTCGTTTAAACCGACGCCCATGCCGCTGTCCGGCATTTCGTATGGTTGATAGGTTTGCGTATCACCGCTTTTGAGGTTTGCTACCAGTTCCCCAATCCAGTTTTGCATGCGTTCACCGATCACCAGGGTTTCAATGCCCCTGGCGGCCGTGCGGCCCAGGGTCGAGAACAGGGCGTTGGCATCGACGTTCAGTGTCTTGAGCACATTATCAACAACCGGTTTAATGTCTTTCTGGCCCTTCGCATAGGCCACCAGAACTCTGGCCAAGGGCCCAACCTCACAGGGTTCGCCGTCGTAACGCGGTGCTTTGAACCATGAATATTGACCGTCGCCCGGCCGGTATTTCGGATCTTCTTTTAAGGGCTTGGTCTCGCCTTCATACGGATGGCGGGGCTTGCCTTTTTCGTACCACGAGCGGGTGACGTCTTCGGTGACTCTGGACTGATCCGCCATAGCCACGCCGGCCAGCTTGCGTTTCATGATCACGCCCCTGGGCATATAGAGGCTGTCGGGTTCCTGGTCGGTTTCGGGAAACTCGCCCCAGGCCAGGAAGTTGCTGGTGCCGCCGATGGCGCCCCAATCCTTATAAAAGGATGCCACCGCCAGCAGGTCCGGAATATAGACGTTTTTGATGAAATTCTGGGTTTCTTTGGTGATATACAAAAATTCGGCGATACGACCCGGCTGTAGATCTCTGACGCAGGTCACACCGCCGACCACCAGGGATTGCGGGTGCGGATTTTTACCGCCAAAAATGGCGTGAAGTCTTGCCGCACGCGCTTGCAGACGAATTGCCTCCAGATAGTGCGCACAGGCCATCAGGTTGGCCTCGGGCGGTAGTTTGTAAGCGGAATGGCCCCAATACGCATTGGCGAAAGGACCGAGCTGACCGCTGTCAACAAAAGTTTGAATCCGCTGTTTGACGTCTTTGAAATATTGGGCACCTCCCCTGGGATCGTCGCTGACATTATCCGCCAGGGCGGCGGTTTTCTTGGGATCCGCTTTCAGCGCACTGACAACGTCCACCCAGTCCAGAGCGTGCAGATGATAAAAGTGAACAATATGATCATGCTGGAACTGGGCGCCCATGAGAAGGTTGCGGACGATGCGTGCATTTTTGGGGATTTTGACTCCCACTGCGTTATCGACTGCCCTCACCGAGGACAGAGAATGTGTGTAGGTTCAGACGCCGCAGGAGCGCTGCACGAAATGGTGAGCATCCCGGGGATCTCTGCCTAGCAGGATGATCTCGATCCCCCGGAACATCTGGCCTGAGCTCCAGGCATTGACCACCTTGCCGCCGGCCACCTCCACTTCAATGCGCAGGTGACCTTCAATTCTGGTGATTGGATCTATCGTTATTCGCTGAGCCATATGGTTCCTCCCTTTTTTGCTTGGATAGCAGTGTTAGGATTACAGGACTTCATAAAACGGTGTAAATTTATCCCAGAATGCCGGTTCGCTGCAACCGATGCAGGGCGCACCCGCCTCAATCGGAAAGCTTGTGCCGTCGTTAAATTTGGCAATCGGGCAATTGTTATAGGTCTCAGGACCGCGGCAGCCCATTTTGTAAAGGCAATAACCCAGCGCGGCCTCCTCGGAGCCGAACTGTTCGACAAATTCCTCATTTTCAAAATGTGCCCGCCTCGGACACTGGTCATGGATGGTTTTACCATAGGCAAACAGCGGACGTCCCAGATCATCCAGCGCCGGGAGTTTGCCAAGCAGCAAATAGTTAACGATCGTGCCGACAAAATTAACCGGATTCGGTGGACATCCGGAAATATTCACCGTCTTAATTCCCAGCGCTTCGCCCACACCTTTGTATCCTCCGGGATTGGGTTGCGCCGCCTGAATATTGCCGAAACAGGCGCAGGAACCGATGCAAATCACACCGGCGGCCCTTGCGCAGACTTCCTTTCCAACCTCCAGAAATGTCCGGCCCCCAATTTTCCCGTACCCGCCGTTGTAATTGGTAGCAATGGCGCCTTCAACCACACAAATATATTTGCCATCGTATTTTTTCATTGCCGCATGAAGCTGATCCTCAGCCTGCTGGCCGGCTGCAGCCATCACCGTTTCATGATATTCCAACGAGAGAATCTCCAGAATTAAATCGTCCGGATAAGGATACTGTGTTCTTAAAGCTGCCTCAGAGCATCCTGTGCATTCGGCAAAATGAAGCCAAATCACCGGCGGACGCTGGGCCGGTGCGGCGAAGACTTCGGCTACCTTCGGCACAAAAGATGATGAGAGCCCCATTGTCGCCGTCAGGAACGTACAGTAAAAAAATGAAATGGCGATGTACTTCCAAAACCATCGGTTCTCATTTTCGCAAAGGGTGCCGCTCAACAAACTTTCACTGCAGATCCGGTGGGATGATAATGAGGTAGGACCACCTGCCTGATAAGGCGTTTACCATTTAGACCCTGAAAATCGGCAAGTCAAGGACTATTTTTTTCAATAGCCGATTGACCGGGCTGCCGAATTCACATACTGATGTATAAAAATGGAATATTAGGGTTTATTAGAAAACCGGCAAGCTTTTAAATACGCGCCCTTATGGCTCGCATCCCGATCAAGGAATCCGGTCAGCTTTCATCAATCGTATCCTCAAATTCGTCATCCGCAATTTTTAACGAGGAATCCAACTTGTCCAGCTCCTCTTTATCCTCATCCTCATATCCGGATTCAAAATCGTCCTCCAGTACCTCATCTAACTTCTCTGAATCATTTTCTTTTTGCTCTTTAATGGCTTCAGCTGCAGATTCTTTGGTCAACAGTTCAAGATCGTCGAAAAAAAGATCTTCGGATTCCTTCCCCTTAGTGGCTAACAGCTCTTTAACGGCATCCGCAATTTTTTCAGCATAAATTCCGGGGGGATAGAGGTTGTTTGTTCTGAGCGCTGAAATCAAATCATCCTTGCCTCTTTTTATGGCGGCGCGAATTGCCTTTTGTTCATAGGTCTCCTCGCACAGCAAGGACAGGACTTCTTTGTCAAGTTCGGCAAACTCGCGAATAATTAACTGCTTGTTTTTGTCATCTCTGACAATGGTATATTTTTGCTTCATATTCGCTCCCTTTCTAGTTTTAGATTAACGACTTCGAAACCATAAAAATTTAAACCTGTCAACAGGTAATCCAAAAGAGGATGAATTGGATTCCGCATTCGCACTTTTCATGGGGGACAAAAATATTGACCCTCTCCAGCCATGATGATAAAAATAAAAATTAAATGAAAAATGGAGGGATGGCTGAGTGGTCGAAAGCGGCGGTCTTGAAAACCGTTGAGGGTAACACCTCCGTGGGTTCGAATCCTACTCCCTCCGCCAGTTTTGTCGATTGGTTAAATAGTTGATTCGTTGAATAGTTGAATATTCTTTAAAATGATTGACAACCCGCTTGGAACTATTTAACAAATCAACCTGTTAACCATTCAACCAATCACGGAGAGATGGCCGAGTTGGCTGAAGGCACTCGCCTGCTAAGCGAGTATGGGGGGAAACCTCCATCCAGGGTTCGAATCCCTGTCTCTCCGCCATCCGTCATCACATCCGGGTTTCGAACCTGGGTTTTTTTATCGCCTATTGCAAAACCAGCTGCAAGCCATCTCAAAAATAGTAGCTAACGCTCTTAGGCTCGCCGGTTAGGCCCGTTGTTATTTGAAAAATGTCTGATGTTGATTTTTAACGGGCAAACGGGACAACAGGCTAAACCACGAATTTTAAGGAAACGATTAACTTGCCTGCGGCGGATCATTGAGTGTTAGATGCATTTTTGAGGTGGCTTGTAATAATTTGAAATCCGTTGAAAAATCTTTGCACCAATGCGTCTTACCTGATTACCGATGGATGCCTCTGTTCCAAGCTTGACACCCAACTGGCAAAATCTTATGTTAGACGCTGTAATTATTTCGTTTTGATATCAAACTCCAATGTCGCGATTCAGAATAAAATCCCTTGTACTGTGTTCTGCCATCTTATCAGGTCTGTGGTTGGTGAGCTGCAAAACTACACCAACCCCGAGCCAACCTGAAGCCCAGGCGCCGCATACCCAGAAGCCCAACGAGACCGGCCAATCAACTTCATCGGAATCAACGCAATCCGAACAACCGGCAGCAGCGGAAGATTCCAGAAGCGACCAAAAGGTTTCTTCCACCGCAAATGAACCAGAGTCCACAGAAACAATGGAGAAGCCCCGAACCGAGCAAACCGTTTCGCCAGCCGCAAGCGCCAACGGATCAAAGAAAAGAGACCAAAATTTAGCCGAAGGTCAGACAACAGCCGCTTTATCGGCGAAATCCAGATTGGAAAAAGCCCGGGATGATTTGCGTGTCAGCCAGGCGACTGAAAAACGGATTGCTGCCGAACTTGAACAACTCAAAAGATCGGAAAACGCCTCCGCTGAAGATATTCGCAACTATGAAACCTATCTTGAACGCGTTCAAGCGATGGTTGCCGAAAACCGCCAAACCGTGGCAAAAATGGAAGCGGCTTACACCGAACATTCTCCAAGTAAAGAATCCTCTGCGACGTCTGCGCCCAACGAACTGGAGCAGCTTTCGAATCCACCTATACCTGAAGAAAACACCCCGGATCAGGTGGCGGAGCTGGATCGCCAGCTCAATGCGTCACTGAGCGAGTTTGATGCCGTACTGCTGAAAAAAATGGAGACGATCGAGTCCGAATCGGCTGCTAAAATGCGTGATCTGGCTGAACAGGCTGCTGAAGCCGCCAACCGTCTGAAAGAAAAAGGTGAAGCATCCAACGCCAATAAATCCGAACCCTCTGAGGAAGGGTCAAATCAGGGCGGACAGAACGCAAAAGGAAAACCCGGTGAGCAAGGCGGAGAGGGCTCAGCCGGCACACAGAAAAGCCCGCAGGCAGGGCAAAGCGGGAGCGATGATACTGTGGCCGCCGGCGATCGTGCCGCTGGCGGGGGGCCGGGTCCCCAGCATCCGGGAAGTCGCTACAGCAAAGAGGATGATGATATCGTCGCGCGCCAGCTTCGAGAGGCAGCCGAAAAGGAAACAGACCCGGAGCTAAAGGAGAAGCTGTGGAAAGAATATGAGGCCTATAGAAAAAACACACAGCCATAAATTCGAATTGAGGGATTGATTCAAGGTGAAATTTACAGCATTTACCGGCTTCTTGATTTTGACAACTATTGTTGGCTTAGCGGGCTGCGCGACCTTCGGCGCGCAGCAGGTCGGCCCAACACCGATCGAACAGGCCAAGGTCGAAATCCCCGAAGATCAACTACTGGATGTCGGCATCCTTGTTTTCGAAAGCGAGAAATTGACCCCGGAAGATGCTAAAGAAGCGGGGACCAATGCCCAAATCCGTAAAGCCGAAAGTAACTTTATCCCCTATCACCTGAAAAATACCCTGCATCAGAGCGGCCATTGGGGCGCCATCGAGGTGGTCCCGGCCGAAACCAACAGTGTGGACCTGTTGGTCAGAGGTAAAATCATCGAATCAAACGGCGAGCGCCTGATCTTAGAGATCGATGTCGCGGATTCAACCGGCAGGCGCTGGTTTAAAAAGAAGTACAGTGCCGAGGCCTCGGCGAATTCTTACACGGGCAACCGGGTGGGAGAAAAAGATGCCTATCAGGACCTGTATAATAAGATTGCCAACGATATGGCCATGTATAAAGCAGGTCTAAGCAGCGCAGAAATAAAAACGATTCGAACGGTTTCCAAACTGAAGTTTGCACAGGAATTTGCACCGGCAGCCTTTGATGGTTATCTCGCCGCGGACAAAAATGGCCGCCTCCATGTGAACCGTCTGCCCGCAGACCATGACCCCATGATGGACCGCCTGCTGAAAATTAGAGAGCGTGAATACATGTATCTGGATACCCTCAATCAGCATTATGCTGAATTTTATAATGCCATGTGGCCCTCTTACAACAACTGGCGGGAACTGAACTTAACCGAACGCGAGGCCATCCACAAAATCAAACGGGAGGCGTTGGCCAAACAGTTGTTGGGCGCCCTGCTGATTGCAGGTGGCATTGCAAGCGGAGCGACAAACAAAGGCGGAAGCAGTATCGGTGCGCTTGAGGTTGGCTTAATTATGGCCGGAGGAGCGGTATTCATCAATGGATGGAATGTTTCCAAAGAGGCGCAAATTCATTCAGCCGCCATTGAGGAACTCAGCGAATCATTCGGCAATGAAATGCAGCCGATAACAATGGAATTTGAGGGAAAACAATACGAGTTGACCGGATCCGCCGAGGAGCAGTTCAAGCAATGGAAGCAATTGCTGCATCAGATTTATGTCACTGAAACCGGCTTCGACGCAACACCGCCAAATAAGGAACACGTTATTGAACCAAACAAAACACCCTGATCAAACTGCCTGCGCTCAGACGGATATGGACCGTTAGCTGTCCGTGCCGTTGAGATTATGCTCAACTGCAACATCGCCTATGGATTCAGCAGTGTAAAATTACGAAAACGGCTTTATTTAAGACCGCTGTATCATATTTTTCGTGATTTTTCACGCGTACCCCAAACAATCCAAACCGCCAGGTATTAAAAAACGACGCCATGCCGGACT
>JARRJQ010000038.1:0-14326 GCA_037388985.1 Desulfobacterales bacterium | reverse complement strand
AGCAAATCGGCAAAGGCGGAATGGGGCGGGTCTGGCTCGCCTGGGACCAGGAGCTAGAAACACAGGTTGCACTAAAAATTTTAAACCCCCAGCTATCGTCCCGTCCGGACCGGATCAAACTTTTAAAAAATGAATGCCGCAACACCCGAAGGCTGATTCACCCGAATATTGTCCGCGTCTTCGATTTTCATCGATTTGACAATCAGGCCTTTATCTCCATGGAATATATCGACGGCCAGGATCTGACCGTCTACCGTCACCAGATGCAACACCCCAGCCTCGCCGCAATCAAAACGATTTTCAAGCCGGTGATCAATGCATTGGGCTATGCCCATGAACTCGGGCTGGTGCATCGGGATGTTAAAGCCAGCAATATCTTAGTTGACCGGCAAAAAGCACCTCATTTGACGGATTTTGGCATTGCCGGCGTTTTCAGATCCGGCCACCATGCTCTTCAAATTACGTCCGGCGGTTCGCTGTTTTACATGAGCCCACAACAACTTGATGGCCGCCCGCCGCGCCCATCTGACGATATTTATGCCCTGGGAGCATTGCTCTATGAAATGTTCACCGGATATCCACCCTTTTATCCAGATATCACCCGCGACAAAATCATGCATGAGACCCCGCAAAGAGTCAATCAACGGTTGGACCGAAGCATTGCGGATCTGAACATACCCGATGCATTTGAAAATCTAATCGCCGAGATGCTCGCAAAACAGCCCGTTGAACGTCCGGGCAGCATGCAAGAAATCGAAAATCGTTTGGACCGCCTGCTTGAAATCAACATCGATGAGACCCGGCCGCCTGATGTTTCGTATACCGGGGTGGTGGCGAAAAAACCGGTGGTCGGTCGCGTGGAAATCATTGCGCCGGTCAGGGTCACCCAAAAATCCGCAAACAAGCGGTTGCCTTTTAATGAACGCCGCAATCTGCTTAAAGGTTTGGCATTGGCATCTGCCTTTGTTTTTCTGATAATCGGCGGTTTGTGGCTTTGGCGCTATCTGGCCGGTCTTCCTGCTGAAAAGCCCCGGGCGGAAATACCGGTCAGCAAACAGAGTCAGCTGGGGCCCCAAAAAACCGATGCAACATCAAAAGTTGAAGTCGAAGAGTCACCGGATCCCGCCAGACTTGCTGCCGAAAAGCAACAGGCGGAGCAAAAACTGGCGGAATTTATGCAGCTGAAACAGGAACTGGAATCAAAAGGTGCTCCAACATGGGCAAACGAAGCGTATGCTGAGATGATTCAACTCGCCCAACAAGCGGATCAATTTTTAGTCGAAAATAATTACCTCAGCGCAGGCGAAAAATATGCGGAAGCCAGCGCCAAAGCCCGGATCTTAACCGGCCAGATCGAACCGACTTTAAAACGGCTGCTGGCGGAGGGGCAGACAGCGCTGGCGGAAGGAAACGCTGAATTGGCCCAGCAAAAATTGACTGCGGCTCTGATGATCGATCCGGACAACCGAACAACCCTACACAGTTTGCAGCGCGCCAAAAATGCACCTGCTGTAACCCAGCTGATGAAACAGGGTGCCGCCCATGAAAAAGAAGGCAACATCGCGTTTGCTCTTGCGGATTATCAGGAAGCCCTGCGTCTGGATCCCGAATCAAAAGAAGCGCAGAAGGCACTGACGCGGGCTAAGCGCCTAATCAGTGACAAAGAATTTCAACAACTGATGTCTGAAGGCCTGTCGGCCCTGTATGGGAATAATTACAGTCTGGCCAGGGAAAAACTTCTGAAAGCACAATCGTTCAGGCCAAAATCTCAAGAAGTAAAAGATGCTCTGGCGCAGGTGGATCAGTCCATTCGCCTGGCCAGTATTGAAACCTATCGTCAGAAGGCCTCAGACGCAGAACAAGCCGAAAAATGGGAGCAGGCATTAGATGCCTATCTGCAGGTTCTTAAAATCGATCCAAAGGTCCAGTTTGCCTCTCAGGGAAAACAGCGTGCTTTAGATCACATCCGCATTGACAAGCGGATCAATTTTTTTCTTCAACAGCCATCCGTGTTGGAATCAGATCGTCAGCTTGAAAATGCGATTCAGCTGATGGCTGAAATTAAAAAAATTGATCCCCAGGGCCCGCGACTGAAAGACCGGCTCGCAAAGCTCACCCAAATGGTGGACGCGGCGGAAACCCCGTTAACCATAATACTTGAATCCGACGGGTTAACGGAGGTTGCCGTTTATAAAGTAGGCAAACTGGGGCGCTTTACCAGTCGGGTGCTCAGCCTGCGACCCGGCACCTATACCATTGTGGGTACCCGCGACGGCTATCAAGATGTCCGCAGACAACTTACCGTCAAAGCGGGGCAGGAGCCGGCGCGCATTACGATTCAATGTGAGGTTAAGATTTGAAAATACGTTACATAATCCGGGATCAGCACGCTCAACGGACCGTTGCCGGAGATGCGTTTCCGATTATTATTGGCAGCGGCCCGACAGCTGATATCCGGGTCGACGGTCTTACAACCGATACCGAAGCCGCATATATCGGCTTGTCTCAGAATCGGCTTTTCGTACAAACCGGTCAAGCTGATGTTGATCTGCGATATAATCATCAAAAATTGGAAGATTCCGCCTGGCTGATGAATGGCGACATCCTTGAAATCGGCGCCTGTAAAATAAGTTATGGGGCTGAAGGAAACGATTTTATCATTCAGGTCATTTCCGCCGGATCTGTTGCGGCGCCGGTTGGGCCACCGGCCGTCAAAGCTGCGGATACCATACTAACCATCCAACCACGGCCTTTCAGACCCGATCGCCGGCAAAAGGGTGTCGGTTCAATTATGCGCTTTCAGCGGTTTATCGGACCGGCAATCGGAATCTGCCTGCTTTTGCTCTTTGCGGCTGTCTGGTTTGTCTTCACCGCAAAGCAGATCACCATTTCAGTTGAACCGGAGCCGGATCGGATTTCAATCGGTGGAAGCCTCATTGCACCCCGATTTGGCGGATATTATCTTTTGCGACCCGGAGCGTATATACTATACGCCAGCAAAGAATGTTATTATCCATTTAAACAGCCCTTTGAGGTCGGAGACGCAAAAAGCCAGACCCTTCGGTTCCAGATGGAAAAACTTCCGGGGCGCCTATTTTTGCAGGCTCACCAATCCGGAAAACCGACGGTAATGCTCAACGGCGCCCGGGTCATCATCGACGGGCAGGAGGTTGGCATCACGCCGCTTTCGAATCTGAAAGTTAAGGCCGGCCTGCGAGCCCTGGAAATTCGAGCTGATAACTACCAAGATATAAAGACAGAATTGCAAATTACAGGCTGCTCAGAAAAGCAATCGGTCGATTTTGCACTTGTCCCCGGATGGTCGGATGTGTTTATCAGCTCAATCCCGCAAGGGGCAGCCGTATCCATTGACGGCAAAACAGCCGGCCAGACCCCTTTAAAAATTGAATTGCCCCAGGGAAACTATCTACTGGCCATAAAAGCTGAAGGATTCAAATCCTGGACCACCCCTTTGGCTGTTGGACTGAATCAACCGCTGTCAATAAAAGACATCCGGTTGCAACCTGCTGATGGGATTCTGGCCCTGCAAACCCAACCGCCAGGAGCCAATGTCACCATCGATCAAAAATTTGTCGGCCAAACGCCGCTTAAAATCCAGTTATCGGCAGATATCGAGCATGAAATTCGAATATCTAAAGCCGGTTATGAAAACGTAGCGCGCAGCGTTCAGGTGTCAACCGATAGGCTCAAAGCACTTGCCGTGAAATTAAATCCCGAGCTGGGCATTATTCACTTTGCCGTTGAACCCATAGATGCCCGGTTGATCGTGGACGGAAAAGACCACGGAGCCGTTCCGGAAAAAATTGAACTGGTAGCGGTCCGTCACCAATTGGAAATTAAGAAAGAAGGTTACCAACCCTATCGGACCCAAATTACCCCGCGACCCGGATTTCCACAAGAAATTAAGATTATTTTAACCCGGCTGGAAACAAAACCCGCAGGTCCGCCAAGTGTAATCACGGCCAAAAACGGATATTCCCTGCGACTGATCCGTCCGCAGCCATTTACCATGGGCTCTTCACGCCGGGAACAGGGCCGCCGGGCCAATGAAACGCTTCGCAAAATCAATCTGCTCAGGCCATTTTATATGGGCGTCAGAGAAGTGACCAATAAAGAGTTTAGCGAATTTTTGGCCAGCCACAATTCGGGAGAATACAAAGGACAGCGTCTGTCCCAGGATGATCAACCCGTTGTTCAGGTGACCTGGCAGCAGGCAGCCTTGTTTTGTAATTGGCTGAGCGCCAAAGAGTCTCTGCCCCCGGCCTACATTCAAAAGGGTAATGCCCTGGTAGTTACAGAGCCGGTTGCCGCCGGCTATCGCTTACCCACCGAAGCCGAGTGGGAATATTGCGCCCGGATCACTCAAAATCGAGCACTGCTCAAATACCCCTGGGGCGATCTTTTCCCGCCCGTCACGGCTTCCGGAAATTATGCCGATATCTCAGCAAAAGATCTATTGCCCGTTTATATCGAAAATTACAATGACGGCTATCCGGTTGCAGCGCCGGTTGCGAAATTTAAGGCTAACAGCTTACAATTATATGACATGGGCGGAAATGTAGCGGAATGGTGTCATGACTTTTATACAATTTATACCTATAATACGACCATAACCGATATTGATCCAACCGGTCCCCGGCAGGGAAAACATCATGTGGTCAAAGGATCAAGCTGGGAAAGCGCCAGTATCACCAATTTGCGACTGGCGTTTCGCGATTACAGCGACGACAAGCGTGCAGATCTTGGATTTCGCATCTGCCGCTATTTGCAGTGAGGTTTAAAATATGATCTTTAAAATATCAACGGGCTTCAAAAAGTTGATCATAATCTCAGTTGCTTTATTGGGCCTGATCTTGATCGATAACTGGCCGGCCTGCGCAGGCGCATCGAATGATCGGGTGCCCAATGAGGGAAAGCAGCGCCCGAATGCCGTGATCGTGGGGCAGAGCCAGGCGCCGGCTTCCACACCGGAGAAAGATCCGCGCACGTCTGAAAGCAGTGAATCTGAATCCCAGCCTCAGCACGGACAAAATTCAGAAGCGACCGAAAAGAAACCACTTAAAGATTTTCATCCCTCGGAAAAAATTGAGGCCGATCAGGCAGTCGACTTTCCGTATGACATCTAGACTCTTTTGGGCGACCGGTGCTTTTTTGCTTTGCTTTAATGGAGCTTGTTCTTGTATGTCTATGGCAGAGAGCATAGGGCATAGCGTAAGAATTGAAAAAACTTTCGATTGGCCATAGCCCTATGCCCTTTGCTGATTAATAAAGAAGCTGTTTTTGTCAACCAGATAAGATCCTAAACGATTTGAGATGGACAACTGCCATGAAAAAAAGCTTCCCTTTTTCTTTTGAGTTCCTTTACCAGGTATTTTCGTTGATCATTATCTTGATTATTGTGCACGCCGTCTATGTGGCTGTCATTCGACCCAGGGCCGACGCGGTTTTAGCGCAGCAGGCAATCCAAATGGCCGAGGACAAATCCCAGGTGATGCAGCGATCGGTTTTTGTATTAATCCGCGATTACGAACAGGAAGCTTGTTTTATTTTAATGTTCTGGGCGATCGCCATCATGGGATACAAGGCTTTTAAAGCCATCCGCCAGCGGGCTTTATTGCAGATGGACCTCATTTCGCTCGCCGAGGGCGAACGCATTCTTCCGGAAGACACACGAGAGGTGTCCAGACAGATTCAGGCCCTGCCGGCGCAACAGCGAGAGGCGCTGTTGCCCCGGGCATTGCTGGCCGGACTGCAACGTTTCAGCACCACCCGCAACATCCAGGATGTGGCCAGCGCTACCCATGCCTACTGCGATTCGGAAGCCGAACGACTGGAATCCGAGTTGTCCATGATCCGCTATATCGCCTGGGCGATTCCTTCAATCGGGTTTATCGGTACGGTTCGCGGTATCGGAGATGCGCTCGGATACGCGCATAAAGCCATTCAAGGAGACATCTTTGATGTAACCCGCAGCCTAGGGGTGGCATTTAATTCGACGCTGATCGCGCTGCTCATCAGCATTGGCCTGATGTTTCTGTTGCATCAGTTGCAACAGCTTCAGGAGCACTATGTGTTGGATTCGGCGGCATACTGTGATGAAAATCTCATCAGTCACCTTTATACAAAATGAGGCTTCAGGTGTCAGTGTTCAGGTGTCAGGCAAATAGAGAAATCAGATTATGTTTTGTGCCATCTGTCTGCTGACACCTGACACCCGCCTGCGCGGCCGTAGCCGCTTCGGCGCGGCGAAGGCCCGACACCTGAAACCTAAAATGGACAGGAAACGAAATAACGCACATGAGCCTATTAGGACTTGAACTCAGTGATGCCGGTATCCTGGTTGCCGGATCTACAACAAACGGGTTGCTGGAAATCGATGACAACCGCATCGAGAGCCCCGGATTTGCCCTGCCGGAAAAAAATGCGTTAACCGTAGGTGCAGCGGCTGAGAGGAAAGCACACCTTTATCCCCGACAGATTCTGAATCAGTTCTGGGACCGATTAAACACCGAGCCTCTGGAGCAACCCAATCCTTCCGCAAGCAATCACGCCGAAATCGCTTTCGAGCATTTGGCCCATATCTGGAAAACTGTCCGTCATTACGGTAAGGAAATGGTAATTGCGGTTCCCGGTTTTTATACGCCGGACCATTTGGGATTGATTTTGGGCATTGCCGGCGAACTATCTATTTCCGTGAAAGGCTTTGTCCCTCTGCCTCTTGCAGGGGCTTTAGATCGGCTGCCCAAAGGGCTGGCGCTGCACATCGATATGCACCTGCATCGGTTTGAAATCACCTGCCTGCGGCGCAATGGGCAACTCAGCCAACAGGAATCCGTATCATCTGAAGGCAACGGTCTGATCAATTTGTACAGAAGATGGGTGGATGCCATCGGAGAAGAATTTGTCCGCAGCACCCGGTTTGACCCCTTACACCAGGCGACCACCGAACAGGAGCTATATGATCGCCTGCCCGGCGTTTTGAACCAGCTGAACCAGAGCCCAAGTGTCCATTTTGAAATGACGGGAGGCTCCAAAATCTATCACGTGACCTTGACCAGGGATGTCTTAAATAAAAAGGCAGCGCCGGTCTTTGAAGAAATTCGCCGCCGCACCGGCCGCCTATATGAACGCTGTGCAAAAGATGAACCCGGCCTGATTTTTCTGCTAACCGATCGTGTCGCTCGCCTGCCGGGCATGCAAGACATGTTGGCCGTCATTGAAAATGGTAAAATAATCACCCTGCCGCCGGGTGCCGGGGCCATGGGCATATTAAAGCTCAGCGATCATCTATTTAATCAGCAGGCCGGAAGCAGTGCCCCTTTTTTAACGGCTCTGCCGGCACCGGCAGTCGATTCGATTGCGGATGAAGCCCCTGCCCGGCAAAAACAAAAAGATCGGCAACGGCCAACTCACATCCTTTATCGCAATCTGGCATACCCGATAACGCAAAATCCTTTAATTATCGGCCTTGAACCGGTTGTCGATAAATCCGGCATCCAAATCCGGGGACAGATCGCCGGGGTCTCCCGAAAACACTGCACTGTCCGATTGCAGGGAAATGAGATCGTGCTCAATGATCACAGCACCTATGGCACTTTTGTAAATGAAAAGCCGGTGAAAGATAAAACCATTTTGTCGCTCGGACAGGTCATTCGCGTCGGGACCCCGGGTGAAGAGCTTAAGCTTATCGCTTGCGTGAATACTGATGAAACGTAGAGCCGTTAATGTTTTCAGTCTATCCTTTCTGGATATTATTACCTGCGGATTAGGAGCCATCATCCTTTTATTTGTGCTGGTCAATGCCAAAAGCGCCGCACAGCGGGAAACCGTCACAACGGATTTGCGCTCCGAAGTTCAGCGCCTGGCGCAGGCGGTGCTAGAAAGTGAAAAAGATCGAGTTCAGGCACGCAATACAATCGAGGAAACCGAGGCGGAATTGGTTCGGACACAGGGGCTGTCTCGCCGGTTGATCCAAATTCTGCAGGAACAAAAGACCGAGATGGCCGACTGGCAGAACGAGACGCTGGCCAGCAAATCACACGTCAATAAATTAAAGGCCGACCTGAAATCTCTGGAAGAAGAGCTCAAGCGGCTAAAAGCCGGTGCCAAGACTCAAGACGAGATGGGTAGCCGGCTGCGCAAATTTCCCGGACACGGGGACCGTCAGTATTTAACCGATTTAAAGATGGGCGGCAGGCGAATCTTTATTTTAGTGGATGCTTCAGCCAGTATGCTGGATGATACCGTTGTCAATATCATTCGCCGTCGAAACCTCAATACCCAGGAAAAACTGAAATCCGTCAAATGGCAGCAGGCGGTCGCCACCGTTAACTGGCTGGCGTCGCATCTTCCGCCAACGAGCCAGTTCCAGATATATACGTTTAACGAAACCGCCGTTCCTTTGCTTAAAGGTTCCCAGGGCACCTGGCTGGATGCCGGCAATGTCGAACAATTAAACCAGACGGTCGACAACCTGCGCTCGGTGGTTCCGCAAAAAGGCACCAGCCTGCTCAATGCATTCAGCGCCCTGCAGGCGATCAAACCGGCGCCGGATAACATTTTTTTGTTGACTGACGGCTTGCCCACGATGGGGTCGGGCAAACCCTGGATCAAACGGGTCTCCAGTCAAAAACGCTTAAGCCTGTTTAATGAAGCGGTTCGCAAAATTCCCCGTGCACCGGTCAATATTATTTTATTCCCGATGGAGGGCGATCCGCTGGCGGCCGATGCCTTTTGGCGACTGGCAAAGGACACTCACGGATCCTTTTTTTCACCTTCAAAGGTTTGGCCTTGATGGATTTCGGATTGCGGAATGCGGAATGCGGATTTACGGCATGGGCAAAGGGCAAAATATATATGAGCAGCCCCGGGGGGCTTTTAGGAGCGGCTCTGTGAGCCTTGAGGAGCGTTCCTTCGGAACTTTAGGCTGATGCTATTGCTTAAAGCGTAACGCTCCTCAAGCGACAGCGCTCTTTAAACCGAACGCATGGGGCCGTGGGCCGATAATAAAAAACATGAAAAAGCAACGACGCGACATTCAAATTTTCAGCTTATCTTTCCTGGATTGCATTTGCTGCGCATTCGGGGCGATTATTCTGCTGTTCGTATTATCGAAGTTCGCTGAACCGCGGATAATTGAAGAGGCTAAAGTGGACCTGCAGGCCAAAATTTCTCGGCTTGAAGAGGAACTGATCGAAATTCGAGGTGAAACCGCTATTCTGAATCGCGATTTAAAATCAAAAAAAGAGCAACTGTCGGAAGAAAAGAACCGGCTGGCGCGCCTTCAGGGGGATCTGTCAAAAATTCAGGGTCAGTTTGCAGCCTCAAAAGACGACGCCCAGGTTCAAAACATCATCGAGGGCCAGTTGGCCAGAGCCATGCAGGAATTAACCGCAGAGATGCAGCGTTTGTTGAAAACTCAGCCCAGAAAAATCGACTCGTCCATCGGCGGCATTCCGGTCGATAGCCAGTATATTATCTTTATTATCGATACCTCCGGCAGCATGCAGCGCAATGCATGGGGCCTGGTACAGAAAAAGCTAAGAGAAACCCTGGAGGTATACCCCAAGGTCGAGGGCATTCAGATTATGAATGATATGGGCGAGTACATGTTTTCTCAATACCGGGGCCAGTGGATTCCCGACACCCCGGCACGTCGCCGCGCAATTATTTCCGTGCTCAGCACCTGGCGGGCTTTCAGCAACAGCAGTCCGGTGGAGGGCATCGAAGCCGCGATTCGGACGTTTTATTCAACGGATAAAAAAATCAGCCTGTATGTTTTTGGGGATGAGTTCAGCGGCCAACGACTTCAGCCGGTCATCGATACCGTGGACCGCCTCAACAAACGAACAAAAGACGGGGCTCTGCGAGTCCGCATCCATGCCGTCGGATTTCCGACGGTTATGGAAAAAACCAACATGCCCGGCAACACCGGAGAACGTTTTGCCACCTTAATGCGTATCTTATGCCAGAAAAACGGCGGTACCTTTGTGGGGTTAAATAGCACCAGGCCATAGGGAGATTTCAGATGTCAGGCTCAATAGTTAAGCGATGAGTGCTGAGGACTGAGGACTGAGCCAAAAAACACTCCCTGCGCCCGGACAAACTCAGCACTCAGTCCTATGTGTTTGCAGACCTGAAACCCAATAAGGCCTAATCAAGAACCAAGATTGAATTTTGCCGAACCCAATAATTTGAAAGCGCATGACGATTGTTTGCTCAAAATGCAGCCGGAAGCTGCCGGAAGTGGAAATATGCTGTTATTGGGGCACTGGTTCTGCTTGCGGTGATTATTTTGATAATCGGGGTGCTCTTCACGTTCTAAAAAAGCCGGCTCAACAGCCGGATTTTTCAGGTTTCACCAATTGTATGCCGTTCGATGAATCGATTCAGCCGCATCTTCTGTTCCGTTGTCAGATCGACGAATTTCAATCCGATTTGGCGCATTTTTACCGTGCTGAAACCAAATTCGCTTTCAATTTCAAAATCACAGATTTTTTTAAAGGGCACCTTATCCAGATAGAGACCCTGGTTACCCAGAATGATTTTTAACTCACTGGCGTTTTCGAGTTTCTCGCTGCTATCGATATAACGAAACGAAAGGCCCTGGACACTGATATCTTTAATCTGACCCAGTCTGCTTTCTTGATCAACCAGTGCGGCAAATGCACCCTCCTCAGCTTTGAATCGTTTTTGTTGTCGGCGTTCTTCTGATATCTTGATGCCTGACATCGTAAAAGCCCCCATTCCTGTGAAATCTGAATGCTACAGGAACTCAGAAATTGATAGCGCTCAAGTCTAGGTTAAGGTCGGCGGGATCGATTTTAAAAATTGTCTTTAACCCGGGACCCAACCACAAATCAAGAATAAATTTAGACGAGCCGCTTTTTTTAATAGCCAAATCTGAAAAACCATAAAGGGGTCAAATGGATTGACAAATCTTTGCCTTTAAAAAGCAATTGCGCTTGACGTTTCTGAGCACTGGCGACTGAACTGCAGTAAACAAGATTGAAAGGAGAGGAAGCACATGGCTAATTTAATTCCACCTCATGGCGGAAAGGGACTGACCTGCTGCCTGCTAGAAGGAAGCGAGCTGAAAGCCGAAAAGAAAAAGGCTGAAGGCCTTAAGAAAATTCCGATATCACCGCGTGAAAAGGGTGATTTGATTATGATGGGTATCGGCGGCTTCAGCCCGCTGACCGGCTTTATGACCAAAGCAGATTGGAAAGGTGTTTGTGAAGCGTTTCTGATGGCCGATGGAACGTTTTGGCCCATTCCAGTGACCCTGTCGGCTTCAAAAGAAGATGCAAATAGCATCAAAAAGGGCGAAGAAATTGCGCTTTATGACCCCGAAGGCGATGAGCTCATGGCCACCCTGAAGGTTACTGAAAAATATGAAATGACCGAAGCCGACAAAAAGTTTGAATGCGAAAAAATCTACATGGGCGAAGGCACTCCCACAACTGAAGCGTTCTGGAAAATCGCTAAAGATGACCATCCCGGAGTGCAGATGGTTATGAATCAAAAAGACGTTAACCTGGCTGGTCCGGTCAAGGTATTGACCGAGTCTGAATATCCGATCAAATACACCGGCATTTATATGCGACCGGAGCAATCCCGCAAGATTTTCGAAGAAAAAGGCTGGTCTGAGGTGGCTGCATTGCAGCTGAGAAACCCGATGCACCGATCCCACGAATACCTTTGCAAAATCGCCGTTGAAGTTTGCGATGGTGTTTATATTCATTCATTGGTCGGAAACCTCAAGCCGGGTGATATACCGGCGGACGTTCGCGTCAAGTGCATCGACGTCCTGGTAAAAAATTATTTTGTGAAAGACAATGTGGTGCAAGGTGGATATCCACTGGATATGCGGTATGCCGGCCCTCGAGAGGCATTGCTGCACGCCACGTTCCGTCAAAATTACGGATGCTCCCGAATGATTATCGGACGCGATCATGCCGGTGTGGGCGATTTTTACGGAATGTTTGAAGCCCAAACCATCTTCGATAAAATTCCGAAGCCCGAAGAGCCCGGAAAGGCGCTTCTGTGTACACCGCTTAAGATCGACTGGACATTTTATTGCCATAAATGCGATGGCATGGCATCGCTGCGCACTTGCCCGCATGGCAAAGAAGATCGGGTGTTGCTGAGCGGCACCATGCTGAGAAAGATGCTCTCTGAAGGCGGCCAAATTCCGGATCATTTCGGCCGCGACGAGGTTATTGCGATCCTGCGCAAATACTACGAAGGCCTGACTGAAAAAGTTGAGATTAAACTGCACGGAGCTGCTACCGGAACGGAAAAATAATCCATTTAAGCGCAGGATTCAATTAAAAGGGAGCCGCCGCAAGGCGCTCCCTTTTTTTATTCGGTCGTGATTGCTGGAGCAGCATATTAGAATCCTCGGCTCCGGGAAACAAATAAAAATGTCTTATAATTTTCCTGGTTTCAGGTTTCAGTGTTCAGGTGTCAGGACTTTCACTTTTATTCCCTGAAACCTGACACCTGAAACCTTGATGATTCATCACTCCAAAAATAAAAGGGGACGCCTGACGGCTATCCCCTCATTTTTTAATGGGCAAATTTTTAATTGAAAATGCGCAATTTTTTCGTTGAGCAAGGCCGCACAAGGGTTTTAACCTGAGGCGTACTTCAGTACGGTGAAGGATAAAACCCGCGGAGAACGCAGCTCAGCGGAAAAAGGGCCTTTTTTCATTAAAAATTTCGGCCGGCGTACTCATTATACGCCATCGCTACCGTTCGATACACCAGATGGGCAAGTTTTGAAAATGGCAGATAGGCAAATAATGTAAACACCAAAACCAGGTGAATGTAATACGTCGTAAAGGTTACAACTGCCCAGCCCGCCAGCCGGGTCAGCTCGGCACCCAAGCCGGTCACCCCCACTCCGAAGGCAAGGTAAATCAAATACCAGTCAAAGTATCCGGAGGCCTGATCTTTTTTGGAGCTGCGATTTTTGATCATTAGGCCGGTTCCGACAATTAACGCAACACCGCTGAGGTTTGCCAGCCATTTGATCGGATTGAGCTGGGACCAGGGACCATGCAACGGACCGCTGGGGAACAAATAGGATCCATACATCACAATAAACAAAATACTGGTGACGATAAAAAGCCCGATAAAACCATACAAAGTCAGCAAGTGGGCCGTTTGGCGATCCTTATTTTCAGTACACTCCCCAAACTTGCGATGCAGCAAGATGGTGGGAATGATCCGAATAAAGGCCGTAATAAATCCGACCACTTTGATGCTTTGTTGGGCGGTTTTACCTTCCAGCAAAGCATTTTGATGGATATCAGCCAAAAACCGTTTGAGCCCCAGCGCAAAAACAGCAATGGCGAAAAATGCCGCCGAAAGCATATGGATGTCCACCAGCCAAGTGGAGAAAAATTTCCAATGCTTGACTGCTGGAATCGCCAGCAAAATCGGTAGCTTTTTGGGATCCTTCAGCGCCCTGGCCAATGCTTTCGGCCGGGCATACTCCGAAATGGTATACGAACGAATAGCGGCCAGGACATCCCCCGGCTTGGCCTCCCGCGGGCAGCGGGTGGAGCAATCGCCGCAATTGTGGCACAGCCAGATGTCCGCGTTTCCAACCAGCTTATCTTTCAAGCCCCAGGAGGCGGCGATCATTTCTTTGCGGGGAAACGGTTTGGTATCCGGCGAAATCGGGCAGGCGACCGAACAGGTGGCGCATTGATAGCATTTTTTCAGGTCTGCACCCCCTAGCGCACCCACTTCCTTAATAAAATCTAAATCAGGCTCAATCACGTATGTTTCCGCCATATTCATACCTCCTAGTGTCCCGCCTCAAAAATTTTGTCTTTCATAGTTGCTTGATGGCATCCCATTGATCCACCTTTTAATCAGAGACGAAGAAATTCGAAATACGAATCTCGAAACTCGAAACAAATTCAAATGTCAGAAATACCAATAATCAAAACAAAAAATTGATGCCCAAAATCGCGGTTAAATTTTGAACATTCGAATTTTGATATTGTTTCGGATTTCGGATTTCGTGCTTCGGATTTTCATTAATGATTGCTTTGTTTCAGTAAGATGTTTAGTTGCCTAAACCAAAGTATACAAATTTTTAAACTCTGTGTTAGAATCCCTTAAACGGGTTCGGTCCCATTTCCTCGACGCTGGCAACGAAATCATCGATAATCTGTGGAAGTTTATCATAATCATCGATGGCCACCTGGAACTGGGCAACCCGTTCTTCTTCCAGAGCCAGACTGGACAAGGCATCCCCGATTTTCTTTATTCTGATATCGGAAAGCTC
>JARRJQ010000037.1:0-16017 GCA_037388985.1 Desulfobacterales bacterium | reverse complement strand
GGGGTCGGGACGCTTTGATATTTGCACGCGGACTGGTGGCCGCCGGAAAGATGGCTGATGCCCGGGAAGTCCTTATACAGTTCGGGCGCTTTGAAAAAGACGGCACGCTGCCCAATATGATTCAGGGAGACAATGCCGCAAACCGCGACACCTCCGATGCACCTTTGTGGTTTATCGCCGCCTGTGCCGATTTGATGCGCGCAGAAGAAAAAAGCACTTTTTTGCAAAGCGCGTGCGGCAACCGTTCCGTAAAAGAAGTTATTTTGTCGATCGGTCAATCCCTGAAAGCCGGCACACCCAACGGTGTTCGGATGGACCCGGAATCAGGATTGATTTTCAGCCCCACGCATTTTACCTGGATGGACACCAACCATCCGGCGGGAACGCCCCGTCAGGGCTACCCTGTTGAAATTCAGGCTCTGTGGTACGCAGCACTCGGCTTGCTGTCGGAAATCGATTCAGCCCAAGCCGGCGAGCAGTGGCGGCACCTGGCTCAAAAGGTTGAAAACTCGATTGTGGCATACTTCTGGCAGCCGGACCTCGGTTATCTGTCCGATTGTTTGCAGGCCGCTGCCGGCCAGCCGGCCAAAGATGCGACCGCCGATGATGCCCTGCGTCCCAATCAGCTGTTAGCCATCACGCTGGGCGCAGTTCATCAGCCCGATTTATGCCGGCAGGTCCTGGCCGCCTGTGAAGAACTTCTCATACCGGGTGCCATCCGCAGTCTGGCCGACCGCCCGGTCAAGCACGAAATTAAGATTATTCATCAGGGAAAAATAATCAATGACCCCCACCACCCTTATCAGGGGCGATATGAGGGGGACGAAGACACCCGGCGCAAACCGGCTTATCATAACGGCACGGCCTGGAGCTGGATGTTTCCTTTGTTTTGCGAAGCATGGGCCATGACCTATGGTAAAGAAAGCAATCTAACGGCTCTGGCATGGCTGGCAAGCAGCAGCCGTCTTTTAGAACACGGCTGTCTGGATCATATACCTGAAATTTTAGACGGCGATTACCCGCACACCCAGCGTGGTTGTGATGCACAGGCCTGGGGAGCAAGCGAGCTACTGCGCGTCTGGTTGAAGTTGGAAGAAAAATAATTTATAAACGGATTACCGGTCATGTCGTTTTCTATGCCGCAAAGCGGGATTTCGCTTTCGATTTTATAAATAAATGTGCTCAAAAAGCGCTATGATTTTCAAGGTACCTGATTTCCTGAATAATATGGACTGCTTGATTTTTGCCTCCTAAAGCGTTATTTTCCCCTGGTTCAACTGCATCGGAAACTCAGAATTCGACAACGACTGGTTATGACTGATCAGTAATAAAATTAGGAACTTATCATATATGAAAAATTATAAGATTTTTCAGGTATATCCGAACATACCCCAAAGCTTACAGTTTCTTGAGGACCTTTCCCGTAACATGTGGTGGTGCTGGAATAAGGATGCCATCGAACTTTTCCGCCGCCTGGATCCGCCGCTTTGGTTTGAATCCGGCCGCAACCCGATTGCCTTCTTATCCAAAATTCCACAAAGTCGCCTGGAAAAGCTGTCCAGGGATAAAGGCTATCTTGCGCATTTAAAAGGGGTCAAAGATCAATTTGAAACCCGGGTGCTTGATCCATTGGAACAATCGGATCAAGAAAATAACGGTTTCGGACCCCAGGAGATCATTGCCTATTTCTCCATGGAGTTTGGAATTCATGAAAGCCTTCCGCTGTTTGCCGGCGGGCTGGGCATCCTGGCCGGAGATCATCTAAAAGCGTCGTCCAACATCAATCTTCCGCTAGCAGGTGTGGGCCTGATGTATCATCACGGCTATTTCAGCCAATATCTCAACCCTGATGGCTTGCAGCAGGAAGCATATCCGGAAACCGATATTTACAACCTTCCGGCGGAACGGGTGCTGAACGATTCGGGAAATGAACTGCGAATTTCGATTACCGGACCTGACGGCCCAATTCATGCCATCATATGGAAAATAAAAATCGGCCGAATCCCGCTGTACCTGCTGGATACCGATATCCTTGAAAACAATCCGGCATCCCGTGAAATCACCTCAAAGCTCTATGCCGGTGATCAGAAAATTCGCCTGGCCCAGGAGTTTTTGCTGGGAGTCGGCGGAATGCGCGCGCTGGCGGCCATGAATATCCATGTTAAAATTCTGCACATGAATGAGGGACATTCTGCATTTGCCAGTCTGGAGCGGCTGGCTCAAATAAAATCCCGGTACAACGTTGACCTAAAAACCGCTCTTGAAATTGGCCCCCGGTCAACCGTCTTTACCACCCATACCCCGGTGGCCGCTGGCCACGATGAATTTCCGACCGAGTATGTCAGACCCTATCTAAAGCCCCTGGAGCCGATACTGGAAACCAAAGAAAAAGAAATTTTATCCTGGGGGCAACCGCTGGGATCCGATCCCGAGGCGCCTCTGTCGATGTTCATTCTGGGACTTCACGCGTCAGCCTATTGCAACGGCGTCAGTCAACTGCATGGATCCGTGGCCCGGCGCATGTGGTCTCATGTCTGGCCTCTACGCCCCGTGGAAGAAGTCCCCATATCGCATATTACCAATGGCATTCACATTTCTTCGTTTATTTCCCAGGAATTTGCCAATCTTTTTAACCGCTATCTGGGTCCGGATTGGTACATGGGTTCACGTAAATTAGAAAATATCAATCACATCGATGATATTTACGATGAAGAACTGTGGCGCAGTCATGAAATGAACCGCTCGCGTTTGGTGCGCACCTGCCGGGAGCAATTGGTCAAACAATATACGCGCCGCAACGCACCCCGCAATGTGATTGAGGCGGTTGAATCGGTATTGGACCAAAATGCGCTGACCATCGCCTTTGCGCGGCGATTTGCCACTTACAAGCGTGCCTATTTGCTTTTTCAGGATCCCAACCGCCTTGAATCGATCGTTAACTCAAAAAAATACCCGGTCCAATTTATCTTTGCAGGCAAAGCCCATCCGAAGGACAACGAGGGCAGAGATCTGATTAAACAACTTTTTCAGTTTGCAAGCAAACCGGAGCTTCGCGAGCGAATCATTTTTCTTGAGGATTACGACATGCATCTGGGTCGGCATCTGTTCCAGGGCGCAGATGTTTGGCTCAATACCCCCAGGCGGCCCTTTGAGGCCTGCGGCACATCCGGTATGAAAGCCGCTATTAACGGGGTGCTGAATGTCAGTATTCTCGACGGATGGTGGTGTGAAGGATACACGGAGGAAAGAGGCTGGCGCATCGGAAACGGTGAGGAATACGAAGATTACGATTACCAGGATGCCATCGAAAGCCAGGCGCTCTATAATGTTTTGGAAAATGAGGTGATCCCCTGTTTTTATGAACGAAAAAACGGCGGCCTGCCCGCTGAATGGGTGCAAAAGATGAAGGCGACAATGAAAATGGCGATGGAAATGTTTTGCAGCATCCGCATGGTAACCGATTATACGAACCGTTACTACCTTCCCGCTGCCAAACGTTTTGATTCCTTGCTTGCCAATCAGGCAGAGGAAGCCAAGAACCTGGCCGCTCACATCAAACGACTGCACTCTCTCTGGAAAGATATTGAGATCAAGCCGCCTGTCAGAAAAAATCGAGGCTCCTATCGGGTGGGCGAAAAATTCGATGTCACAGCGGAGGTCAGCCTTGCAGAACTCCAGCCCCATGAAGTCGATGTTGAGCTTTATTACGGCCATATGAAATCTTTAGAAAATATGGTTACCGGCAACGTCGAACCGATGAACGTAGAAGAGGACCGCGGCAACGGGCAATATCTTTACGGCTGTTCCTTAACCTGTCAGGCATCGGGTCGATTCGGTTTTACCGTCAGGGTCACACCGCGGGGAGATGAGCGCGTGAAATCGACGCCCAGATTATTGAGCTGGGCATAAAGGAAATCAGTTTAAGGGAACTCAATTATTATATCGATCTCGTTCGTCATATCGAACTGATAAAATTCGAATTTCGAATCTCGAAATCCGAAAAAAATCCGAATATCAAATGACCAAAATTCAAATGTTTGGGACATTCGGATTTTGAATTTGTTTCGAATTTAGAATTTCGTGCTTCGGATTTGCAATTTCTTTGTGAAACATCAGTTCCTTTTCAACTTTTGGCCCAGTAGAAATAGAAGAATACCATTACAATGAATGAAGTTTCCACCAAGCCCCGAGTCCTTGTGGTGACACCGGAAGTCACCTACCTGCCGGACCGCATGGGAGGCCTGGCCAGTTTTTTTACGGCCAAGGCCGGGGGCCTCGCCGATGTCTCTGCCGCTCTGATCAACGCCCTATTTGAGCAGGGGGCTGACGTTCATGTAGCCATTCCCGATTATCGTACGATTTTCAGCAACGGACTGGCGCCGGTTTTAAAAAAGGAATTCCACAGAATTCAGAGAAAAATGCCCGATGACCGCATCCACCTGGCTGAAGACCGCGCCTTTTACTACATCAATCGGGTTTACTCCAGTTATGGAGAAGAGAACATTAAGCTTTCATTGGCTTTTCAGCGAGAGGTGATCAATAACATTGTTCCCCACGTCCAGCCGGATTTGATTCACTGCAACGACTGGATGACCGGCCTCATTCCCGCCATGGCCCGCCAGCTGGGCATCCCCTGTTTATTCACCATTCACAACGTGCATACCGTAAAAACCACCCTGGCTTATATTGAAGACCGGGGAATTGATGCGGCGTCTTTCTGGCAGAAATTATATTTTGAAAAAATGGCCAATCGCTATGAAGAAGTCCGCAATACCAACCGCGTTGATCTACTGACCAGCGGCGTATTTGGCGCCCATTTTGTCAATGTGGTCAGCCCAAACTTTCTGAATGAAATCGTCAGCGGTCAACACGATTTTGTCTACCCGCCTCTTCGGCAGGAATTGGCCAATAAAGTTGAAGCTGAGTGTGCCGCCGGAATGCCTTATCCGGGATGATCAGGCGCCCCTGTTTTTCTGGCCATCACGGCTCGATCCAATCCAGAAGGGCTGCCAGCTGCTGGCAGAAATTTTATATACGATGATTTCCAGGTACTGGGACCAAAACCTGCAAATCGTTTTTGTCGCCAATGGCGATTATCAAAATACATTTCGAGACATTGTCAACTTTCATGGATTCCACAAACGCGTCGCCATCTGCGACTTTGATTATCATCTGGAGCATCAGGCCTATGCTGCTAGCGACTTCATCCTCATGCCTTCAAGTTTTGAACCCTGCGGTTTGCCCCAGATGATCGCCACGATTTACGGTGCCCTGCCGGTGGCCCGCGACACCGGCGGAATTCATGATACGATTTTACACCTGAATGTGACCCAGAACACGGGCAATGGTTTTTTGTTTAAACACTTTGATTCCAATGGGCTGTTATGGGCGATCGAGCAGGCCATGGAATTTTATAACTTGCCGCTAGCCACAAAAGCCCGACAAATTAAACGCATCATGCGAGCAAGTGCGGCCACCTTCAACCATGCCAATACCGCCCGCCACTACATCGCTTTGTATGAAAAGATGCTCAAGCGTCCTTTGATCCTGCAAAGTTTTCCGGGAATGGACAATGGAAGCAAAAAATTAGACTCAAAACCCAACACGAACAAGCCGGAACCAAAAGAAGATTAATTAATCACGAAAGCATAAAATACAAAGCCGAGCTTGAAAGCTGGGAGGCTAGGAGGCTGGAAAGCTTGAAGTTTCGAATTATTCTGATCCCTCAAGCCTTTCGGCCTTATAGCCTTCCGGCATTCTGGTCCATTCTATGTTTTCGTGATAAAATCCGCCTCAGGCGGATCATAAAATACAAAGAAATTACAGTTAAGACCCTAAATGAATGCAAAAATTGAAAAAGCATTGCGTCGGCTTTTGAAAGCAGATCCCTGGTTAAAACCCTATGAGATAACCATCCGGCAACGCCTGACAAAAATCGCTGAAACGGAGCAGCAACTGACCCGCGGAAAAATCAGTTTGCCCGATTTTGCCAGGGGACATGAGTACTTTGGTTTGCATTTTGACAACAAGCAGTGGGTTTTTCGCGAATGGGCTCCTTATGCGACCGCTATTTTTTTAATCGGAGATATGTCCGGCTGGCAGGAAAAAGAGCAATTTGCGCTAAGCGCGCTTGATAACGGCATCTGGGAAATCCGCCTTGCCGCAGACACCCTTGACCACGGCGATCTCTACCGCTTGCGCATTCACTGGCCTGAAGGCAGCGGAGATCGAATCCCGGCTTATGCCCGGCGCGTGGTTCAGGATCGACAAACACTGATTTTCAATGCCCAGGTCTGGCAGCCGGATGCGCCATATCAATGGCAATCCAAAGATTTTCGCCGCCTGCCGGATGCGCCGCTAATTTATGAAGTTCACATCGGTATGGCCCAGGAAGAGGGCAAGATCGGGTCATTTCAGGAATTTACCGCAAACATTCTTCCGCGGGTGGCGGCTTCCGGCTACAATATGCTTCAAATAATGGCCATTCCGGAACACCCTTACTACGGATCCTTTGGCTATCAGGTGTCCAGCTTTTTTGCAGTTTCATCGCGTTTCGGCACACCGGAAGATTTCAAAGCACTGGTTGATGAAGCCCACCGCTGCGGACTGGCCGTCATTATCGATTTGATTCACTCGCATGCGGTTTCCAATGAAGTTGAAGGCCTCAGCCGTTTTGACGGCACCCTGTATCAATATTTCCACGACCACGCCCGGGGACGCCACGAACTTTGGGATTCGCGCTGTTTCGATTACGGCAAGCATCAAGTGCTGCATTTTCTGCTGTCCAACTGCCGTTTCTGGCTTGATGAATATCACCTGGACGGCTATCGCTTTGACGGCATCACCAGCATGCTCTATTTTCACCACGGAATGAACAAAGCCTTTACCTCTTACGATGATTATTTCAATGACAGCGTGGACGAAGACGCCCTCGCCTATCTAGCGCTGGCCAACCAAGTCATTCATGCGATTCGTCCGGATGCGATCACCATCGCCGAAGATGTCAGCGGCATGCCCGGATTGGCGGCAGGATCTGAAAACGGGGGATTCGGGTTTGATTATCGCTTTGCCATGGGTGTTCCGGATATATGGATTAAGCTGATCAAGGAAACAGCCGACGAGCACTGGCCCATAAATTACCTGTGGTATGAACTCAACAATCGACGGCAGGAAGAAAAGACCATCAGTTATGCCGAATCCCACGATCAAGCCCTGGTGGGAGATCAATCTAGCATATTCCGCTTGATCGGTGCCGATATGTACGACCATATGCACCTTAACTCGCAAAATATCAAAGTGGAACGCGGTCTGGCTCTGCAAAAAATGATCCGGCTGATCACCCTCGCTACGGCCGGCAATGGCTACCTGAATTTTATGGGAAACGAGTTCGGGCATCCGGAGTGGATTGATTTCCCGCGGCAAGGCAATAACTGGTCCTATCATTATGCCCGCCGGCAGTGGCACCTGGTCGACGATCCTAATTTAAAGTATCAGTTTCTGGCCCGCTTTGACCGCGATATGATCGAACTGGCCAAAGCCAACCGGCTGCTCGATGCACCGCACCGACGACTGATGTATGAACATTGCGATAACAAGCTGATTGTCTTTGAACGTGCCGGTTTGTTATTTGCCTTTAATTTCCACCCCGTGCACTCTTACAGCGACTACCGTTTTGAAGCGCCTGCGGGATCTTATCGTATGCTGCTCGACAGCGATGCCGCGCAATATGGAGGCCATAACCGCCTGATCGCTAACCAGGAGCATCTGTCGCTGCCTGAAAAAGACGATCGAGAAGGAAAAAATTTTTTGAGTCTCTATCTGCCCAGTCGAACCGCAATTGTTTTGCAGCATCTAAACTGAACGCTATTTTTCTCAACGTTTTCAAACAAATGCCTATTAGAAGGGGTTTCAATGAAATTTTGAAACCACTTCTAATCATCTTGGCGGTCATAGACGTTGCAGATGCAGCACAGAAATGTGGCCGTCTCGGTATCGCTGATGTTTTTCATACCGTGGGGTTCCAGACTGGGAATATAAATAAAATCTCCGGGGCCGCAGATCTTCTTTTTAACCACTTCGTCGGTTTTTGAATCGTATTGAAAACATTCGAACTGCCCGCTTAAAATATACATGGTCTGGTGATAAAAATGATTGTGGATTGGGATTTCACCGCCGGGTTTTGCCGTAAAAAACCGCAGGCCGTATTCGGGATTGCCCGTTCCGTCGTCACCATGTTTTGAAAGCCAGCGAATACTGATGCCCTTGACTTCATTTTGTTGACCCCGATAGGGAAACTTTTTGATCTCAACGTCATCACAATCTTTCCAGTTTAAAACTTCCATAGTTTCCTCCTGCCTAAAAGGTTTGCCGGTTTGGCCCCTTGGCCTGTTGAGCCGGATAATGGCGGATTGTAAACACCTCGCAAATGAACCGTACGCCAATCTTTGTCAAGTTAATAATGCCGATTTTCGCTGATTATCACGGTGCGGCGCTGAAGAAATTCGCTGCGCGCAGCCTCAAACTTATTATTCATTGCAATATCAATTTGTTATAACAGTTTCAGATGATCAGTAAGCAGAAAAAATTGCGAAATGGCATAATCTTCGATATAATTTAATCATAAAATCAAAAACGGCCAAATCCCGCCTGTAAACATTTGGCCGTTTGGAAGGAAGCGCAAAATCATATTTGGGTTGGCCAACTGTGCCAGTTAAGCCTGCTGAACCGGAAAAAACATCTGATTTTCTTGCCGGCAAACGGGCTAAACGGCAACGGGCTCAACCTTAAGAATTCGAGCATTATAGGCCAGAGGGGGATTCAATGATGCGGCAGGTTGATGACCGGCAGGGGCGCATGATTAACCCCTTGCAGGTGATTTTGTTGTTTTTGGCATTGCTGGTTTTTATTTTTACCGTTGTTTATCGAATGGTAAAAAGCGCAAGTTTCAGTAATGCATTGGCCATTATGGTCGAGTATCTTTTGGTCCTCGCTTTTTTCATTCTGCTTGGCATACTGCTGGCCTATCTTTTCTACTTTATCTACAAAAATATCCTCAAGGAAACCCATCGCCTTCATGGCCCCAATATGTTTGATTCAAGTACCGGGCGGCACAAAGTGGCATCAAAACTCGACCACAGTCCAATTGAGCTCGAATCGAAAAAAGAAGTTGAGTCCCGACAAGATTCCTGAAATAATAATGCGGATAAATGAAAGTTTGAGCTAAAATGAAGATTAATTTTACAATTTTTATTTTGCTGGTTGGCATAGCGCTTATTTTGTCGGCATGCGCCAAAAAGCGTCCGGTTCTCTATCCAAATGCAACCTATAATTCTGTGGGTGAATCTGCAGCCCGGGCTGACATCGATGATTGCATCCGGCTGGCTGCCGATCACGGCCATGCAACGGAGGCCGGGAAAAACGTCGCCAAATCGACCGCTGCAGGCGCCGCGGTGGGTGCCGCAGTGGGTGGTGCAGTGGGACTGGTTACCGGCCATCCCGGCCGCGGATTGGCTGCCGGAGCAGCCGGTGGCGGTGCGGGGGGCCTGACGCGTGGTGCCATGAAATCGGGCGATCCGGACGAGATTGAGCGTCGCTTTGTCGAGCAATGCCTGCGGGATAAAGGCTATCATGTCATTGGATGGAAATAGAAGTGGCTTAAAAACCGCCTCTTATGGCCGCTGGCTGTGTTGCATTCCGGTTTAAAATGCTCACGTACTGTCGTGTACGCTCCGCTTTTAAACCAAAATGCGCCTGGCCATCAATCATAATAGGCGGTTTTTAAGCCACTTCTATAATTTCCAGATAATAAATTCTCTATTAGAAAAGGCAACCGATGAATAAATCCGAGCTGGTCAAACGCGTCGCTGAAAAGCTGGAAGGTGTCCCCCAAAAAATTGCGGCCAAAGCAGTCGATGCCGTTTTTGAATCTATCCAAGAAGGTTTGGAAGAGGACGGCATCGTCAAAATCGGCCAGTGGGGAACCTATACCGTAAATGATCTTTAGGGATAGATCAAACGAAAGGCTGATGATCCTTGGTTTCTAACGGCTAATGATCATCATCCTGCCGTTTGCTTCGGCAGCCACGGACCCATCTGCCAGGTCTGCGCGCAGCTTGATATCCAACAGATTTTTGACCTGTCTTTCCAGAACGCCGCTGAATGTCAGCCGGCTGCCCAGCGACACCGGTTTGCGATAACGCACCTCCAGTCTGGCGGTCATGGCATTATGCCCCATATACCGTGACAGCCATCCCAGCATTTCATCAAAAATAAGTGTCAAAACGCCGCCGTGAAGATAGTTGGACCAGCCCCGGTAACGATCTTCGGCCGTAAATTCCGCCCTGACTCGATCGTCGCCGACCCGCTCTACCTTAACTTTGAGTCCGTGAGGATTTTCTACGCCGCACACAAAGCAGCGCCTATCTTTTACCAGCTGTAACCCCAATAGATAACCTCCTGTGGAAAAATTGAATGGATAGTAGATGATGACAGGAAGAAATAGCAGATGCGTCCGGACAGGTCAAAACCCAAAAATGCCTAAACATTTCTACCAATTTACCGAAAATAAATATGAATTCAACCCACTTGCAGAGTGCATTTCAAACGGGGGCAACCTTCGTGTCGGAAAAACGTTATCATATTGAATTTGATGGAAAAATTATCCCGGGATGGGAGTTCGAAGAGGTCAAAGCCAACCTGGCCAAGCTGCTGAAAGCAAATGAGGAAAAATTACACCAGCTTTTTTCCGGCCGCCGCTTTATCATTAAAAAGAATGTCGATTACCAGACGGCCATTAAAATTAACAATGTCTTAAAAGATGCCGGCGCAGATTGTATCATCTCCCCGGCACCGAACAGCGATACGGCTGTGCCGCCGCCTTTGCCCTCTCAATCAAAGCCAAGCCAGACGGATCAGAGACCGTCTGCAGCGGCAAAACCCTTGCCTGTTCCGACTCAGATCCGACCCGGAAGGTTCTGGTATGTCGTTGCCATCCTGCTTTTTTTAGTCCCAATAATTGCCGGGGGAAAAAGCATCTTCAATGCATTCACTTCATACTTTTCAGGCGGAACCCGGTTGATGGTGCCGGGAGAAACAACCATTCAAGCCGAAGAGCCGGGCACCTATTTTATCTTTTATGAAACTTCCGTGTTCACGGAATCGAATGTTGCCCAAAACCTGCTGGGCAGGGATTTTGATATCAGGATCCTTGACCTGGCTACCGGAGCGGAATTGAAATTGAGTCCTCCCGAATTTGCCGGGACCGAAACCTATGATGCAATTGTCAGGCAGGCCATCGCCGAAGTCGAATTCGACACCTCAGGAAACTACTACGCTGAGGTTGCCGGAGAACTTTCCGGCAACGACGGCCTCTTGATTCGGCACGTGGATTTTGCCGGCATGATAAAAGGAATCGTTTCGGCAGTTGTGCTGCTTTTTTTGGGTTTTGTCGCCGGGCCGGTTGTAGCATTGGTCGTCCTTATCAAGCGGCAAAACAATAAACGAAAACTAATAAACAAGCCGATGAGTGAAAACGAGGAGCGCCAATGGGCCATGTTTGCCCACATCGGCACCTTTTCATCCATGATTGTGCCGCTGGGCAATATCATTGCTCCGATCGTCGTCTGGCAATTAAAGAAAAATGAATCCCGATTTGTTGTGGAACAGGCCAAAGAATCCCTCAACTTTCAAATCACATTGATGATCTACGCAGTGATTTCGTTCCTGCTGGTTTTCATCATTATCGGATTTTTTCTCATCTTTGCCCTGGTGATATTCAGCCTGATTATTGTCATCGTCGCCGGTGTCAAAGCCAATGATGGTCAGCATTATCGGTACCCGATGACCCTTCGCCTCATAAGCTAGTTGATTCGTTAAGTAGATGAATAGCTAATTCGATTAGTCAGGTTAGTGAAAGTCCGTGTGGGGCCCGCCGCGGCATAGTCACGCCTTCAGCATGACGACGCCGGGTCTGTGGCTAATACCTCTGCCCGAATAAGCCGGAAATCGGCAATTCATAGGTCCAGCAGTATCCCTTTCCTTGAAGCTTTCATCTATTTATAATGGCCGGTAGGCTTCCACCAAACCCATCATCAGGTCAGCTTCCTGAATCAATTTGATGTTTTCGAAGCCTGCCGCGATCAGCCCGTTCTTGATCTCTTCATAGGTATAGGTGCCGCCGCCGGGGGTTCCAACCAACATATTGACGGCAAACAGGGCGCCGGATTTAGGTGCAGTATTATCCGGTTTCATAACGTGGTCCCGAATGACGATACGGCCGCCCGGAACGAGAGCGTCAAATACTTTCTTATACAGATCCACGTTCTGTTCCGGGCTGTTCATATGGATGATAGCCGAGACCAGAGCAAGGTCATGACCCGCAGGCAGGGAATCCGTATATAAATCCCCTGCCACTATGTTTACGCGACCCGTCAGGCCGGCTTCGGCGATTCGTGCTCGGCCCATACTTACCACATTTGGCAAGTCAAAAAGCGTGGCGGACATTTCCGGACAGGCTTCCAGAAAGGCGATGGTGTAAGTACCTGATGCGCCGCCCACATCGATCAACCGTCGCGCCGAACCGGGGTTGATCGCTTGAATGACTTTAGGTGCGCGTGCTATTCCGACGACGTGCATAGCGCCGATGAATGCTTTTTGATCCTCGGAATTTTCAAAGCCGCCGGCGGTGCTTTTCACACCACCTGTTTCGGTGACGATAGGAGTCAAATTTGACCAGTTCTTCCAGAGGGTGGCCGCATGACGGATCGTCGGCAGAACGGTTTGCGGCGAATCCAGACGCAGAAAAGGCAGCAGAGCCGGGTCCGTCCGGTAAAGCCCATCTTTTTTGATCAACAGACCCATGGCGGTCAGGGCATCCAGGAGGACCATCAAGGGTCGAGCATGCCAGCCTTTTTCTTGAGCCAGATTCCTGCTAGAGGCGGGTTCTGCCAGGCAGGTGAAGATATCAAGTTCCGCGCAGGTTAAAAGAACCCGGCATTCCATGAAATTACGAGACAGGGCCAGGATTTCCTGGGGACCGGCAGGCGTATTCATCATATCAGCCTCCAAAGTGAAGATTTATGAGCTTTCCGGCTATTTTCGCTGATATAATCCAATCAACTCTGCCTCGGAAAGAATATGACCTTCCATGGCTTTTTCGAGTTTTGCTTTTGTTGGGTGCGTGAGGTTCGGAAGAACGATATCCAATGCATAAAGCTTATGAAAATAACGATGTTGGCCAATCGGCGGACACGGTCCTCCATAGCCAGTTTTTTTCCAGTCATTAAGACCATGCAATGTTCCTGGAGGAAGATCTTTATCTTTTACACCTTCCGGCAGGGAGTTAATCGTGACTGGAATATTATAAAGAACCCAGTGAACCCAGGTCATTCGCGGATTAGCAGGATCCGGTGCATCAGGATCATATACAATCAATGCCAAACTCTTGGCTCCCTGCGGAACAGCAGACCATTCCAATTCCGGAGAAATATTCTCTCCATCGCAGGTAAACTTCTTGGCCATACTTTTGTTGTTTTCAAAACTTGGGGATGTTAATTGCATATTTTTCACCTCCTCCGCATTTGCTGAGATAATCATAGAATATAGGACTATTTGTGTTATAAGAAAACACCAATTTTTCATAATTCCTCCCTTGCCTTTGCGGCCTGAATCTAATCATGGGGTTGAATGTATTTTAGCATAAGAAAAACCGATAGGAAGATCAAATAGTTTCATTGCTTGACTTTCGGCGCTTTAGGCTTCTAGATTGTATAGAAATAGGAAATAAGTGAGTTTGGGAAAAGTATTCGATATTTTATTTGAGAAATACATGCAAACCCAAGAAACAATATTTGAAAAAACATATCAAAATTATCTCGAACAGCTTAGGGAAATATCTTTTGAGTCTGTAGCCCATAATCTTGGAGCAAAAATAGAAGAAAATAGAATAAAAATTCCATTATTTAACACTGAATACGAAATCTCTTCTAAAGGAATTAGTGATCCGACAGGTAAAAAGCCCAGTCATGATATTTGTGTTATTCTGAGCAAGTATATTTTACGATGCCCCGCTATACCGCCAAAAGAACATGACTGGGTATCCTTTAGAAATTTTAAAGATTCCGGACCCTTAACCGGTTATTTCACAAATGACGTCGAGCGCGCCATCGGCTCTTATTTTTCCGGAAGACTGAATGATTTGAAAAAAGCGAGCAATGCCTTGGGCGGTTATGCCCCAAATCTTGACGTCAAATATGATCTTGCGATTCAGTTTAATGCGCTTCCGAAAATTCCGGTGATCATGCTTTACAATGATGTGGATGAAGAATTTTCGGCAAAATGCTCTGTATTATTTGAATCTCGGGCCGAAAAATATTTTGATGCGGAATGTATCGCCATGATCGGATGGCAACTGTTTAGCCATTTGAAAAAGGCTATAAAATAGCCTTGGAGAAAAGTTCAGATTTTTTCGATCCACCGCAAACGGCATCCTAATCAGATAGAAGAACTGCTCCGCAAGCAGATCCGCCATTGACCCTTTTGTGTTTTGAGGATAGTGAAAGGAAAGGAGCATATTTTATGGGGCTTACTGACATCTATCGGAGGGGGGAAACGCTTCTAAGAGAAAAAGATTACGGATGGGTGCTGGACGCGGTTGAAACCGGATTTATTTTAGAGCATGACCGCCGTATTCTTGATCGCTATACATTTCGTCCTCGCTATATCGACGGCGTCGAGCCCAAAACCGCATGTCGGGTTCTCGGTGTTGAGCTGGCGACACCGGTAATCATGTCGGCCATGAGCATGCCGATACCGGCCATAACCGAAACCGGTCTAATGGATGTGGCCGAAGCCCTGAAGGAAGCCGGCAGTCTCATGTGGACCGGCACACCGACTCCTAAGAATTTAAGGCAGCTGGTTGCCAGCGGTGTCCCGGTCGCGTCCAATGTGAAGCCTTTTAGGGATCGCGATAAAATCTTCCGGGCCCTTGAAGATATTCAGAAAGCCGGTGTTACCTGGGCGGGCATTGAAACAGATGCCGGTCAAGGAACCAAGATCCACGATAAGCAGGTTGCCACTGACTGCGCGCCGCTTACGTTGAAGGAACTGCAGGACATTCGCCAAAAAGTTTCCTGTCCCCTAATTTGCAAAGGAATTTTAAGTCGCCGTGATGCTGAAAAATGTATGGCGGCCGGGGCCGACGGCATGGTTGTTTCCAACCACGGCGCACACACTCTGGACTATTTGCCACATCCGCTGCAGGTAATGGCGGAAATTGTTGAAGCTGTCGCGGGCCGGATGGTCATCATCGTTGATGGCGGTTTTCGTCGCGGCAGCGATGTTCTCAAGGCACTGGCGTTTGGCGCTTCTTTGGTGGGACTTGGTCGTCCGATCCTGTACGGCCTCGCCGCCGAAGGTCGTGATGGTGTCCGCGACGTTCTGATTGAAATCACGGCAGAAATGAAACGGATTATGAGCCTGATCGGTGCAGAGCAGCCAGGCACGCTTACGTTGGACATGCTTGTAGAAGATCCCTGAAGGCTTGATGACAATCGGGGATCTTTTTCCTATGGAATTCCGGCTACATTTTTCGGCAATGATACTACTGAAAGGTTTGGGTTTCAGTGAATCTTCTGATTAAGTTTCTTTCTTTGTGTTTTATACTAACTGTGCCGGTCACATTTATTTTATGCCCGGACTCAGGTGCAGACCCCTCAGGTAAAGCACCCGCAAAACTGCTATTTAAGACTGCAATTCCCAGACAGGACCACGCTGAACCGGGTGCCAGGGAAGAATTGGCCAAGGGAAAGTTTCTGGTGGCCAGCCGGCGGCTCATCGATTCCAATTTTCAGGAAACGGTTGTGCTTTTAATCGAATACGGAATGGAAGGCGCCATGGGTCTGGTAATCAATGCCAGATGACCGCTCAATTCCATATTTGGTTTTCCTTTCTTAATCAGCTTTTACTTTTTAATACGCAGTGGAGCCTTTATTTGCACCCATTTCAGTGTGGCATTGTGAA
>JARRJQ010000036.1:0-12229 GCA_037388985.1 Desulfobacterales bacterium | reverse complement strand
CCTTGCTGATAGGAATGCCTGAAACGTTAAAATTACGGATAGAAAAGGGATAAGAAGTTCCTTTACCTTATTTTTTATCACCTCGAAGCAGACAGGATGGGCAGGCGTACGAAAAAGGTGCTTCCGACCGCAGGTTCGCTGGTGACGCTTATGGATCCATTATGTGCCTCCACAATGCTTTTTACGATCGCAAGCCCTAGACCCGTGCCGTCGATATATCGGGTCTGGTCGTTTTTTACACGATAAAACCGTTTGAAAATATGCTCAATTTCCTCCTGTGCAATGCCGATGCCGTTATCTTTTACACGAATGAGAAGACACTCGCTATCCGTTTCAGCGGAAACGCGAACCTGGCCTCCTTCTAGTGTATATCGGATGGCGTTGGTGATCAAATTGGCCATGACTTCTTCGATATTGACTCGATTGGCCAGCAGGAGAGGTAACTCAGGCAGTGGATCCAATTGAAGTGAAATATTCTTTTTCCTGCTCTGGGCCTGATGCAATGACACCTGTTCTTCTAAGAGGACTGCCGGATCGATGGCCTCCTTTTCAAGCGTAATCAGACCCGATTCGATCTTTGCTAAGTCAAGCAGTTCAGCGGCCATGTCGGATAGGGATTTGATACGTTCAGAGGTTCGGGTGAGGATCTTCCGCTGTTTGTCGGCAAGCGGCCCGGCAAGGCCGTCGGTGAGGATTTTGATCTGCGAAAGAGTCGTGTTCATGGGGCTCTGGATTTCATGCGCGACCATTGAAACAAAATCGGATTTCACCTGATTGATCTCTTTGAGGGTCGTAATGTCATTCTCGATTTCCTCACTCAATTCAACAAACTCTTCAGACGGCATGGCCAGCGCTCGGTCGATCATTCCAAGCAAAATGCGGTTTTCAAGCCACTCGGTGACCGGACGACCGACACCGCCTGCGCCCTGATGCCCGACCATCTTCAGAAATGCCGGGTTGACGAGCACGGCCTGTCTTTTGGCGTCAGTAGCCAGCACCCCGTCCCCTAAATGATCGATCAACACGCGCATACGAGATTTTTCCGTCGCGATATCCTGAAGGGTTCCGATAAATCGGGCGGTCTTAGCGATCGTCACGCGAAGATCTTGTGCAGAAAAGGGTTTGGAGATAAAATCGAAAGCGCCTTTTTTCATGGCTTCGACGGCATGATCCAATGTCGCATATCCGGTGATCACGATTACAACGGTGTCCGGATGTGATTCCCGAACATGGACGAGGGTTTCCATCCCGGACATGCCGGGCATCATCAGATCGAGGAGAATGATATCGAAATGTTCCCGCTGAATTGTTTCAAGGCCTTTTTCTCCACTTTCCGCCAGGGCAACCTCGAAACCCTCGTTTGCCAGCATACGGCCGCACGTATCCCGAATGCGCTTTTCATCGTCGACGATCAAGATTTTCGGTTTCAATGGTAATGCCGAACCTGTTGCTTCAGTCATTTTTCCCTCGGTATTCTAATTCCCATTTCGTTTTATAAAGCCATCTTTCCGTCCGAAGCTATTTGCCGCTTCGGGCGTTTCCCGATTTAAGCGTCCGGATGCGTATCTGAGGATCGATATAAAGGAAATTCGATCAGAAAGGTCGTTCCCTGAGGACCGGTCGATTTTATCCAGATGTTTCCTTTGTTCTCAATGACATTTCCATAGGCGGTACTCAAGCCCATTCCGGTGCCTTTCCCCACCGACTTTGTTGTAAAAAACGGATCGAAAACTTTCGACACATTTTCTTCCGGGATACCGGTGCCGGTGTCTGAAACTTCCAAATAGACTTTCTGCTTGGGTTTATCGCGATAGGTTCGAAAGGTCAGCGTGCCCTTGCCGTCCATGGCGTCGATGGCATTCATCACCAGGTTGATGATAGCCTGGCTTAGCTGATTTTTATCAACTCGGATCAACATCATTTCATCGGAGAGCTCTTTTACAATCCTGATGTCGACAAACAGTTTCTGGTCCCGGATGAGCGACAGGCTCTGCTGCATCAAATCATTAACCTGAATGATATCCTTCATCGGGCTGTTTTGACGGCTGTAAGCAAGCAGGTTTTTCACGATATCTTTGCAACGGTAAACGTCCTGCATAATCAAATTCAAGCTCTCCCAGTTGGGATCTTCTTCCGGCAGGCTGTCTCTCACCATATTGGCATCGAAAAGAATACTGGTCAGCGGGTTGTTGAGTTCGTGAGCCACACCGGCGGCCAGTTGACCCATAGAGGCCAACTTCTCCGACTGCGCAAGCCGGATGCGCGTTTCGGCTAGCTTTTTTTCCACTGCAATGTGTTCTCTGAGATCCCGGTAGATCCCCATCGTTGCCACCTCTTTGCCGTCTTCATAAATGATGGAAGCGGTGAGTTCAACCGGGATCTCCTTTCCGCTGGCGTTGAGAATGTTGATCTGTCTGCTGGTGAGCTTTCCCGGGCCGCCGTGATTTTTTCCCTGCAAATACCGCATAATCTCCTGGGCAACGCCGGGAGGATACAGTTTGTCAACGGTCACATGGTGGATAGCATAATCGACAACATAGCCGAAGAGATCCTCTGCTGCCGGGTTCATGAGCAGGATGTTTGCATACCGGTCCGCAGCGACGATGGCCATCGCGGAGCTTTGGATCAACTTTTCGAAAAACAACTGGGTTTTCCTTAAGGCGACCTCTAAGGTCTTGACATGGGTTACATCCCGAATGCTTTCCATCACAAAGGCGACTTCACCGGTTTCGTTGAGAATCGGAGAAAAAACACGATCTTCCCATATTTTATTTCCAGCCGGAGTAGAGTTGCGCCGCAGGATGGATTGGCCTCCTCGCCCATCCAGGACCTTTTGAAAAGGGCAGGTGCTCTGCGGACATTTTTGCCCTTCGTAAAAAATTTCATTGCAGGTCTTGCCGACAAGCTTTTCCAAAGGGATCCCGTATTTTTCAATGAAGATCCGATTGGCCGTTAACACCTCCTTGTTGGGCCTTAAGATCAGCGTGGGAAAAGACAGCGAGTCGAATACCCGCATGCGCCAATTTTCTTCTTTTATGGGCGAAAGCGCCGATTTTTTCTGAGCATTCATAAGCTTATTCCATCCGCTTAAGGAGTTGGAACCGGAAAGTTCGACGGCACCTGAAATGCCTCCGACAAGCAGTTCTTGGCTGCTTCGGCCATTCCTCCCTGCAAAACGAGGATAATGGTGGATTGTGAAAATTCCGACGCAAGCACGGGGATCGAGCTGTTTCTTAGTGTCTGGAAAACGGCCTGTGCAATCCCGTACCGCTCGCCGAAATGGGGACCTTGAAAGCAGATCAAATCTACCGGCTTCACGGATTCAACCGCGCTTTTCAGAGCCCCTTTGAGCGTCCATTGAAGGCATGCCTTGATTTCCCTCTCTTTTTGAGGATCGGCTACAAGACAAACCGCCATAGAATCCGGATCCATCCATTGGGAAAAAACGGCATGAAACTTTGGGCCGGATCCCTCGGTCCGGGTCAAAAGGGATTCGATCGACGAAAACCGCTCATTGGCGACGCGCATCATAAGCATACACAGCCTTTCGACGAGCTGAAAGCCGTATGTCTTGATGATCGTCTCCTGATAAACGGTGATGGTTTCCATAAGTTAACTACCGAAGCGGTTCAAAGCAACAGATCAGCTCTATTTTGGCTTTTTCCATTTCCGGCCACGGGGTAGTCACTGAACCCGCCTGGATTTCCGCTGCCTTGCAACCAGGCGCTCTTCGGTTCAGTGGCAACCATCCGGCGCTAAAGGACGCTGTCGTATCCGAAACTCGGGTTTCAAAGGCACAAAGCCCCGGGGAAGATCCACGTGTTGTTTAATGGCTGCAACGGCTGTGTCCAATTCTGCGTAGTCCGTAACGAAGGTCAGCGATGAGATGGAGGATGCGAATCCATATACCGTCAATGATGCCGCTCTCAGTACGTCGATCAGCATATACAGCAAACGGAGATCACTGCGATGCGGAAACATGGATATCAGCCCGACGGAGCCCACCAGATGGAAGCGTCTGCCGAAGCTGTTTTCGGATCGCAGAATCTCCCGCAGTCGTTTTCCATCTTCCACCGGCACGCAACAGCAAAGATGCAGCCGGCCCGCGGAACAATGGGTAACAATAAACGGCAGGTTGATCTGATCCTGGCTCAATTGCCGGACAAAATGAAGATGAGCGTCCGTCTCGGCGACCAAATCTTGAAGATGCAGCCAAATGAGTTCCGGACCCAATTTGATGCCGTCTAGAGAAATTACTTTTCGAACGCCATGTGCCGCCATACTCTTAGGCCGCTCTTATCAAAAGCCGCCCGCCGGCTTCGATCCATGCGGGCAGTTCCTTGAGTTCTATTCGAACTGTTCCTCGACAAGCGCCATGAGCTTGTCAAGGTCGATGGGCTTGGGAATAAAATCATCGGCCAAGGTTGTTTTTCCATCCATATGCGTATAGCTGGTATCCGAAACCGCATCGGCTACAGCGGTGAGCAAAAGCACAATAATATGTTTGTATTTTGGATCTTGTTTGATCTCTCGACAGAGATCGTATCCGTTCTTCCTCGGCATCATGACATCGAGAATAATCAAATCCGGCATTTCTTCTTTGATTTTCTCCCAGGCCTCAACGCCGTCATAGGCTTTTGCGACCTGGTAGTTCTGGCTTTCAAGCTTCATAGAAACGGATTCCACCAGGTCTGGATCATCGTCAACGACAAGAATCAGCTTTTGTTCCGGCATTGTTTTGCCTCCTTCTATCAAAATGCGGTGTAAAAATACCTGTTAATGGTGACCACGCCCTAAAATTGGGGGCGTGGATAAAGCCCTGCGCTTTCAACAATCTCCGGCACCATCTGCTCCCATTCGATGGCCATGATGTGAAAACCCATTACGCCTTCAACCGCTTTCAGCCGTTCAATGGTTTCGATCGCAATTTTGATGCCTTCTTTTGCCTGGTTTTCTTTTGAAACCCCGGCCATTCGATTCACCACCTCATCTGGCACATCCATACCCGGCACTTTATTTTTCATGTACCGGGCCATTCCGGCCGATTTCATGGGCGTTATGCCGGCCAAAATATAAGCCTTTTTATGAAGGCCCCGCTCCCGAACACCCGCCATCCATCTTTCAAACTTCTCCAAATTATAAATGCATTGGGTCTGGATAAAATCGGCACCGGCCTTGATCTTCTTGGCCAAACGCGCCACCCGCAACTCAAAAGGGTCTGCAAAAGGATTTGCAGCAGCCCCGATAAACATCTTCGGCGCATTGAGGATCTCGTCCCCGCCCTGAAATCGACCCTGGTCCCGCATCCCCCGGACCATCTGAAGCAACTGGATCGAGTCGAGGTCATAGACATTTGCCGCCATAGGGTGGTCCCCAAAATACGGGTGGTCTCCGGATAAACAGAGCATGGTATGGATGCCGTGGGCATAGGCGCCCAGAATATCGCTCTGCATAGCCAGCCGGTTGCGGTCCCGCGTCACCATCTGAAGAATGGGGTGGAGACCCATCTGCCGGATGTAGATGCAAGCGGCCAGACTGCACATTCGGACCATCGCTGTTTGATTATCCGTAACATTGATGCCGTCGGCATATCCCCTGAGAAGTTCCGCCTTTTCTTGAATCTTTTCCGGCACGGCGCCCCGTGGAGGTCCGCATTCTGCAGTAACCGCCAGATGGCCTGCGGCCAGTACTTTTTCCAATGCACTTTCCGTAACCATTATTCCAAATCCTCTCTGATGATCCTGCGAGGCCCGCCATCTCTGCTTGTCCGCCAATCCTTTGCAGAAATGATCTCCTCGAAGCGTTTTTCGAGCCCCAGCATTTTGAGCCGATCCCAGATAAGCTGCCAAGCGCAATCCACCTCCGGGTTGATCTCGCATTTTCCGTTGGTCGATCCGCCACAGGGGCCGTTCAGCAATCGTTTGGAGCACCGCGCCACCGGGCAAATGCCACCGGTGATACCGAGGATGCAGTCTCCGCATCCCTGACATCTTTCCGCCCAGACCCCATGGCGTTCCGAAGCGCCCATAAATTGTGTGTTGACCGCCGGGAATACGGCTTTATCCTTGAACCGGCGAGCGATTTCCTGAACGCCGCAGCCGCAAGCCATGGAGAGAACCGCATCGACCCTATCGATTTCCGTCACGAGCTGTTCAACATATTCCGGATCGCACTGACGCTCCAGTGTGACCTCCCTGACGTCCAGCGTTTTGCCCTGCTTCATGAATGCCATTTGAAGAGCTGAAGACAAAATACCCACCTCCTTACGACCCCCGGCTGCACAAACGGTAACACATTCGTTGCAACCGACCAGAAGGATACGCTTATAGGGTAAAACAAATTCGAGGATCTCCTCCATCGGCTTTCGGACTGCTGTAATCATGTTGGCCTATCTCCTTTTTGCACCGTCTGTCGATTTGTCGCAGGCGGATCTGCTTTTTTTGTGTTTGAATGGACCGGGTTCGGACCCAGTTTACGAATTCGGTCCGTAAATTCCAAAGCGATCTGGGAAAAGCGCTCCCCCATCCCGGCCGACATGGTAAACATTTCAACCCTCTCAGGTTCCAGACCGATCTCGCTGAGCAGTCGCTTGGCCGATGCCACCCGGCGGGCGGCTTTCCGGTTTCCATTTTTAAAATGGCAGTCGCCATCCAGACAGCCGGCCACGTATACGCCGTCGGCGCCTTTCAGAAGCGCCCTCATCAGGTGGAGCACATCCACCTTGCCGGTACACGGCACACGAATGATCTTGATGTTGGCGGGATAACTCAACCGCATGCTCCCAGCCATATCGGCCGCCGTGTAAGCACAATAGTGGCAACAGAATGCCACGATGAGGGGTTCAAAATCCTCCATTACGCTATCCTTTCCATTAATCCGTCCAACTGGGACAGGATCCAATCGTCTTCAAAACGCATGAGTTCGATGGCTCTGGCAGGGCATTCGGCGGCGCAGATGCCGCAACCATGGCATTTGGCCGGATCGATCTCCGAATATCCGTCAGCATTGATGAAAGGAATATCGTAAGGGCACACCCGAATGCACATGAGACATGCGGCACATTTTTGGGAGTCGACCCTGGCCACCGCTGCACCGATACTAATGGCGTCTTTTGCCAGAATGGCCTCCACCCGGGCGACGGCGGCCTGGGCCTGTGTGATGCTCTCATCGATACCCTTTTGACCGTGAGCGGTTCCGGCGACATAAAACCCGGGGACCGACATGTCCACCGGCCTCAGCTTCACATGATCTTCGAGAAAATAACCGTCTGCAGTCCGCTGCAGATGGAAAATGGCCGCCAGGTCTTCCGTTGTTTCATCATCCGCTATAAATCCGGTACTCAATGCCAAACGGTCTGCAACCACCTCGATCTTTCGCCCCAGAATATGATCCCGAAAGACGATTCTCACCTTGTCGCCGTCCGGTTCAACCGCCGGCGGGTCGTCCGGTTCGAAATGAACGAAAATTACGCCTTCCTCGCGGGCCTTGCGGTAGTAATCTTCCTGGAAACCAAATGTTCGTATGTCGCGATAAAGAATGAATATCCGGGCATCTGGATTTAATTTTCTGATCCTCAATGCATTTTTGATAGCCGTCTGGCAGCAAATCCGCGAGCAGTTGGGATTTTCCGGTACCCGTGAACCGACACACTGGATCATCACGACCGTATCCCAGGATTCAATGGCATCGGCATTGACTTCCAAAAATTCATCCATTTCCAATTGAGTGAGCACGGCGGGATGGCGTCCAAGAAGATATTCCGAGGGCCGGTTCGCCAGGGCACCCGTGGCCAGGATTGTCGCGCCGTGTTCAATCTGCCGGTAGTACATTCTTGGGCCGATTTGCAAACCGGTTTTAAACATCCCCGGCATTCCCGAATGATCGACGATAACTGAACGGGTCAGCACCTCGATAAGCTTATGGTTCAAAACCTTTTCGATTAGCGCCGTCATATAGGCCTGGATATCGTCTCCGTGGAGGGTTCTGTGGATTTTTTTGGCCAATCCGCCAAGCTCCTGCGCTCTTTCTGCCAGATACACTTTGTGCCCGGCCTCGGCCAACAACAAAGAGGCATTGAGACCTGTTACCCCACCTCCCACAACAAGAACATCCTTGATAATCGGCAAGGTGTGGTCCGCCAGCGGATGAAGTTTCACGACGCTAGCCACCGCCATTCGAATAAGTTCCCGTGCCTTGTAAACCGCTGCATTCGGTCGATCAAAATGGACCCATGTATTCTGGTCCCGGATATTGGCAATTTCCAACAGGTATTTGTTCAGTCCGGCTTTGCGCAGGGTATTCTGAAATACGATTTCATGGGTTCGAGGAGAGCACCCCCCGATGACCACACGGTTGAGGCCCTTGCTTTCAATTGTTTTCTGGATTTTTTCCAGGGACTCCCGGGAGCAACCGTGGCCAGTGACTTCGGCTACCTCCACATCGGGCAAGCGGCGCGCGTATGCTGCAAGATTCTCAACATCAATCACCCCGCCGATGTTCTCGCCGCAGTCACATATAAAGACACCGACCCGGGGGGGCTCACCGGCAATATCCCGCTCCGGAGGATAGCCTTCCCGAGCTTCAGATACGGAAGACTTCCGGCCTAGATGCAGAGAGGCCATACATGCTGCAGCACTGGCCTGTACCATGGTCTCCGGAATATCTTTTGGACTTTGAAAGACGCCGCATGTATAAATACCGAGCCTGGAGGTTGAAACCGGACTAAAATAGTTGCATTCTGCAAACTGATGGACATTCAGTGAAATGCCGAGAAGTTCGGACAGCTGAACAATGTCTGCGGTGACCCGAAACCCGTTTGAAAGCACCACCATATCGAATTTTTCGGTCTCTAACGTTCCGTTCCCATTCAAATCATACGAAATAGCGAGCCTATCGGTCTCGGAATCCTGCATGACCGTGTGCGGTCGGCAGCGAACGAACCGCACACCGAATTCCTCCCGGGCGCGTTGATAGTATCGTTCATAATCCTTGCCGGAGGTCCTCATGTCCATGAAAAAGATAACCGCTTCGATGTCGTTTCCAAACCTTTCCTTGGTGACCATCGCCTCTTTCAATGCATACATGCAACACACACTGGAGCAATAGGGCACATCACCGCGGTTGATGCCCCGGGATCCTACGCACTGTATCCAAGCCACATTCCTAGGCTCCGCATTGTCTGAAGGACGCCGCAGGTGCCCCTGGGTCGGCCCCGAAGCGGACATCAGTTGCTCGTACTCCAAAGCAGTCAATACGTTCGGTAACCGCCCTTTGCCGAAGTTCTCCAGCATGCTCGGATCAAAGAGCGCCGCACCCGGGCAAAGGATGATGGATCCTACCGTCCGTTCGATCGTTTTCTGGACATCCTGGGCAAGGATGGCACCGGTGGGGCATACCTTCACCAACGCCTCCACGTCGGTACACTTTTCCATATCGATAGAAAAAGCATACGGTGTTGCACGGGGATAGCGCATGCAGGTCGGCGCCCGGTGGTCAAGACCGGGCGTAAAGCGCACACATTCAGGAAAAGCTTTTATACACTCCCCGCAAGCGGTACATTTAGACAAATCGATATATCGTGGTTCGGTGGTTAACCGGACGTTAAACTGCCCGGCCGTTCCGCTGATGCCAGCCAAACGTGTCAAGGTGAGCAGTTCGATGTGCTGCTGTCGTCCGCTTTCCGACAAATGCGGCGACAGCGTGCACAGGTCGCAGTTGTTGGTTGGAAAGGTCCGGTCGAGCTGGGTCATGATTCCGCCGATGGTAATTGCTGTATCGGTTAAGATCACTTCGCGGCCCGCTTCGGACAAATCCACCGCAGCCTTTATGCCGGCAATTCCCCCGCCGATAATCAGTACAGAATTGTTCAATAGAAAGGATCCTTGGTTATGTTTTCGGTCATATAAAGCCATAAAAGGCCGGCTAGATACCCGCCATATCCAGTATGACAGGCAGGCGGTGCTCCCAGCCGACGGTTTCGATTTTTACACCCTGCACCATGCCTTTAAGCGCGTCGATCATTTCCGCTGCAATGCGCAAGCATTCCATATCCCGATCCTGGGATTTGCGGATACGCCGGATAAGATCCTCTGAAACATGGGCTGCCGGTTCGTTGATCGAGATATACCTTGCAAGACCCACCGATTTTAAGAGAAAAACAGTCGCGAGAATTGGCACTCCCAGAGTCTTGAAGGGAGATATAAATCGCTCAAATTGGCTGAGATCGAAAATGGCCGGTACCACAAAGAACCCCGCCCCCGCCTCGATTTTTCGCTGGGCCAATAATAGTTCCTCTTCCATGGCTTTTTCATCCGGGCATGAAGAGATGGTCGCGCCGGCAAAGAAACGGGGAATCCCCTTTAGCTTAAATCCAGCCAGATCGGTCCCTTCCCGAAGCGATTGGATAGCGCCAAGCAAGGAGACCTCATCAAGATCGTCCACTGGTTTTGCGTCACGGTGGTCGCTGTTGACCAGGATTTCCCCCCTGACAACCAGAAAATTTTCAACCCCTAGCACATGTGATGCGAGAAGATCCCCTTGAAGCGCCATCCGGTTTCGATCGCGACCGCAGACATGCATGACAGCTTCGATTCCGTGTTGCTGCATCAGAACGGCACCCCCGATTGCACTCAACCGCATCACGCCGTTGTCCATATCCGGCACCGTCACTGCATCCACCCGGCTCTTTATTCGACGGGCGTTGGTGATTAATTCGGAAATGTCCACGCCCTTGGGTGTGTCCATCTCGGATAAAACAACAAATTCGCCTGCTGACAGCCGTTCTTGGAAACTCATACGCTTTCCTTTCTCATTTCTGTGTTTGTGAGCGTATTCAGCACTAAGATTCGACAATTCGATGTTCCGCATCTTTTGGCGGAGAAAACATCAGATGCCATTGAAAAAATTTACCTCAAGCTCCCGTTTGTTAAAAAAAGGTTTTAATGTAAATCAAAAAGAACAAAAATGTCAACTATCAATTTTGATCGAACAAATAATTGCTGAAATGATCTTAAATATTTGCGAATTGGCGATAGAGGTACGATTGGTACAATTCAAGACCTTGCAAAATGCCATGGAATGGCTTATGCGATGTTTAATGATTCGATTAGAGAACTGGGGTAAGTAATTGCTCATTTTTAAATACTTACAGCATTCAATCATATAGCGGGCTTGATGGGACAAGATAGGCGTCATGAGGTTCCTCACCATATTACGGAGATCATTCTTGAAAGCATCTGCGACGGGGTATTCACAGTGGACGATGAGTGGCGCATTACCTCGTTCAATCGTGCCGCTGAAGTGATCACCGGTATACCTCGTGAAGATGCAATCGAAAAATTCTGCTGGGAAATCTTTCGATCCAATATGTGCGAAATTGATTGTGCATTGCGGCGGACCATGCAACGGGGAAAATCATTCATCGATACTTCCACCCATATTATCACCTTTGATTTTTCTGATTTAGGACAGATTTTTCTACACGGCAGCCCCTCTCAGTTTTAAAGAATACGCTTATACATATTCGCTAGAATCAGATTATGTTTATAGGCTAAATTGATACTTGCATTTCAGACCTAGCGCGGTAATATGCCAGCTTAATGTATCAGGAACGTACATATCGTAGTTTAATCGCAGTAGACGATCTAGTTACGAGTCGAGTCTGCGCAGGAGAAAGCGACCTTTTTGTTTTGGCAAATCAAGATATTACCCAGCTGGGGCGCGAATTTTTGCTTGAGGTCAGAAATGACCTTGAATCATACATTCGTCGTGATCCAACCTTTTTAACTAGCCGAGTTGCACATAGTTCTTTACATAATGCTCCCTGGATCGTTATCCGCATGGCAGAAGTATCGTCTTATTATAATATCGGTCCGATGGCTGCCGTAGCAGGGGCGGTAGCAGATTGTGTTGGACAGCAACTGATGAAAAGCCAGACTGATGTAATTATTGAAAATGGAGGTGATATCTTTGTCCATACCTGCAAGCCAATTGTCTTTACCCTGTATGCTGGCGAAAACTCACCGTTTTCGGGAAAGTTGAAATTTAAACCCACGTTAGGTGACAGCTCCTTTGGAGTGTGTACTTCAAGTGGAACAGTAGGCCATTCATATAGTCAAGGCCGAGCAGATGCCGTCTGTGTTGTATCTCAAACAGCCAGCCAAGCTGATGCAGCTGCTACTGCCATGGGAAACAAGGTTAAACACAAGAAAGATATTGGCCAGGTAATTCA
>JARRJQ010000035.1:0-19944 GCA_037388985.1 Desulfobacterales bacterium | reverse complement strand
ATAATGGGCATGTTTCTCGACGATACGGCCATGCTGATCAGTGTCGCTCCCCTTTATGTTCCCCTCGTCCGGAAGCTGGGCTTCGTCCCGATCTGGTTTGGTGTTCTCTATACGGTAACCTGCCAGATAGCGTACATGACGCCTCCTTTTGGCTATAACCTGTTTCTGATGAAGGCCATGGCTCCTAAAGACGTCAGCCTGGCCGATATCTATCGTTCGATCGTACCCTTTGTACTGGTGATGATCGTGGGCTTAATCATTTTGATGCTCTTTCCCCAGATCACCCTGTGGTTGCCTGATTTATATTTTGGGAAATAGATATGTACAATAAAATAATGGTCCCTTTAGATGGCTCGGAGCTGGCAGAATGTGTCCTGCCACATGTGCAAGCGATCACATCCGGATGTAAAATTGCGACTGTGGTGTTTGTGCGTGTGGTAGATCCGGCTAAATTGTCGGCTATTCTGCCGGCCCAAGGCGAATTGGGATATCAGGAAAAAAATCGCCATGAACTGCAACTACAACGGAAAAAAACTGCTGAAGATTATTTGAAGAAGATAGTGCAAGACACTGCTATTGAGAATGCGGAGACCCACTATGAAGTTTTAGAAGGCAAAGTGGCAGAAACCCTTGCTGACTGGGCTGAAAAAAATAAGGTGGACCTGATCATCATCGCCAGCCACGGTCGATCGGGAATCGGGCGCTGGGTGACGGGCAGTGTTGCCGATCGGATTTTACATTCAGTCCATGCCCCCGTTTTTATGATCCGGGCTCCCGGTTGTTTCCCCGACCTATAAGTCGCATCCTTCATTGACCACCTGGAATCTGGAGCGTATCTCCAGCAGTGTCCTTGTCCCATTCAAAATCGCTCATCGACCGGAACAAATTTCGTTTGCAGGGGGCCGGTGTAAACCTGGCGCGGCCGGCCCAGCTTCCACTTGGGATCATCCATGCTTTCCTTCCACTGGGCAATCCAGCCCGGCAATCTGCCGATGGCAAACAGCACCGTAAACATGTTGGCGGTAATGCCGATGGCCCGCAAAACAATGCCGCTGTAAAAATCGACATTGGGATAGAGATTGTGCTCGATGAAATAATCATCCTCTAAAGCCTTCTCTTCAAGCTCCTTGGCAACATCCAGCAACGGATCGGAAATTTTCAGTTTGGTCAGCAGCGTGTCGCACATTTTCTTCATGATCTTCGCCCTGGGATCGTAAGTTTTGTAAACCCGATGCCCGAAACCCATCAAGCGCGAAGGATTTTCTTTATCTTTGGCACGTTCGATGACTTCAGCCATATTTTTATTTTTTGCAATCTCGCTGAGCATCTCAATAACCGCCTGGTTGGCGCCGCCATGCAGCGGACCCCACAGGGCGGCAATCCCGGCTGAAATGGCGGCATATAGATTAACCCTAGCACTTCCCACCAGCCGGACGGCCGACGTCGAACAATTCTGTTCGTGGTCGGCATGCAAAATCCAGAATACCCGCAACGCTCTGACCACATCCGGGTCGATCAAATAGGGTTTGACCGGTGAATCAAACATCATGTTTAAAAAATTGGCGCAATAAGCCAGATCCGGGCGCGGGTAGACCACTTTATGACCTCTTGAAATTTTATAAGACATGGCTGCCAGAGTTCTAATTTTGGACAGCAGACGAGTGACGGTCATGTTGATTTCTTCTTCCACATTATGGAGCTCCGGATAAAAACTTTTCAGGGCATTGACCATTGCGGAAAGAATGCCCATGGGGTGCGAGGAGCGCGGAAAGTTTGAATAAAACGCGCGCATATCTTCGTGCACCAGCGAATTGTCATTGAGCAGAACAGAGAAATGCGTCATCTACTGCCGGTTGGGCAGTTTTCCTTTAATCAAGAGATAAGCTGTCTCTTTCAATGTCGCATGTTCAGCCAGCTCTTCTACCGGGATGCCGCGATATCTTAAAATCCCTTTTTCCCCGTCCATAAACGTTATTGAGCTGGCACAGCTACCTGTATTGGCATACCCGGGGTCCAGAGTAATCAAACCAGTGGTTTCTCGCAGCTGTGAAATATCAATGGCTTTTTCTCCTTCACTGCCCATAATCACCGGAAGCTCGTATTCCTTCTCCCCGTAAACCAACCGAATTGTTTCAGTCATTGTTTTTCTCTCTTTAATAGGGGTGGATAATAAAGTATAGATCTATACCGGAATTACCAGCTGAATGCAACACAACAACAATATGGCCGCATTTCGCCGATCCAGTTTACTTACCAAAAGCAGTGTGGTAAAGATGGCGCAAAAATCGATAAAGACTCGCGGATCAATTTACACCCGCTTATTAGGATGAAGATTCCCATGGCCTTTAAAGAAAACCTGCTGGCCAAAATTAAAATTAACCGGCTGGCCGCCGAAGTGATTGCCTCTATGGGCCCGGAGGAAAGCGGCCGTAAAATCGATAAGGATGCCATGCGCAGTCTGCTTGAAATGAGTCCCTATCAGTATCAAAAGGTCCGCGATTTAGATCTATACGTGCAAACCATTGATCAGCAGAAGAAAAAAATCTTGGTCTTGGATAACGAACTGCCGATCTACCAAACGACCATCGATGATGTGGCCATGCGCAAAAGTCCGCTGATCAAAGAAATGGCCAGCATCCGCAACATGATTAAAATATTAAAGGACTCCGATGTAAAGATCAGCCGCAAAGAGCAGTCGGTTAAAACGGTGCGGGACGAATGCATCGGACAACTGGATCTTTCTTTTGGTGAAACCGACATTGATCAAATCGCCAAAGACGGACAAGCTGCATTTGAAAGGGATTACCCTGAGGGGGTGCTCGAATGCCTGGATTTGTTTGCCGAGCTGCTGGACTATAAACCGGCACCGAAAGGGTTTCAGCTCAGCCGTCACCAAATCATCGGAAAACTCTCATCCCAAGCCGGCGCTGAAGTTTTGTACGGACCGATGGTTATCTATAACCTGATTCACGGCTCACTTAAGCTTATCGAAGAACAAATCAGCAGTTCGGACAAGCCAAAAATAGAACTCGTCCAGCAGGTTGCAGCCGGCAAACAAAAGGCTGCCTTTGAAGGAACCGACGTCTTCGAGTACCTTAAAGATGCGGTTTTGGCACGCAAAGTCTAAGCCAGACCGCTGCCCTCAGCACTCTTCCAAACCGACTATTCCTGAAGAATATTTCATTTACACCCATCTTAAATTATGATAGGTGAATTCAAATTTTTAGCCTTAAAATTCAGGAGGTAACAGTGAAATCCTATTCAGTAAACGATTTGATGGTGCCGCTTTCGGAGTACGCAACCGTATCCGGAGAGGCTACTTTATATGAGGCGGTTTTATCCCTGGAAAAAGCCCAGGAAAAATTCGAAGACAAACATACCCGTTATCGTCACAGGGCCATTCTTGTTCTCGATAAAGATCAAAAAGTGATCGGTAAACTCAGCCAGCTGGATGTGCTCAGGGCCCTGGAGCCCAAGTACGAGAATATGATCGAGGGCAAAGGGTCACACCGTTTCGGCTTTTCCAAGCAATTCATGAAATCCATGATGGAAAATTATCATCTGTTTGCCGGTCCCCTGGAGGATATCTGCCGCAAAGCCGGAGAACAGAATGTCAAAAAATTTATGCATGCGCTCACCGAGGGCGAATACATATCTGGAAATGCAAAGCTGGATGAAGCGATTCATCTGTTGATCATGGGAAACCACCAATCCTTGCTGGTGACCAGCGACGGAAGCATTGTGGGAGTCCTGCGTTTGACCGACGTGTTTGCCGCCGTTTTCCACACGATGAAGGAATGTTTTTAAATAATCAGTGCTGCCGAACCTTGAAGATGTTCGACCAACGCATGGGGCCGTTTCAATAGATGGAGGAGGAAGGGGTTAATGAACGACGGTATGGCTGCGACGAACAATCTAGACTGGAAAAAGTTGGGGTTTCTTTTTCTGGGCATTGTCCTTTTTGCAGTGGTTTACTGGACACCCGCCTGGCCGGATGCCGTAGATCCTATGGGCAAACATTTCCCGTTGACCCGAGAGGCCAAGGGCGCCCTGGCGGTATTTTTGCTTGCCGGTGTCTGGTGGATTTTTGAAGTGGTGCCCATCGGGATCACCAGCCTGGCCATCGGGGTCCTTCAGGCCCTTTTTTTAATTCGTTCGGCGCATGACGCCTTTACGGATTTTATGGTCCCATCGGTCATGTTCATCTTTGCTTCGATCATGATCGGCCTGGTATTCACTAAAACCGGGCTCACCAGGCGCCTGGCCTACAAAATGCTGGTCATCGTCGGTGAAAAGACCAGTATGATCTATCTGGGATGCTTTGTCGTCACCGCGGCTCTAACCCACATCATGGCTCACACGGCAGTGGCGGCAACCATCTACCCTCTGCTCGTCTCGATCTATGCACTTTACGGTGAAGGCGACCGGACGACCCGATTCGGCAAAGGGCTTTTTATCGGCATGGCCTATGTGGCCGGTGCCGGCAGCATCGTTACCCTGCTGGGGGCTGCCCGCGGGGCGGTCGCTGTTGAGTTTTTCAGAGAAGTCGCCGGCCGCAATATCTCATTCTTTCAATTAACCTGGTACATGTTCCCTGTTGGCTGGATCATGACCCTAATCCTCTGGGGATTTTTTATGGTATTTTTTAAGCCCGAAAAGGAAAGAATCCCTGGACTCAGGGAAAGAGCCCGCCAACTGAACTCCGACCTGGGGTCGCTGTCGCGCAACGAAATCAAAGCAGCCATTATCGTTGGAGCGTGCATTCTGACCATGGCGCTGCGCTCTTTTATCCCGGCCCTTGAACCCGTTGACAAAACCGCCATCATCCTGATTTCAACCATCCTGTTTTTCGTGACCGGCATCCTGGATCTGGATGATCTGGAATCGGTCCCTTGGAACATCATTTTGCTTTTCGCCGGCGCCATGAGCATCGGCAATTGCCTGTGGCAAACCGGAGCCGCCAACTGGCTGGCGGTCAACTGGCTGGTGATGTTTCAGAAAGCCAATTGGTTCGTGTTTGTAATGAGCATCGCTTTTTTCGTTATGATCATGACCAACTTCATCATGAACGTTGCCGCCATCGCAATTTCCCTGCCGGTGGCCCTGGTCATCGCACCCTATCTGGGGGTGGCCGGCGAGGTGATTATGTTTGCCGCTCTGGTTACCGCCGGCATGCCTTTCTTATTGCTGGTGGGTGCCGCCCCGAACGCGATTGCCTATGACTCCGGGCAGTTTACGCCGGGCGAATTTTTCCTGTACGGAATACCGGCCAGCATTCTGCTGATGATTGTCATGGGCTTTGCCGTATATTTTCTCTGGCCGCTTATGGGCATGCCGGTGTTAACCAGTGGGTAAAAGCAATCTAGGCACTTTAAAACCCTCCTTCAGGTCGATTCGCCTGTTTTAAGAAGTGCTAATCAAAAGGGAGTTTATCCATACGCTTGCGGAGATCAAAAAAGATTCCCGCTGGTTGAGGTCATTATGCGTACAGGGCAGGCAACTGTTGAAACCGCCATTGAAGGTATGAAGCAGGGTGCCTTTGATTACCTGATGAAGCCGTGTCATATCGATCAGCTAAGGAAAAGGTAACAGAAACAGCGAAGAAAAAACGGCGGCATGCAGAAAAAATCTTCAGGGCCGGATCAAAGAAATCACTTCCCGGCGGACATAAAAGCAGGCAATTTCTATATTTTTCTTGACATGCAGGAGGCCTCAAATATATCTAATTTCGGGGAGGTCTCTTTTGTTTTAGCAATCAATCAAAATTAGCGGATCAACCAATAAATGAAAAAGGAGGGCATGTTATGAAAAAATCGGGATTATTTTTTATTTTGAGCCTGGTTTGCGTGTTTTTGTTCGCCGCAACCGCAGGCGCAAAGGAAACGGTGGTGGTTTACACCTCGTTGGAAAATGAAGAAATTGTGGAATATTTGAAAACCGCCAAGGAAGAGTTGTCAAACCTGGACATTCAGGCTATCCGTCTTTCAACCGGAGAGCTGGGAGCACGGATGCTGGCAGAAAGAGACAACCCGCAGGCCGACTGTATCTGGGGATGGGCGGTAACGAACATGGAAGAATTTATTCCGCAAGGAATGCTTGTGCCCTATAAGGCCAAGGGGTGGGATAAAATTCCCGATAAGTTTAAAAATCCGGATAATTATTGGGCTGCAATTGACATGTACGGGTCGGCTTTTATCATTAACACCAAAGTTATAGCGGCTAAAAACCTGCCCGTGCCCAAGAGCTGGGAAGATCTTTTGAATCCCGCTTATAAGGATATGCTGATCATGCCCAATCCCGCAAGTTCAGGTACAGGATTTTTAATGGTCGCAAGCCTCCTCGAAGTTATGGACCCGGATTATAAAAACAAACCCGTCGAACAGAATGAAGCCTGGAATTTTCTTAAAAAATTAGACAAAAACATGGGGCAGTACATCAAGAGTGGCTCTAAGCCCGGCAAACTCACAGCTGCCGGCGAATATGCAGTTGGATGCTCTTTCGCTTTCGTCTATGCTTCTTTAAAAAGACAGGGGTTTCCGATCGAAATGGTAATCCCTAAAGAGGGTTATGCGTATGAGCTCGAAGCCAATGCCCTGTTAAAAGGTGCCAAGCATGAAGCGGCCGCCAAAGAATTTTTAGACTGGGCTATCAGTAAAAGCGCTATGGAACAATATGCCCGATTTAAAATGGGTGTAACCTATCCAGGCATTCCTCAGGGAGATAAGCTTTTACCCCCGTTCGATACTATCAAGTTAGCACCCATGGATTTTCCCTGGCAAGCTAAAAATCGAGCAAAGATTCTCGAAGTCTGGTCGAATTATTTTCTGAAATAACGGCACGCTGAGAAAACCCTGCAAAACTTCATAAATCCTCTGCGGAGGATTTATGAAGTTTCTTGTCTTAGAATATCATTGAAATAAGTTGAAATTTACCGCTCCCGCAAAGGGCTTTTCGAAGGTCGTTTGAAAGGACATTTCTATGGAAACCATGTCCAAACAGCTTGTTTTAGAAAACATCAGCAAACACTTCGACTCACTGGTGGCGGTCCAGGGTGTTAATCTTGTAATCGAACCCGGTGAGTTCATATGCTTTTTAGGTCCCAGTGGATGCGGCAAAACCACGCTTTTGAGGATCATTACCGGATTTGAGCAGCAAACAACCGGCGATGTTGTTTATGACGGAAAAGTTTTAAATGATGTTATTCCACAGAAAAGAAATTTCGGCATCGTTTTTCAGTCTTATGCCTTGTTTCCCAATATGACCGTACACCAGAATATTGCATTTGGATTAAAAATGCGCAATATGCCCAAAAAAAGCATCGATGAGCGCGTGAGGGAGATTTTACAACTTCTGGGCCTGACGGAATGGGAGGGCCATTATCCCTCGCAACTGAGCGGCGGGCAGCAACAACGCGTGGCGCTGGGGCGCGCGATTGCCATTAAACCCAATGTACTTCTGCTCGATGAACCGCTGAGCGCGCTGGATGCTAAAATCCGGGTGCGCCTTAGAACCGCTATTAAAAAATTGCAGGAAGAACTCGGTATCACCATGATTTATGTCACTCACGACCAGGAAGAAGCGCTTGCGCTTGCCGATCGCGTCAAACGGAAAAGTTCAATTCGGCCGGCGTGAACTCGCCGTTTCAAACCTTGATGATATCGACAGCGAGACGGTTTATCTGGCCATTCGACCCGAAAATATCGAATTGGTGGATGAGACCCGCCCCCCCGAACACTATTTGCCTTCCAATATCGTTGAAGTTGAAGCGGAAGTAATCAATTTTCTCGGTGCCATCGTAAGAGTGACATTTACCCTGGAAGGTGAAGAAATGCTGGTGGACATTTCGGAAAAAGAGTTCGAAAGAACGAAGTTAAAAAGAAAGGCTAAATTTAAGCTTTATCTTCCGCCGGATGCTTTCCATCTGTATTCGGAGCTATTTAAAAAACTGATTTAAACCAAACACAAAAGATGAATAGACCCTCAACCGCCGATGCCACTGCGACCGCTTACTCGATTTCCACAACTCGGATGGAAATCGACCGGTTTATTATTCCCGCCGTCACTATTTTTATCGGTCTTATTCTTTGTTTTTTTATGCTCTTTCCCCTGTCGGCGATTCTTAAAATGAGTTTTTTCAAAGGTGGCGAGTTCGCGCTGTCCAATTTCACCCTGGCGAATTTCCAAAAATATTTCACCACGGCGTACACCTTAAACGCGCTCTGGCACAGCCTGTATGTTTCGATTGCCACCACGATTATCGTGACGGTCGTTATTTTCTTTTATGCTTATGCGATGACCCGAACGACCATCGCCGGAAAGACTTTTTTCCGCAATGTCATCATGATGCCTCTTGTGGCGCCTTCCATCATCCAGGCCCTCGCACTGATTTATCTCTTCGGCCGTAATGGCCTGATTACCGCGCATCTTTTAAAAATCAACTGGAATATCTACGGGGCCACCGGGATAATTATTTCAGAAGTTCTTTATTGCCTGCCGCATGCGTTTGTCATCTTATACACAACGCTTTCGGCGGTGGACATCCGGCTGGATGAAGCTGCGGAGAGTTTGGGCGCCTCGGCCTTTAAGGTGTTTACCCGCATTACGGTTCCGTCGGCCAAATACGGAATCTTCAGCGCAGCCGCATTGACTTTCAATCTGACCATTACCGATTTCGGCAATCCGGTGGTCATCGGCGCCGATTATCACGTGCTGGCCACAGAAATTTATGCCCAGGTCACCAATCTTTACCGCTTCGACCTGGGAGCGACCATCAGCATCATTCTGCTCGTTCCCTCCATTATGGCGTTTATGTTTAATTATTATATCTCCCGCAAGACATTTGCCATGATCAGCGGAGCGGCCCGGCCCGTCATTCCTCCCTCGCGGGCCTTGAAAAAGACCTCCTACACCACCTATTGCGGTCTGGTCACCTTCGCTATCGTTCTGGTATTTGCCACGGTGATAATCGGCTCTTTTGTCAACATCTGGCCGTATGACTGGTCGCTGACACTAAAGCATTACCATTTTCCTTCTATCGGCGGGTATTCCGCCCTCTGGACCAGCGTGTGGGTTTCCTTAATTGTGGGCATCGTCGGCGCATTTATTACGCTGGTGGCGGGTTATGTCATGGAAACGCGCAGACCCTTTTTTAAGCAGACGATTTATCTGCTGTCGGTAATGCCGGCCGCAATCCCCGGACTGGTCATGGGACTGGGCTATATCCTCGCATTCAATAAACCCTATTACTTTTTCTATGGAACGCCCTGGATAATCGTGATCAATATCATCATCTGCAACTTTACCCTGGGCATATTATCCAGTATTTCCAATCTGCGAAACATCGATCCCTCCATTGAGGAGGCCTCAATCAGTCTCGGCGGAGATACATTCCGCACATTTTTCAGGATTATTTTTCCACTTTCCAGAGTGGCGTTTTTTCAAAACTTCATCTATTTTTTCATGCGGGCAATGACCACCATCAGCGCCGTGATATTTCTGGTCTCGGCCACCGTTCATCTGGCGGCCATCGAAATCATCATGCTCGACAATGACGGCTGGACCGCAAGTGCCAATGCCATGTGCACCTGCATTATCGTGATCGTGCTGCTGATGCTGGGTATTTTGCAGATTATTGCCAAAAAAACGGGCCGGCGGCCTGATGAGATTGTGTCACAAAGTTAATCTATGACAGATCATAAGGTGTGAGGCTTTCATAGCCGTTCGGAGTTACCCATATCGTCTGCTCGAATTGGGCGGACAGAGATCCATCTTTGGTCACCGCCGTCCAGTTATCCGGCAAAATTTTCAATTCTTTGTTTCCGAGATTGATCATCGGTTCGATCGTAAAAACCATCCCCGAAACTAAGCGGATCCCCTGCCCTTTTTGACCGAAATGAGGTATCTGGGGCGCTTCATGAAATTCAAACCCGACGCCATGGCCCACAAAATCGCGAACCACCGAACAACCTTGCGCTTCCGCATAATTTTGAATCGCCCATCCGATATCCCCCACCGTATTGCCGGGTTTTACCACCGAAATGCCGCGTTTGAGGCACTCCCTGGCAACGCTGACGATTTTACGGGCGGCTGGTTCGGGTGTACCGACAAAATAGGTTTTGTTGGCATCGGCATAGTACCCATTTAAAACCGATGTGACATCGACATTGACAATATCCCCATCTTTTAAAATCCGCTTTCCGGGAATACCATGACAGACTTCTTCATTAATGGAAACGCAAACACTTTTTGGGAAACCCCGGTAGTTAAGCGGCGCGGGTTGCGCACCGCTTTTAATGGTGAACTCATGTACGATTGCATTAATCTGATCGGTGGCTATTCCCGGACGGATTTTGGACTCCGCCAGATCAAGGGTGTCCAACACGAGCCGACCGGCCTTGCGGATGCCTTCAATGTCTGCTTGCTCTTTAAGGCGGATCTTATACCGCTGCGCATACATGGCTGCCGGCTGCCTGTTATCCGGCACTTCTTTTTTCAGGCAACACTTTTTATATTTGAGTCCGCTGCCGCAAGGGCATGGATCGTTCCTGCCGACTTTCACTGTTTCATCCTGCCGATGGCTCCTTAAATCTGGGTAAAAAACCCATCTCAAGGTGGTTACTATTTTTCTTTTGTCAAAATTAAATCTTTTATTATAGATTTTAGCTGAATTCAACCGTCAAGCAAAGAAAAAACTATAAAGACGCCTTTATTGTTCAATTCTATGAGGGATCGGGGAGTTTTTCTATCGGTGAATCTGAACAGGTCCGCAAGACTTTATTTGAACCAACGGGTTCTTTCGGCAAAATAGCTTCAGGGTAAAAACTCGCTGATCGCTCAATTATATGCCATAATCGATTTGTGTTTGAATGAAATTGCGAATTGATGGAGCAGCGTTTAAAAGCTGAGCCTCGCTATAGAGAAGCCGTTTTATAAGGCCAGGGGCATAGTTTTTCAAGTGGACATGAGGGGCATTTGGGTTTGCGAGCCGTGCAGATGGACCGGCCAAAGAAGATCAGCCGAAGGCAGAAATCGTTCCAGCTTCGCCGGGGTAACAGGTCCATCAGGTCTCGTTCGATCTTTAGCGGATTTTTTTCGGCGGTCAAGCCGAGGCGGTTTGAAATACGGGCCACATGGGTATCGACCACAATGCCGGGAATCCCGAAAGCGGCTCCCAAAACCACATTGGCCGTTTTGCGCCCCACGCCGGGAAGTTTTACCAGCTCCTCTAAGGTTTGCGGTATCTTACCGTCGTGCTTCTCCAGAAGCGTTTTAGCACAATTTTGAATATTTTTGGCTTTATTATGGAAAAAACCGGTGGGACGGATGAACTGCTCGATGGCACTAAGCGGTGCCCGGGCAAATTCTGCAGGCGTTTTAAAATGTTTAAAAAGGGCCGGCGTGACCTGATTGACCTGTTTGTCCGTGCACTGAGCCGAAAGAATGGTCGAAACCAGCAGCTCAAACGGATTATGGTGGAGGAGCTGGGTTTTGACTTCAGGATAAATTTTTTGCAGAATCTTCCGAATTCGGTCAGCACGCACAAAAGGTTGCATCGCTGGGTACCGTGGTCAGTTGCAAAAATCGTGATTAAGCCCTATTTTAAGATGATCGTATTCGACTGATGCAATTCGGCAATGGTATAAGCCGGTTTTAAAGGCGCAGTCAAGACCGAAAAATAGCCGGCAGACAACAGACGCAAAAAGTAACGAATCGCTATGAATTCAAACAGAGAAAAAGTTCGCGCTTTAGGCCTGTGTTCCGGAGGCCTGGATAGCACGCTGGCCGGTCTTGTTTTGCGCGATCAGGGCATTGATGTGGAATGGATCACATTTGAAACGCCGTTTTTCTCGGCCGCCAAAGCCCGCCGGGCGTCTGAAAAAACAGGTATCGCTTTAAAGGTTGAGCCGATTTACCCTATTTACATAAAAATGCTCAGAGATCCGCCTGCCGGATACGGCAAACAGATGAACCCCTGCATGGATTGCCACGCGCTCATGTTTCGGCTGGCTGGCGAAATGATGAGAGAAAAAGGCTTTGACTTTCTTTTCAGCGGCGAAGTCCTCGGCCAGCGGCCGATGTCTCAAACCAAATCAGCCCTGCGCTATGTTGAAAAACATTCCGGCTTCGAAGGCTATATCTTAAGGCCGCTGAGCGCTAAAAATCTTCCCGAAACCATTCCGGAAAAAGAAGGTCTGGTAAACCGTGAACAACTTCTGGATTTTAAGGGTCGCGGCCGCAGACTGCAAATTGCGCTGGCTCAAAAATACGGCCTCACAGATTACCCCGCACCTGCCGGCGGTTGTCTATTAACCGACGTCGGCTATAGCAATAGACTAAAGGATCTGTTTGCTCATCAGACGGATTGCACCGAAGAAGAATTACATCTTTTAAAATACGGCCGCCATTTCCGCCTCAATCCGAAAGCCAAGCTGATCGTCGGACGTACCCGCGAAGACAACGAAAACATATTAAACTATCACAATCCACAAACCGATACGGTTATCGACGTCAAGGATTACGCCAGCCCCATTGCACTGGTGCCCCACGGCGGATCAAAAGATGTGATTTGCCTGGCGGGTTCCATATGCGTCTCTTACAGTAAGGCTTCCAACCTCATTCCGATAGATGTGGTGGTCAAAACCCCTCATGGTGAAGAGACGATCCAGGTCATCGGCATTCCCCATGCCGATTTCAAGAAGTTGCTTATTTAGGTGTCAGGTGTCAAAGCATAGGACTGAGGACTGAGTGCTGAGGTTTACAGAATTGAAAAATGGTGGAAATAGGCGTACCAGCCCATGCTGTCAACCGATCCGGCATCGCCCCGCCGAACTATGCCGGACAGGCAAGTCATGTTGGAGGGATCGCGCGTCCGGCAGGATTTCTTACTCAGTCCTCAGTCATCAGCACTCATTACTCATTATGCAAAACCTCTGAACGCTGAACTTTTGAACCTGGTGACCGACACCGGGCACCTATTGCTTTGGAAATTTTGCGGCCAGCTGCCCGCAGGCGGCTGAGATATCCTGCCCTTTGCTGCGTCGGATGATGACGGTATAGTTTCTGTCGATCAATATTTTCTGGAACCGGACAATGGCATCTTCATCCGGCCGCTGAAACCGGCAGCCTTCGTGGGAATTAAAAGGGATAAGATTGATTTTTGATTTGATGGGCCTCAGCAATTTGGCCAGCCGCCGGGCATCCTCTGTTGAGTCGTTGACATCTTTTATGAGGACGTATTCAAATGTGATCCGGCGACCGCCGGTCAGAGGAAACAATCGACAGGCTTCGAGTAATTTTTCGATGGAATATTTGCGGTTGATGGGCATCAGGCGGTTGCGGGTATGGTTATCGGCGGCATTGAGCGAAATAGCCAGATTGACCTTCGTATCGCGGCCCAGCGAAGCCAATTTGGGAACCCAGCCGGCCGTTGAGACCGTTACCCGCCGGCCGGCAAAGCCAAGTCCGAGGCGACTGTCGGTAATGATCTCAATGGCGGCCACAAGGTTTTTATAGTTGGCCAGAGGTTCACCCATTCCCATAAATACCAGATTGCTTAGGGGCAATGAACCGCCCAGTTCATTTTTCACATCTCTAACCTGAGAGACGATTTCGGCTTTGCTTAAATTGCGCTGCAAGCCGCCACGGGCGGTTAGACAAAACCGGCAGCCCTGAGCACAGCCCACCTGACTGGAAGTACAAAGCGTGTAATGATCACGCTCCGGTATCAGAACACTTTCAATGCGTTTTCCGTCTTTAAGTTTAAACAGATATTTCCGTGAGCCGTCTTCGGATGTTTCCACATTTTCTATCTGCAGCCGGTCAATGCTGAAATGATCCTCCAAGAGTGTCCGAATATCTTTGGCGATGTCGGTCATCAAGTCAAATCGATCCGCCTGACGCAAATAGATCCATTTAAAGACTTGGACGGCCCGATAGGATTCGATGTGGCGCTCCTCCAGCCAGCTGACAAAGCGCTCTTTGGATAGTTCCAAAATGCTTATTTTTTCACCGGATCTTTTCATTTTCGATGACACACGATAGTTAAAGCCCCAAATGGATTCTTTTTAGCTTGACATAGCATCTTTTAAATTATATTTTCAAGAATTTATAAACTTAGCCGGTTGAAAATATGCTGGACACCTTAAGCGATCGATTGAATGCCATCTTCCGCAAACTTAAAGGGCATGGCAAATTATCGGAGAAAAATATAGAGGAGGGACTAAAAGAAGTCCGCATGGCCCTCCTCGAAGCGGATGTCCACTATCAAGTCGTAAAAAGCTTTATCGCCGACATCAAAGCACGGGCCATGGGCCAGGAGGTTATGGCAAGCCTGACCCCCGGTCAACAGGTTGTCAAAATTGTCAATAAAGCGCTGACCGAATTGATGGGCTCGCGCCACGAGCAGCTGGATTTATCGGGAACTACTCCGGCGTCCGTAATGCTCGTAGGACTTCAGGGCTCCGGTAAAACGACCACGGCAGGTAAACTTTCCGTATTCTTAAGAAAAAAAGGGCGAAAACCCTATCTGGTTCCGGCAGATGTCTACCGCCCGGCGGCTATCGATCAGCTCCAGAAACTGGGTAACCAGCTGGAAGTGCCGGTTTTCCAGGCCAGAACCGACCAGGATCCGGTTACGATATGCCGGGAGGCTCAAATCGCAGCCCACCAGCTGGGCTGCGATACGCTGTTGCTGGACACAGCCGGCCGTCTGCATATTGATCAAGAGTTGATGGCCGAGTTGAAAAATATTAAAACTGCCGTCAAACCGGCGGATATTTTACTGGTGGCCGATGCGATGACCGGCCAGGATGCGGTTAATATTGCCAAATCCTTCAATGAAATCCTGGACATCGGTGGGGTGGTGCTAACCAAAATGGACGGGGACGCCCGCGGTGGCGCCGCACTTTCGATAAAATCGATAACCGGCAAGCCGATCAAGTTTATCGGCGTGGGTGAAAAGCTCAGCGATCTGGAGGCATTTCACCCTGATCGGATGGCATCCAGTATTCTCGGCATGGGTGACGTGCTCACCCTGATCGAAAAAGCCCAGGAGGTCGTTGATCAAAAGCAAGCCGCGGCGCTTGAAAAGAAACTCAGAAAGAGCCAGTTTACCCTGGAGGATTTTCGCAATCAGATGGTTCAAATCCGCAAGATGGGCTCCTTCACCGCCCTGCTAAAAATGATTCCGGGAATGGGGCAGATGAAACAGCTGAAAAATCTGCAGGTTGACGAGCAGGAATTTGTCAGAATCGAAGCGATTATCAATTCCATGACCCCCCTGGAAAAGCGGAACCATTCAATCATTAACGGCAGCCGCCGCAGGCGAATTGCTAAAGGGAGCGGAACCCGGGTTCAGGACGTTAACAAGCTTTTAAAAAATTATACGCAAGTTTTAAAAATACTGAAAAAATTTGACCAAGGCAGCATGCACCGAATGGGTCGCGGTATGCTGCCTTTCTGAAGGAGAAATGATAATGCGCGTCAGAATTAGACTGGCAAGACATGGTGCGAAGAAAAAACCCTTTTACCGCATTGTGGTTGCCGACAGCGAAAGCCCCAGGGACGGGCGGTTCCTGGAAAAAGTAGGCACCTACGATCCTCTGGGTGATCCCGCAAAGGTATCGTTGAAATCAGACCGAATCAAATATTGGATGGACAAAGGAGCGACGCCATCAGATACTGTCAAAAGCCTTTTGAAAAGGGAAGGGTTCTTAGCTAACAAAAACTGAAACCTGTCTCAATCCACCTGCGGCGGACTAACGCTCCATGGTTCCCCGCAGGTGGATTACCGACCTCTACCCCGTCAGCAAGCGGGCTCTTGAGCGTGATTTATTATTTTTGAGGTAGGCTTTCTTCAAGACGCTCATCCCTCTGTTTCTCAATGGACACCAAAAGGAGATGACGCCATGAAAGATCTGATCAATTATATCGCTCAGGCACTGGTGGATCATCCTGCAGAAGTCAATGTTAAAGAGGTTGAGGGAAATCAGATCTCGGTCCTGGAGCTTAAAGTCGCCAAGGAGGATCTGGGAAAAGTCATCGGCAAACAGGGCAAAACCGCAAGAGCCATGCGGACCATATTAAATGCGGCTTCTGCCAATATAAAAAAACGCACGGTCCTGGAAATTATTGAATAAGTTGGAAACCAATAAGGACTTTGTGCTCATTGGAAAAATAGTTGGCGCCCACGGCGTCAGGGGCACGCTCAAGGTTCAATTACATGCCGAATCGCTGGAAATTTTCAAACCGGGAACAACCCTCCTGGTTATCGACCCGAAAAATAGAAAAACCAGCTGCAAAATTAACTGGATCAAAGCTCATTTGCACGGAGTTCTTTTAGCTTTCAGGGAAATATCCAACCGCGATCAGGCAACCGAATTGCTTGGTTCTGAACTATATATCGAAAGCGGCCAATTCCCAAAATTAGAAACCGGCGCTTACTACTGGTTTGAGCTTATCGGATTAAACGTTTACACAATCGATAATCGTTACATCGGACGCCTGGAATCGATAATCGAAACCGGAGCCAACGATGTGTATGTGGTAAAAAAACATAACAAAGAGATATTAATTCCGGCCTTGAAATCGGTCGTACGACTCATCGACATCGGCCAGAAGATCATGCGAGTTGAATTGCCCGAAGGACTGGAAGACCGTTAGACTGAATTTGATCTTTTACAATCAAAATGAAATTCGTTGTACTAACCATATTCCCTGAAATGTTTGACCCCTTTTGGCATCATGGGATTATTCGGAGGGCGATCGATCGAAATAAAATTTTTGCTTCAACGCTGAACATCAGAGAATACGCTGAAGACAAACACCATGTAACCGACGATCGACCTTACGGCGGCGGCAGCGGCATGGTAATGAAGCCAGAACCTTTGGCCGGGGCGATTCGAGCAGCCCGACAGCAGGTCCCTTCTGCAAAGACAATCCTGTTGACACCTCAGGGGCGGGTTTTTGATCAAAAATTGGCCAATGAACTGGCCTCTTTTGAGGGCGTGATTTTAGTATGCGGACGCTATGAAGGTATCGATGAGCGAATCTGCCAGAACCTGATTGACTACGAAATTTCGATTGGCGATTATGTGCTAACCGGGGGTGAACTGGCCGCCATGGTCATCATAGATGCGGTTACCCGTCAAATACCCGGTGCACTGGGCGCTGAAGATTCCGCTGTGAAAGATTCATTTTCAAACGGCCTGCTGGAACATGCGCACTATACCCGGCCACATGTTTTTGAGGGTGAGGAAGTGCCGGGAATCTTGCTGTCGGGACATCATGAAGAGATTGAAGGTTGGCGCACGGAATCTTCGTTGATCCGCACTCTGTTAAAGCGGGCGGATTTATTGCAAAACAGACCCTTAGACAAAAAGGAGATCGAAATTCTAAATAAGTGGTACCGGCGTATTGAAGAAATAATAAAATCTTACCACAGAGGACACAGAGAGCGCAGAGAATAAAAATATAAAATTATACTAGAACCCGTCTCAAAAAAGCGGATCAGGGTTCAGGGCAAGGCGCGGTTCGGCGAAAAAGCGGAGCATACACGTTAGTATGTGAGCATTTTGAGCCGAGCCGCAACACAGCCATGAGCACTCAGATGCTTTTTTGAGATGCGTTCTAATTTTCCAAGACCCATACATACATTCAACCTTATAAAAGCATTCGTTATCTCTGTGGATTCAGTGTGCTCTGTGGTGAAAAAGAACCATGCCGAATTTATATGTGGCCTTGACCCATTACCCGGTGGTCAATAAAGAAGGCAAGGTTATCGCTTCCGCATTGACCAATCTGGATTTACACGATATATCGAGGGCCGCTAAAACTTACGGCCTTAAATCATTTTTCGTCGTTACGCCCCTTGAAGATCAGCAAGAGCTGGCGGGGAAGATAATTTCCCATTGGACGGATGGTTATGGCAGCGCCTATAACCCCCATAGGCGCGGCGCACTTGAGCTTATCCGGATCAAGGCTTCGCTTTCAGCGGTTTACGACGAGATCGCAGCCGAAGAAAACAATTATCCGGTAATTGTCGCGACCTGTGCGCGGAAGTATCCGACAAGCATCAGCTATGAGGAATTTCGTGTTATGCTGAACAACGGCAGGCCGTATGTTCTGATTCTGGGAACCGCTTGGGGGCTGGCCGAGGAATTTATTTCAAGAGCCGATTATGTGCTTGATCCGATTACAGGGCATACCGATTACAATCATCTTTCGGTGCGCTCTGCCGCTGCAATTATTTTTGATAGGCTGTTAGGATAAAAAAGAAACTGTTTCATTGGTTAAATTCGTTTCATTGGTTTGATTGGTTTGTTGATAGATGCAGCATCATTAACCAATTCAACATTAGCATAAAATCAAACATCAGCGGGCAAGCAATCTATAGGTGAATTCGTTGAAATAAGATTTAGAAGTGGTTTCAAAACCTCAGATCAGGTTCAAGGGCAAGGCGCAGGCCGATCGAGAAAGCGCAGCATACATAGGGGTATGTGAGCATTTATCGGAGGCCTGTAACACAGCCATTGGGCCTCAGATGGGGTTTTGAAACCACTTCTAGAGAATTTTTGGAGGAATTATGGAAAAGATTCAGCAAATTGAAAAAGAACAAATGCGGCTTGACTACCCTGATTTTGTGCCGGGTGATACCGTCAAGGTCCACGTAAAAATAAAAGAAGGCGAAAAAGAGCGTGTTCAAATTTTTCAGGGCGTGGTCATCAGCAAGCGCAAGGGCAATATTAATGCGACGTTTACCGTTCGCAAGGTTTCCTATGGTGTCGGAGTGGAGCGAATTTTCCCACTGCACTCGCCGACGATCGATAAGGTTGAAGTGGTCACCAAAGGCCGGGTGCGGCGTGCGAAAATTTACTATCTGCGCAAGCTTAGGGGAAAAGCAGCCAGAATCAAAGAACGTCGATTAACCTAAACACAGAAGACAGAAAACAGATGACAGATGATGTCCTTTAAAAGCCACCCGAGAAGGTTACCACAAGATTGCCGGCATTGACGAGGCCGGTCGGGGTCCCCTGGCCGGCCCGGTTGTTTCTGCGGCTGTGATTTTGCCGCAGACCCTTCCGATCGACGGTATTATTGACTCCAAAAAACTGTCCGCCAAAAATCGATCGCAATTATATGATGAAATTTATTCTCACGCGGTGTCGGTTGGCATCGGCATTGTTGATCCGGCTGAAATCGACCGGATTAATATCCTGCAGGCTTCGTTATTGGCCATGTCCATGGCAGTCGAAAATCTAATACCGCAGCCCGAATGTCTTCTGATTGACGGACCCTTTCAAATTTCAACCCACCTGCCACAGAAACCGATTTCCAAAGGCGATGCGTTGAGTGTCTCGATCGCAGCCGCATCGATTGTGGCCAAGGTCACCCGTGACCGGCTGATGGAAAAATACGATGAATACTATCCGCAATTTGGTTTTTCAAGGCACAAGGGATATCCGACCCGGGCCCATAAAGCGGCCATTGCTAAATTTGGATATTGCCAGATTCATCGGAGGACGTTTAGAGGCGTCAAAGAATACCTTTAGCGAAGAGTCCGTAGCCTGTCGTCCGTTGTCCGTTGCTTAAAGCTTGATAGGTTGAAAACCGGCATGAGCAATTGGAGCCGGATCCAGGGACTAAAAGTTTTTCTTTTTTTAAATTCAGATATTGCCTATAGTTCTATCAACGAACAACCGACAACAAACAACCAATATTTTATATGCTAAATCGGCGGCAAAAATTTGGGGAAAAGGGAGAGGAGATTGCGGTTCGCCATTTGAAAAAAGAGGGGTATAAAATCATTGCGACCAATTATCGTACCAAACTAGGTGAAATTGATATCATCGCGCAAGATAAAGATACCATCGTTTTCGCCGAGGTGAAGACCAGACGATCGGTCCAATTTGGAAGCCCCAAACAAGCGGTCACCATTCAAAAGCAAAA
>JARRJQ010000034.1:0-12981 GCA_037388985.1 Desulfobacterales bacterium | reverse complement strand
GGTATTGGGCCAGATCACCCCGGAGCAACGCAAAGCCGTACTGACCAATCTGGATATTCTTAAAGCTTCGATGGAAGCCGTCAAAGAAATGATGGTTTAAAGCGGCGATCGGGCGGCAAAACGGTTCAAATAGAAGGACCGGTTTAAAAGTTCACATTATAAACTATTAATCGGCAGTATAAAATAACGCCAGTACTCACCATTAAAGGAGACGAATTATGGATATGCAAAATATCGAAAGCCAATTAGCAGAGTTTAAATCCCAACTGGAAGCTTTAAATAAAAAAGTCCCGGAAGACAAGCTCTCAATGGTGGTGTTTAGCGGCGATCTGGATAAGATCATTGCTGCTTTTATCATTGCCACCGGGGCGGTGGCCATGGGTATGGAGGCCGTCATGTTTTTTACGTTCTGGGGAACTACGGTTCTCAGGGACGCGAACAAGAGCGTGGGCGGCAAAGACACTTTTGGCAAGATGTTTGGCAAGATGCTGCCTAAAGGAATGAGCCAGGTGAAGCTTTCCAAAATGAATATGGGCGGCATGGGTACGGCTATGATGAAATCCCTGATGAAAAAGAAGAACGTAGCCTCATTGGAACAAATGCTTGAAATGGCTGAAGAATTAGGGGTACGGATCTTCATCTGCGAGATGTCAATGGATCTGATGGGATTTAAAAGAGAGGAAATGATTGATTATAAGAACTTGACATTCTGCGGTGTAGCCAAATTCTTAGAAGAGGCCGCCAACAGCAAGGTTCAGTTGTTTATCTAAAATTTGTTTTTATTCATCGATTTCAATTCCAGTTTATCTGGAGCAGGAGGTACGCAATGAGTGACGATATCAAAGTTGATAAGGTATTTGATTTGAAAGGTCTGCCTTGTCCAATGCCCGTGGTTAAGGTCAGCAAGGGTATCAAAGATGTTGAAGTCGGTCAGGTTATTGAAGCCCAATCCACGGATCCCGGTTCCTTGACTGATTTTCCGGCCTGGGCACGGACCAGCGGAAACGAAATTCTGAAAACCGAACATGACGGCGATGTTATAAAATTCTTTATTAAAAGAAACGCTTAATTTTTTGAGATGACTGAATTTGCACTCCTTTGCTAGCTGAACTGAACGGGAGGTAACCGTGGAGACGCTGTATTATATTATACTGGTACCGATGGTCTACGTTGCTTTTGCAATTTTTATAATCGGCACCATTGTGCGATTGATAAAAATCTTTAAAGAACCCAAACATCCCACCACCCTTCAGATTTATCCTGAGAAAAAACCCAAGTGGCTTTTGGGCCTGTTTGATACCTTTCTTTTCCCCACTGTCCGGAGGCACAAACCGCTTTTGTGGATATTTCTGATTGCGTTTCATATTTGCATCCTGCTGCTCATTATCGGTCATCTGGAACTGTTTGGCGAAATTGATTTCCTGCAGATTATTCCCCACGAGATATTTTTGGGCCAGGGGCTTGTGGGTCTGATCGCCACCCTTGCCCTGCTGTATTTTTTATTTCGTCGCTTTCTTTCACCGGTGAGGGAATTATCGGTTCCGGAGGATTATTACCTTTTAATCTTGTTGTTTCTGGTGATGCTTTTCGGCAGTCAAATGGATTGGGCCCGCAGATGGTATTATTATGATACCATAACTGTCGACCAATATCGGGATTACTTATCCAGTCTTTTGTACTTTAAGCCGTATTTGCCTGCAGAGCTCACCGAATCGGGTCATTCCTTTATGCTGGTGGTGCACATATTCTTTGCCAATTTATTTCTGATATTTTTCCCATTCAGCCAGTTGATGCATTCGTTTTTGTCGTTGCCGATGAATAAGCTGAGGCGGGGATAAAAGTAGGATTAAGGTGTCAGTGTTCAGGTGTCAGAGCTGATTGAGTTGAATCTCTGTATTTCAGATACTGGAAAAACTGACACCTGACACCTGAAACCTATTCGTTATTTATTATTACATTACAGAGGGAAAATTGATGATGGATCAGAACACACGAGATGATTTGCTCAAGCTTTTTCAAAGCAAATTAAACGAAGCCATGCGGCTTTATCTGGAAAACTGCACCCGCTGCGGTGTATGCGTTGAGGCCTGTCACGTGTATGCTTCCATGGGACAGGTCAAGTACATCGCTGCCTATCGTGGCGAAATTGTGCGGCGCCTCTATAAGAAGTATTTTAAAGGCCGGGGCAAGGTTTGGCCATCGGTAGGCGAGGCCAAAGAGCTCAGTGAAATGGCTCTGGAGGAGCTATACGAAGCGGCTTATTCCTGCACGGGGTGCCGCCGCTGCATGGTGTACTGCCCCTTCGGGATTGATACGCAGATGCTGATGTCGATTGCCAAACTGCTGTTGGTTGGCGCCGAAGCCGAACCGGAAATCCTCACCCTGTTGGCCGACACGTCAATTGAAAAAGGCAGGTCCATCGATCTGTTTAAAGACAGTTTTATGCAGGGAATCAAAAAACTTGAAGCCGAAGTGGTTTCAAAATGGAAAATGGAAGCCGAAGAGACCATCATTCCGGTGGATGTTGAGGGAGCCGATCTGCTTTATGTCGCTTTAGCCGGAGCCCATTCGATTATTCCGGCAGCTGCTATTTTCAATGCCGCTGGTGAAAACTGGACCTTGAGCTTTTTTGAGGCGGTTAATTTCGGTGCTTTTGTTGGGGATCCGACCAAAACAAAATTAATTTTGGATCGCATTATTAATGAAGCCAAGCGGCTTAAGGTTAAAGAGGTTTGTATCTGCGAGTGCGGTACGGCCTATCGGGTCATGAAACAGCTCAGCGGCAAGCAACCCTTTAAGGTCAGCTCGATTACAGAAGTCCATGCACGTTATATCCGTGAAGGACGCATTCACCTGGATAAAAGCAAGTTCGAAGGTGCAGTTACCTACCATGATCCCTGTCAGATCGCCCGCAATGCCGGGGTCATTGATGAACCGCGATATATTCTGCAGCATTTAACAGATGATTACAGGGAGCTGACGGACGATCCCCGTTACAACTGGTGCTGTGGGGGCGGCGGCGGATTGGTTGCCATGGGAGAAGATACTTTGGATTTTCGCATGAAATCCGCCAAAGTTAAAGCCGAACAGGTCAACGCTACCGGTGCAAAAATTTTAGCCACTGCCTGTGAAAACTGTCATGCGCAGCTAAACGATTTAAATAAACATTATAAGATGGGCGTGGAGGTGAAGTTTTTAAGTTCGATGATTGCCGATGCACTAATACAGCCGTAAGGATCGGCACCTAATTTATCCGCTTCTGCCAGATCAATCCCCACAATTGTGAGTACAACGCTCAATAATAAGATGCGCGGATTTTAAAAAGCATCTTGTTTCGGCGGATTTTTTTATTGACAGTATATACTACATCGTGGCATATACAGAGTACTACAGCGTGTCACCAAAACAATTAACCTTATCAGAGGGGAGTTGAAAAAATGAAAAAGGTCGCCGTACTGATCAACAATGAAAATCAGCAATATGAAGGCTTGCGTTCCAGCCTCGGCATGATGCTTTACAATACAGCGGTGCAGATGTTTGTCGTCGACAAAGAGATTGCCAACATGGATGAGGCGTATAAGGATAACATGGAGTTTCTTGATGAAATGGAGGGTGAGCGTTTTTCAAACAACCTCGCCAATGTCGAAAAATACGGTTTCAAGTACGCTTCAGTTGAACAGATGGGCGAACTGCTCAGGCAAGCTGACCTCATCATACCGTTTTAGGAGGGTAGATCAAATGAAAATACTTTATATTCTTCGATCCCGGCCTGATGTTACAGTTGAAAAATTTATGAAATCATTTACCAACGGAGATCAGACCGACGTTACAGCGCTTTATCAGGAAAATATGGATTGGTCCAAGCTTGTCGATGATATTTTTGAGCACGACAAGGTCATTAGCTGGTGGTAGAAATGGTTTCAAAAACCCATCTGAGGCCCAAGGGCTGTGTTGTCCCGAGAATTGAAATACTCACGTACTGACGTGTACGCTCCGTTTTCAATTCGCGGGACGCCTTGCCCTTGAGCCTGATCTGAGGTTTTGAAACCACTTCTAATCATTTTTTTCAGGACAAATCGTTGAGAAAGGTTGATGGCAAATGGCAGAAAAATTAGGCATACTGGTCAGTTCCGATAAGCACCTCGATTATGTAATCAATTTGACCACAGCGGCCAAAGACAGAGGCAAAGAAGTGGAAATATTCTTTACCGGCAAAGGCGTGCTTTTGACTCAGTCACCGGAATTCGAAAAGTTGGTCGGCAAGGCCAAGATGACCCTTTGTGATGTGAGTTTTCGGTCCCTGGGTCTCAAGGGCGATGTTCCCGGGCTGGGATTTAAAGATTTTGCCACTCAGGCAAAAAATGCGGATCTCATCGAAAAAAGTGACCGTTACGTGGTTTTATAATGAATGTCTCAGTTGGATATCAGGGGAATCGGGTTGCAGGACGCTGTTTAAATTGATTACCATTGCTCGGTGTTTTTTAACTCCTCGTAAATAATCGCTTCCGATTTAAATCACTTACGGAAACCCGTGATGAATGTGAGATGGGAAAGACGAAGAACTGATTCCAGTAAAAATGGCAGGGGAGTTAACTTGGTCGCTGTTTTGGTGGCGAATTCTCGCACCGAGGGTAAGATAGAAGAAAGGTCTGTCGAACCGCTGGGGGTTATCGGCGAGCATTTTTTGCGTTCTAAAGCCCAGGATATGCGAGCATTTCATCAAGGTCTGTTCTGGGCAAAAGTTGATCAGAAGTTGGATCTTCTAATGGTCAGCCCAATCGAGCGTAAAAAAATTGAATCCAAAATTTCAGAAACGGTTCCCAGGCCGAACCCTGATTGGGCGCTGTGGAGTGTGACCTGCATACCCCGGTATGATCCATAAAAATTCAATCGGAATTAAAATTCCATCAGACCAAAAACGGCCTGTTTGCCCTTTATAAAAGGCATACAGGCCGTTTTGCCAAAGCTTCCTTCTTTCCTATAGCATAGAATAAGTTCTAGATCCTCTCATTTGCAAAAACCATTTTGCATTGTCCATTGCAACCCGTCACATTCACCCAGGTCGCAGGCGCGCCTGAAATCCTCGCAGGATTTTTCCAGCTTTTGCATCTGGAAATAAACCAGTCCCCGATTCAGATGCGCTTTTGAGTATCTGGGTTTGAGCTGAAGACTCTGATTAAAATCTGCCTCCGCCTTTTCGTATTGATCCATCTGATAGTAAGCATTACCGCGATTGTTAAACGCCTCGGCATATTGGGGATTTATCCGTAGCGCCTGGCTGAAGTCTGCAATGGCTTGCTGATAAAGCTTTAAATTGTAAAGCGCCAGTCCTCTGTTGTTGTAAGCTTCGGCATTCTTGGGATTGGCCGCAATGGATTTGTCCCAGTAGTTTTTGGCCAGGTTTGGATTGGTGTATTTCACCTCTTTCCACAATTCCATCGCCTTGGCGCTCCAATCCACATCTTTTTCGGGCGGGGCGGTTTTAGCGTCTCGTTGCAGAACTCTAATCGGGGTGGCTTTCTTGTTGAGTTGAGGGCTGACCGCTTTATTTTGTTCCTGTTTCATGAACAGCGAGGGATTCCCTGCCAGGTCGCCAGCCATTTGGGTCATCTGGCCGATCATTGCGACGCCGAAAACGCCCACCACTGCAATCGGAGTGAGCTCTATAACAGTCCACAGGACCATAATTTTGGTCATTGCCAGGCTTCTGTGCTTGATCCAGCCCCAGATAAATGTCCATAACCCACAGGTGATAATTCCGATAATACCTTGCAGCGCTCCACCGTGCTTAAATTGTTTGATCAGAACAATGATAAAAATAATAAAACCGATCAGCGACAGAATCGGCAATAGGATTCCTAAACTCATTGCAATCATAGCTTACCTCATTTTTGTGTTTATTGACTGATGTGTTCTCAGCCTGCTTAAATTAAATGACAAAGTCTTAAAATCCAGTAAATCAGGGCACTGAATATAAGCAGCGCTTTAATGCCGGTGCGCTTTTCCAAATCGATTACGTGAGCCATCATCTTTTGTTGCAGCCTTTTCGGCAAAGCATTGCCGGCTGCCAGCAATATGCCGCTAGCCAGAGCGACGAGGGCAAACGCGTGTAATGAAATTGAGGCGGGCCAGTGTGCCTATCTTAATTATCGGCACCTGTTGCAAAATCTTTATGCGCCCTTGCTTTTTTTAAAAAGCATTGTAGAAGTAGTTTCAAAACCTCAGGTCGCGTTTGAGAGCCCCGCCATTATCGGAGCGGTATTTCGCTTCTGTTGAAAAGAAATGTATGGGCTCACCTCCGCCTCAGGCGGGACTTCGCGTCTGATTCTCAGTAAATTATGGTGCTCAGCAATCGCGGGCCGATCCGCCGTCGCCCTTTGACGAGTTGCAGGGCTATGGCGGGACAAGTGAAAAAGCGCAATCCGTCACACCTTCTGGCGGATGAGCATGTTAATCCGTCTTCGGTGGAGCAATGCGGCTATTCCGTCTGAGGCCGACTGGATGGGGCTTTGGAACCCTTTTTTATAATTTTACCAGATTTTACAGGAATAATGCAAATTTTTCGTACGGAGCGGCCTTTAATTTTTGAGCGGGGGTTGGCAGTGTGTCACCCGGATAAAACTGCTTCAATAAAAAACAGTTCGGGTGCGATGGCGCGGAAAGGATTTGTATGCCGGCTGTTGGCCGCGATTCCAGAGCAAAAAGTCAAGTCCCATGGATGTCACCTGATGTCCGGATGCTTGCAGCTCGGCTCTCAAAAGCTCGACGGCATGCAGCGCACAGGCCCGGATCTCGATCTCTTCCGCCGAGCCGGCCGGAATTAAATTTCCGGAGTCGATCTGCGAGATTAACTCATCGGTATAGAGTAGAATTTTATCCATCCTCAGCACATGCGGTACCAGATTGTCCGCGAAAATAGTCAAATGTTGCAGATCGCCAAATTTACCCAGGCCTTTACCGCCAAATGCCAGTGACAGATCCGCAGCCGTTAGCTGGGCGCGTTTATAAAACGGGACTTCAAGCGTGTCATATAATTCAATATCATAAAAATAGGGCATGCGAATTAGCAGATGCATGAGCCGTTCCGCAGATGCGCTTGCTGCCTCAATCAAACCGGTGAAGCAGCCGTCAAAATCTTGCTGGACGTACCCGCCCAGGTCATTTAGCGCTTTTGCAAAAAACTGCATGAGTTCACCGATGATCGGGTTGTCGGGGTCTTGCTGAAATAGGATACGGCAGTCTTCGGCGGTCAGCCGGGTTAATTCAATTGCTGAAAGCAGCCCCTGTTTTTTGAAACGGTCGTTTAGGCAACCGGCCACTGTAAAATAGCCGGATCTGCCCGGGCGTTTTTTCAGGTGCGGAAAATAACCCGAGCCAAAATTGATGCTGTCCAGGATCAGAAAAAAAGCGGCCGTATCTTCACCCCCGCCCAAATAATGGCTCTGCGGATCATGCTCGGGAAAAGCGGTCTTTTCAGTGGGTAAGGATGCCGCATAGGAAGCGATCCGATCAGTGTTAATTTGCACGTGAGTGGCACGCTCGGCCACGGTTTTGCACGCCGCGCGCACCTGATCAAGCAAACCGAATCTCATTTAACTATACCGTGTAAACAGCACTTTATGGTCATCCGGTCTGGGTAATTCCGTTTAATGGGCATTGACCCGATCGGGTCATTACCGGATTGAATTTGAAATCCGATCTTCCTTGCATGATAAAATTTTCCGCAACCGCGCCATGGACCGGTCGTGCAACCGGAAAAACAGCGGTACGGCTACCACGGCTCCAATCAGCGCCAGAAACATATCCCACTGTGCGTCCCAGATATCGCCCTGCGAGCCTAAAAAGGCCGTGCCGACATCAGGGGCTGCAACCAGCGCGATCCACCACTCCAAAAGCTCCCAGAAAGCGGCGATCGCCAGCACGATGCTGAAAACAATGAAATAAAACCAGCCGCCCCTTTGCAAGGGCGTGACACGCAAAAGAGTCTCGCGAATGATAAACACTGGAAACACGCCAAGAGCAATATGCCCCACACGGTCATAGTGGTTGCGGCCGAAACCAAAAGCCTCCATCGCCCAATTGCCCAAAGGTGTTTTGGCATAGGTGTAATAACCGCCGTAGATCAGGATAAATATGTGAAAAAATACGCACCAGTAAACCATGTGCGACATCGGGAATCGACGATAAAACAATATCAGCACGATAATCCCGGCAAGCCCCGGTCCGACTTCCAGCAGCCAGCTGATCCGTCCTGCCGGCGGGTTAATGACCGTTGCGATGCAGACCAGGATTACTATCGCCAGGAGAATTAACGGTGTGCGGTAGTAGGAAAACGTTGGTGAGGTCATCGGTTTTTCTTCGGCTCCCTTTTTACGGATTCGTATTTTAACCAGTGCTCGCGATCGGACCTGGGAAGGGGCCGCCCGGTTTCCAGGTAATGGTTCAAGGCCGCCTCCCAGAATTTCATATCCTGCACAAAATTTTGCTCTGTAAAATTTTCAATAAATCGATTGCCTTCCTCGTTCAGGGCGGTAAAGGTATAAGCGATGTGCATCCGGGAGGTGTGATTGCCGCCATCTTCGATCCGAATGGTTAAAGAGGCGACTCTGGACTCCGGGGTGATGCGTGCAAACTCCGTCTCAAAGTTTTGATCATCTCTTTTGGTTATCATCCAGATCGTATCTTTTTCACCTTTATTTCTGGAGATAAAAACGCAGCCGGCTTCAGCTAAACCGGATTGCGAAAAAATCAGATCGTAATCCCACCCATCAAGCCATTCGGTTTCCCTTACCGGGCAGATTAACGCATGAACCACAGATGGCTCGGCGTTTAGAGTTTGAATATACCTGCGAGTCACTCTTTTTGCTTTAAACGCCTTCGGTTTTGTCGATGGCAGCGGTTTGTCCCGGTTTGAGGTGCCTATAGCTGATTTTTCTTTTTCGACCATTGTTTCATTTCGTAAAAAAAGTGGCCGTCGCGGCCATTGAGGACCCCGGCTATCTTGAAACCGAACGATTCAGGGGCCGCTTATTCCAGTGCGCGAATCATGTAGATGTTGTTTAAATTAACCAAAAATGCAAGTCTATCCGTTTCGAGTTCAGATTCCTTAAAATGAAACCTTTGGGTCTCATAAGCCTCCCGGGATAACGCAATATCAAATGTTTTTCTGGCCGGGTTGTCATAATAAGACTTTTTTCTTTCCCATAGATAGTTGAATCGCAGATCAATTTTTCCTTTTGTATCACTCAGTCCGATCTCAATTGGAGTCGCTTTTTTAGAAAGAACTTCATCATAGCCTGTGTCGATAAAGTAAACTTTTACCTGATTAAGCGGAAAATTTGATTTCTTATCAAAGACGCGTCCTTCTATGACAAAAATAGTAACTGAATGAATAGGCGCAGAGGCGCAGGTCAGGATGCCGAAAGTGATAAACAAAGATATGATCAGACGGGTTTTCATGAGTGCTATAATTATCCGATTTGCACTGATGCGACGCAGCTTTCGATCCTGCCGACTATTTGAAGATGTTCGATCGTGTGGCCAGGCCGATATCTTACTTTTTGTGCTTTAGCAGGGATGCAAGATCGGCGAAGGGCTTATCGATGCCTGATTTCTCTTGCTCGCTTTCGGGCTGCAACGGGTTGGCCCACTGCTGATCCAGATAACGCGAGTGCTCATTGTCGTGACAGTACAGACACAGTAGCTCCCAGTTGCTGCCGTCAGGCGGATTGTTATCGTGGTTGTGATCCTTGTGATGCACCGTGAGTTCACGAAGTCTTCTGCCTGAGAATTCGCGCCCGCATCGCGCACAGATCCACGGGTAAATTTTAAGCGCTTGCTCCCGATAGCCCTGATCGCGCTGCTTTTGGTTGCGCCGGGCCTCGGCGATGAACCGATCCAACCTGTCTTGCTCTAAATCTGTCTTTTTCGATCTCATAATTTCTTTTATTATTTATTATCTTTTCTGTCCAGCAATCAAAAAATTAGATTTAGCCTAACTGCTCTGGATGCTTCATTCAAGGCACACTGCCTTATTTCCGTCTGGGCTGAGGGTCATTCGGTCCTTATCGTTAGCTGTCGACAGCAGGATCGGGTTTAGCTGCGCTGTTGGCCAGTCCCGCATCTTCTAAATAGCGTTTGGCACATTCAGGACACAGGCCGTGGCTAAATTGTGCCTTGGAATGAGCAGTGATGTACACTTCCATTTGCTGCCATTCGTTTTGCTCGCTCCGAATTTTTTTGCATGATGCACAAATTGGCAGGATACCTTCCAGGATTCTGATTTCAGCGAGGGCTCGGCGCAATTCTGCCGTTGTATAACGCTCCTTCGATAATAAATCATGAATCCAAGCTAACCCCCACCCGATAATCATAAATGAAATCAATCGGATGATGGTGTTCCAGACGGCAACAACATTGTTCCGATACACATGCCCGGTCAATGCATCCATCCAGAACCAGACCAGTGCTGAGAAGATTGCTGTTGCTAAGGCCGAAAAGCGTCCCAGGCGCCAGGCCGCAAAGGCGATGGGTAGAAAATAAAAGGCAAAAAAACCCAATTCATATCCGGTCAGGTAATCGGTGACGGCAACTGAAAACAAAATTATGATCGTATAAATCCAGTTAAAGAGCTTGGGTCCTGGTTTAATGATTGTCATGGCATGCTCTTTGTCCCCGGCATTACCCAGGTTGGAGATGAGAACTCATAATTACTCAAATTTCATTCTTAAAGCAAGCCGATGGTGCGACGATGTCAGGCAGTTGAATCCCTGCAAGCTGGGCTGTCCTCAAGGTCTTCATAAACATTATCGGTAAACCGGGGTGTGCAAATAGCCAGAAAGACCAAATCTTCCGAGCCTGTGTTGGTAATTCGTTGACGACACATCGGTGGGATGAGCACAATGGCACCATCGCGTATTTCCTGGGGCGGTAGGTTACCAATCTCCACACGTCCCCTGCCCTTGATAATATAGTAGCGCTCGACGGTTCCGATAAGCCGGTGCCAGCGGGTTGTTACACCGGGCTCTACTCTCGCCTTTGCGATTGATGCATCCGGGTCGTCAGGTGTATTGGACAATTCAGTAATGTAACATTTTTCAGGGGTATAGAACTCTTTGCTCAAGCTTTGGGGATGAATGGCTTCTTTCATCGGATTCCCCCCATTTGCCTAATGTTTCGCCTAAACTGCGTGGCAGGTGCTCATTGTGCACTCACGGCTTTTTCATAAAAACGCCAGGGATCTTCACCTTAGCTCCATCGGTTTGTTGTCTGAGATTCATATCCAAACGTTATCTTCAGCAGTTAAATCACCACCCGGACAACAAATAATTCGCCTTGTTTCAATTGCACCTTTCCATCACGGAATTCAATAGACATAATTCCTTTAAGCACAATAAAAACCTCATCCGTATCGTCATGGTTATGCCAAATAAAGTCGCCTTCAAATTTCACCAGTTTGAAATGATAGTCATTCATTTGGGCAATGATTTTAGGTGACCAATGGTCAGAGAATTTAGCGAGTTTTTCTTGAAGATTGATTGGCTTTAACACCATTTTATCTCTCCATATGGAGTCCTGATAACGCTAAGCTGAAAGATTTGGAAACAATGATCCCACGGTTATAAAAAAGCAAAAAATTTGTTTTCTTTGATGCTTCTTTAAAATGGCACGGTCTTTTCCCGCCCATCTTGAACGTGATGTGGTGTGTTTTATTGCAAAGATATCGGGTTGAAACTCCTGATGCTATTTTTATACTTGTTGAATATATGCATTAAATTCTTAGAAAATAAGGCAATGCGACCAAAACAATACCTGACAGGATCATGATATATACATTTGAAATAAAATACGGAAATACCATTAGCCCTATGCCGCTTAAAATCGGAATAATGGCTTTTTGTTTTTTGCCATAAACAAAAAATCCTAAACCGATTGAACCAAAGATAATTCCCCACATTAAAGTCGATATATTAATCATTGATAACCTTTCATATTCCTGACCAGTAACATGGTTTCGGTGGAATCGTTAATATTCAATATAATGAATTCTATGATATTAAATTTACACAGAATTTTGTCGATTTTAAGTATCGGGCTTGTGAAGTGAAATTAAACGAATTTATTTCTGCTCCAATACTTAAATTATCCTAAAGATGGCTGATAATGTCAAAAATTTATCGGACTCACACAGAAGCGCCGTCATCGCTTCCGGTGCCCCTGAAAAGAATGCAGTCTAGCTTGCGCCCTGGGCGCAGAATATTTCTCGCAGCATAAAGGGAAGTCATTGCAGCAACGGTCAGCGGCTGATATCCGCTTGGTGAAATAGCAAATCGTTAAATCACTGATTTGTAAAATTTTTTCTTTTTTCTTCGAGGCGCTGATCAAGGTTTTGGAGCATTTCAATGGTTTTTTCCAATTTCTGATTGGATTCTTCGAGTTTGCGGTTTTTTTCGCGGAGCAGGATTTCTTCGCGGGTTAATTTCTGGTTGGTCCTTTGGAATGCCAGCGCAGCCTGATTGGACTTCTCAAGCTCTTTTTGTACCTGTGTAATCTCTTCCAAAAGGCGGTCAATTTCTTTTAACGCCGCCATCCAGTTTAGCGTTTCCTCGTTGATCGAAGAGTCCGCAGTTGCAACGTAGGCTCTGAAATGATCTAAAGCCTCTTGATAGTTTCGCTGGGGATTTTTATGGTTCAAATACAGGTTTGCAAGCTCCAGATGCGCCTTTTTTGTTTCGGCAGCGTTTGGATTCCGCCGAACCACATTTTTTAGCTCCACAATTTCCCGGGAGTATTTATTTTCTCTTGGCAGCAGCGTGTTAGGGGAAGTCACTGGCGTTTTTGCCGAATTCATCGTATGCGAACAACCGCTGAAACCCAAGGCCAGAGCGATGAAAAGGATGAGATTTATTTTTAAGATAATCGGGCGCATCTGTTATCCTTTTGATTCTCGTTTGGCTTCCTGCAGGCTGATCAATTTGCGAT
>JARRJQ010000033.1:0-17317 GCA_037388985.1 Desulfobacterales bacterium | reverse complement strand
CTTTTTTATTGTATGTTAAGCAAATTAGTTTCCATCTGGAACTGGCCCTTTTCCGAAATAGAGTCTATATTTTTTGGATAAGCACTAAGATACGATATAGGAGGTTTGAGCATGAAAGAGGTGGTCATTGTAAGCGGATCGAGAACGGCAATCGGAACATTCGGCGGGGGCTTAAAAGACACCCCGGTGACTGAATTGGGCGCAATGGTCATGAAAGATGTTTTAAACCGGGTCAATTTAAGACCGGTTCCTGGCGAAATCATGAAGGATTCAGCTCCGGATAGACTGAAAGATCAAGGACTTACAGATCTTGAAAAGAAATCCTATGACTGGAAAGATGATGCCCATCCGATAACCATCGATGAAGTTGTCATGGGCAACGTCCTTCAGGCCGCTCAGGGGCAAAACCCGGCCCGGCAATCCGCGATCGGCGCAGGAATTCCCAAAGAGACCCCGGCTTACACCATAAATAAAGTTTGCGCTTCGGGTCTAAAAGCAATTGCCCTGGGGGCTTCGGCCATCATGTTGGGACAGGCGGAGGTGGTTCTGGCAGGGGGTCAGGAAAACATGAGTCGTGCACCGATGGCATTGCCTAAAGCCCGTTGGGGTCACCGGATGGAGTTGACCGGCGTCGGCGAAATACTGGATTTGATGGTTTTTGATGGACTGTGGGAAATTTTTTACGGGTATCACATGGGTCTCACGGCCGAAAACATCGCGTCTCTGTATGACATCAGCCGCCGTGAGCAGGACGAGCTGGGAGTCCTCAGCCATACCCGTGCGCGTACGGCGATCAAAGAAGGGCTTTTTGCCCGAGAGATTGTACCGGTTACCGTCAAGACCCGCAAGGGTGAGAGCGCAATTGATACAGATGAGCGCCCCATGGATACCGACATGGACAAAATGGCCAAGCTAAGACCGGCCTTCAAAAAGGACGGCACGGTAACTGCTGGAAATGCCTCCGGCATCAACGATGCAGCAGCAGCGGTATTAATGACGAGTGCACAGAAAGCTAGAGATTTATCCCTTGAACCAATTGTAAAAATCAAGACATTTGCTGCCGGCGGAGTGGATCCCGCCTATATGGGGCTTGGAGTGGTCCCGGCTGTCAGAAAGGCCTTAAAAGTGGCCGGCATGACGCTGAAAGATATCGACATGATCGAACTCAACGAGGCCTTTGCGGCCCAGGCCATCGGGTGCATGCGGGAACTGGGCATTGAAAATGAGCGTCCCAATGAGCTCGGCAGCGGTATATCGCTGGGTCACCCCATCGGTTGCACCGGAGCCCGCCAGATGGTTACCGGTATGAACCATATGCTGCGTGAAGGTTATAATACCGGGTTAATTACCATGTGTATCGGAGGCGGAATGGGAATGGCGATGGTTGTCGAACGCTAATTTTTTTCTTTACTTTTTTAGTCATAATTGCTATAAGTTAGTGCCAAAAGGAGGTCTAACAACAATGGACGTCGGCCGCAAGTTGGGTATTTTGGTTTTATGTGCCGTCCCGGCCATTATTGGCGGCGGCATCATCTATGCGCTATTTGAAAGTTATGTCCCAGTGTTTATTTATGAAATCCTCCTCATATTTGCGGCTGGGGGGGTTATCGCCAAGTAAGAAGCCTGTCCTCAAACCTTACAAGAGCCCTCACTTGATTATAATCATTGCAACGGCCAACCTCGCTGCGTGGGCAACCGCTAGATGTTGAGGTGTGTTTGCGTGAGCGTTATCTCTAAGACTCGGCTTTATTTCGGCTTCCTGCCAAATTGATTTAGACGATAACCATTTTCGACTACCTGGCGCACTATATAGGTGTGGAGTAAGTGATCGTCTAAAAGGCCGGGACACTTTTTGGTAGAAAGCGGCCACACCAGGTAGCGCTTGGATTAAATTTTTGCTGGAGGCAACGTGAACAATCAGCATTCCCGGGATATGATTTTATGGTTTTTTCTGACTGTTTTTATTGCGTCCTGCATTTTGATGGGCTGGCTTCTGTGGCCTTTTCTGTCGGTCATCATTTTAGGCATCGTTGTTAGCGGTGTCTTTGCTCCGATTTATCGCTTTATCCATCGAAAGCTAAATTCGACCATTTCATCGCTGCTGACATGTCTTCTGATTTTCATTGTCCTTTTTTTGCCGCTGTCGTTTTTTGTCGGGATTTTGGCCAATGAAGCCTGGGATTTATATTTGACGGCGCGGAGTGCTCTTCAAAACAAGCCTTTTCTGGAACTGCTCCAAAAAAGCGATCTGTTCGACACGATCAACCTTTTTTTGGCCAAGTTTAAAATCCACATCACAGGCGAACAGCTCAACAAAGCGATTGCAGAGATCGGCAGAGTGGTGGGGCTTTTTTTGTATCAGCAGGCGAGGTCCATTACGACCAATGTGCTCAAATTTATCGTCAATTTCTTCTTTATGCTATTAATTATTTTTTATCTGTTAATTGACAGCCAGCGCCTGGTGGCCTTTATCGTCAAACTATCCCCCTTACCGAAAGACCAGGACCAAAAGTTGATTCAAAAATTTAAGGATATAGCCGCTGCCATTCTTCTCGGCAATGGGCTGGGAGGGATAATCCAGGGCACTCTGGGCGGCTTTGTGTTTTTCCTTTTCGGGTTAAAATCGCCTTTTTTATGGGGAGTCATCATGGCCTTGCTGGCGTTTTTGCCGATTATCGGGATTGGAGTCGTATTTGTTCCGGCAGCGGTTTTTTTATTTTTACAGAGCCGTTTGGCAGCCGGTATATTTTTTCTTATTTTTTATATTATCCTTTCAGGCGGCATAGAATATTTTTTTAAGCCCAGGCTGGTCGGCCAGCGGGTGCGGATGCACACCCTGATCGTGTTTTTATCCATTATTGGTGGATTGAAGCTCTTCGGCATACTGGGTATTATTTACGGTCCGCTGGTGGTTACCGCTTTTTTAACATTAGCTGAAATCTATCAGGCGAGCTATCAGCAGATGATCGAACCCAGCTGTTAGACGTGTGGTTATAACCAATAACTTTCACCTCTGGAGTCGTAATGTATCAAAATCAAAGTCCTGCTGAAATCAGTATCGAACAAGAAATGAAAAAATCGTATCTTGATTACGCCATGAGCGTGATTATCGGCCGGGCACTGCCGGATGTGCGTGATGGACTCAAACCGGTACACCGGCGTGTACTGTATGCCATGCGGGAGCTAAAAAACGACTGGAACAAACCGTATAAAAAATCGGCCCGTATTGTGGGCGATGTCATCGGTAAATTTCACCCTCATGGTGATGCGGCGGTTTATGATACGATCGTGCGGCTGGCCCAGGATTTTTCCATGCGCTATCCACTGGTGGACGGTCAGGGCAACTTTGGCTCTATTGATGGGGATCCACCGGCAGCCATGCGTTACACCGAAATCCGAATGACGCGCTTAGCCCATGAGATGCTGGAGGACTTAGAAAAAGAAACAGTTGATTTTGTCCCCAACTATGATGAATCTTTAAACGAGCCAACCGTCTTGCCTGCCCGCATCCCCGATTTGCTGATCAATGGTTCGGCCGGTATTGCCGTGGGAATGGCGACCAATATTCCGCCGCACAACCTGTCCGAAGTTATTGAGGCCCTGAAGGCGCTAATCGATGATGCGGACATCTCAATTGATGAGCTGATTAAAATTATCCCGGGTCCCGATTTTCCAACCGGAGGTATTATATACGGTAGTGAGAGCATACGGGACGCTTACCATACCGGCAGAGGCGCCATCCGAATGAGGGCCAGAATTGCGGTTGAGAAAGACAAACGCACACAACGGGAAACCCTGGTGATCACCGAGCTTCCCTACCAGGTAAATAAGGCCAAACTGATTGAAAATATTGCCGAACTCATTAGAGACAAAGAGATTAACGGTATCCAGTATATCCGAGACGAATCGGATCGAGAAGGCATGCGAATTGCTTTAGGGCTGAAGAAAGATCAGATCACCGGGGTGGTCATCAACCAGCTTTATAAGCATACCCGCATGGAGACGAGTTTCGGAACCATATTTCTGGCAGTGGTCAATGGCCGTCCCGAATTACTCAATTTAAAAGAGATCCTGCAGTATTTCATCCTGCATCGTAAAGAGATCATCATTCGGCGAACGCGTTATGATCTAAAAAAAGCCGAAGATCAGGCGCATATTTTAGAGGGGTTAAAAATTGCGCTGGATAATTTGGATGAGGTGGTGGCCCTGATTCGTGCTTCCAAGTCACCGTCAGAGGCTAAATCTCAGCTAATTAAGAAATTTAGTTTGAGCGAAAAACAGGCCCAGGCGATCTTGGATATGCGACTGCAGCGACTTACCGGACTCGAACGGGAAAAAATTCAACAGGATTATAAAAATACGCTTAAAGATATCGCCAGGTTTAAAGAAATTCTGGCCAGTGAGCGTCTGGTGCTCAATATCATTAAAGATGAACTTACAGCGATACAGGAGCAATTCGGCGATCAACGCTACACGGAAATTGTTTCGGAGACCAAAGAAATTACAATTGAGGACATGATCGTAGAAGAGGACATGGTCGTTACTATTTCCCAGCGGGGCTACATTAAACGCAACCCGATTACGCTTTACCGAAATCAGCGTCGGGGCGGGAAAGGTAAAACGGCCATGGGTACTAAAGAAGATGATTTCGTTGAGCATTTATTTATCGCCTCAACCCACCATACCTTTCTTTTCTTTACCAACCTCGGTAAGGTATATTGGTGCAAGGTTTACGATATTCCTCAGGCCGGTCGCATGAGTCTTGGAAAAGCTATTGTGAACTTGCTGAATCTCGGAAAAGAGGAACAATTGACCACGGTTTTGGCGGTGCCTGAATTTAAGCCGGGCTATCATGTTTTGATGGCCACCAAAAATGGCGTGATTAAAAAAACGGATTTAATGGCCTTCAGCCGTCCACGTGCAGGCGGCATCATTGCGTTGAATTTGCTTGAGGACGACGAATTGATCGCCGCGCGCCTCACTGATGGCACGCTGAATGTGTTTTTAGGCTCGCACAGCGGGAAAGCCATTCGGTTCCACGAATCCGATATTCGACCTTCGGGTCGTGTGGCCACTGGAGTTCGCGGCATGCGACTGGCTCAGGGAGATCACATTGTGGGAGTGGAGGTGCTCAGCCATGGTCAAACGCTGTTCACGGTGACTGAAAACGGATATGGGAAGCGTACTTCTATCGATGAATATCCGGTTCAGAAACGCGGCGGCATGGGCGTTATTTCGATTAAAACCACCGAACGCAACGGGCTGGTGGTGGGCATACTACTGGTTTCTGATGAAGACGATTTGATGCTGATGACCAACATCGGCAAAGTAATTCGAATGCCGGTAAATTCGATATCGATCATCAGCCGTAATACTCAGGGTGTGAAATTGATGGGCATGGAAGCTGATGAACGGGTTGTGGGTGCCGCCAGACTGGCCGAAAAAGAAGATGAGTAAGCGCCCATTGCTTGACGATTTTCCATTGGTTAATTGGGCACGGTAAGCTATGGCAAGCAGAATTAAAATTAATCCGAAAAAATTTAAAATAGCCGTTGTGGGCGCCGGAAGCTGGGGCACGGCCATCGCTGATCTGCTGGCCGGTAAAGGCTACCCGGTCAGCCTCTGGGCGTTTGAAAAAGAGGTCAAAGACCATATTCAGAAATTTCACGAAAATAATATTTTTCTGCCGAACCATAAACTTTCACCCAATATTTCAGCTTCAAATGATCTGGCCGAAGTCGTATCCGATAAAAATTTGGTCGTGGTTGTCGTGCCTTCTCATGTGATTAATTCTGATATCGGCCTCCAAAGGCATTGAGCAAAAAACCCATCTGACCATGTCCGGTGTGATCAAAGAAAATCTTCCTGATGTTCTTGAAGGCCGACTGGTGGTGATTTCCGGTCCAAGCTTTGCCAAAGAGGTTGCCAAAAAAATGCCCACCACGGTCACCGTTGCGTGCAAGAATCCTGAGATAGCTGCTTCAGTGCAACATTTATTTGCGACGCCTTATTTCAGGGTTTACAGAAGTGATGATATTATCGGTGTTGAACTGGGCGGCTCGGTTAAAAATGTGATCGCTATAGCAGCGGGTATTGTGGATGGCCTCGGACTGGGTTTAAATACACGGGCTGCGCTGATTACAAGAGGAATGACCGAGATTCGCAGGCTCGGTCTGAATCTCGGAGCAAATCCAAGAACCTTTACCGGTCTCGCCGGTTTTGGAGATCTGGTACTGACGTGTACAGGTAATCTCAGTCGAAACTATACAGTCGGGGTAAAATTAGGCAGGGGCAAAAAGCTGCAGGAAATCCTGGCAGAAATGCGCATGGTCGCTGAAGGCGTCAAAACCGCCAAATCGGTTTATAATTTTTCGCGTGACATAGGTGTGGAAATGCCAATATGCCACGAAGTGTACCGTATCCTTTATGAGGATGTGGTACCCAAACAAGCGGTACACCGGTTGATGACCCGTACGCTCAAAGAAGAGCTGGACGAGGCGTAAGGCGGGCTGCGAGTTTCGGATTGCAGGTCGCCGAGTTTGAAATGGAGGTTTCAGGTTTCATGTGTCAGAGAACAGAGGACAGATCTCAAAGTTCAGCCGAGAGACGAGTATTGAGTATCAGACACCCAGCAATAAGAAGTCAGATGGCAGCAGCCAAGGGCGAAAAGTAAAGAATCCTGACACCTGACACCCGAAACCTGAAATCTGAAACCTGATACTAGGCATTTGATACCAAAATAACTTGTTACAGAGAGTCATTCTATGCCTGATGATGGGAGCAAAAAAACACATAAAGGGGAAGGGCACCGGCAAAGATTGCGTGAACGATTTCTTGCCAGCGGACTTGATGGGTTTCACGATTATGAAGTGATCGAACTCTTGCTCACGCTGAGCACACCGCGGAAAGACTGCAAAGTTTCAGCAAAAGCCGCTATGGCAAGATTTAAAACGCTTCAGGGGGTTCTCGAAGCTTCACCCGCGGAGCTATACAAAGTCGACGGTATTGGGCCCAAGAACCTTTTCACCATACAGCTGATCAAGGCCGTTGCCGATAGATATCTTAAAAAGAAGCTCATCCATAAAGATGCGATTAATGATTCAAAGGCGCTTTTCGATTACCTCTATCACAGCATTGGAGATAAAAAGCGAGAATTCTTTAAGATCATATTTTTAAACTCCAAAAACCAGGTGATCGCTGCTAAAACCATTTCTGAGGGAACGCTGACTGCAAGCAGCGTTTATCCGCGCGAAGTCATCCAGGAGGCCTTAAGCCATGCTGCGGCCGCGCTTATCTTTGCCCACAACCACCCTTCAGGAGATCCGCAACCTTCTGCAGACGATGTGGCCGTCACTCGTCAACTCGTCTTCGCCGGCAGGATAATGGGAATGGTCGTTCATGAGCATATTATCATCGGCGAGAACCGATATTTCAGCTTTGCGGATCAGGGCTACATTGAACAGATGAACCGGGAATTCGAGAAGCTGACGCCATAGGAGAACCACCAAACAGGTTCTCGGGCAAAAAAACGCTTACCGAGCATTCACTATTGCCGACAGATGACACAGGAAAAAGAGGAACATCCCTATTGTTTTGGAAAACTGGATACAGTCTTTCCGCTGGGAAAAGACGGTTTGAGACACACCCCGGAAAGCTGTATGGTTTGTTTCTGTAAAACGGAGTGCCTCAAGACGGCGATCAAAGGACCGGAAGGTATCAAAGTTGAAGAAGAGCGGGTAAAGCGTGCTTATGGTTCCGGCGCGATCAGTTTTATCGAAAGGTGGTCCCGAAAAAAAGCTTTGGAAAGAAAAAAGAAGATGGTTCCGCATAAACGCTAAATATACAGAAAAGAGCATTTTCGAATGGACAAGAATTAGCTGGCGGATCGACCCGCTTGCCCTATCCGACTTTCAATTGCATATACAGATCCGGCGAATCATGTCTTCAACAGCCAATACCAAAAAAATTGGAGTCTGCATTCTATTAACCCTGATTGTTCTTGGTTTTTTGGTATGGTGGTTTGGCATTCCGTTGTGGGAAAAAATAAAAGATTATTTCCGTCTGTTTTCCGATCGGAATCAAATCAGACAATTCATTTCTTCATACGGGTCCAGTGCTCCCCTCATCTTCATGCTAATCCAGGTTCTGCAGGTGCTGTTGGCCCCTGTACCGGGCGAGGCGACAGGCTTTATTGGCGGTTATCTGTTCGGAGTTTGGCCCGGCTTTATTTATTCGAGCATCGGTTTAACGATGGGTTCCTGGCTGAACTTTATGATCGGACGTTTGTTGGGTGAGCGTTATGTCAGGAAACTGATTCCGGCCCATCGGTTTGAGAAGATTGATAAGAGGATTAAGCGTCAGGGAGTGATCGTATTGTTTATTTTGTTTTTATTCCCGGGATTTCCCAAGGACTACTTATGCCTGGGACTTGGATTGAGCACACTGCCGGTTAAAGTTTTTGTTTTGCTGGCGGGGCTTGGAAGAATACCGGGGACATTCGTCCTGAGTCTGCAGGGCGCATTTCTGTATGAAGAAAATTATAGGCTGCTTGGCGTTTTGATTGGAGTCTGCCTGATTCTGGCCCTTATATGCTATGCGTATCGCGAAAGAATTTATCTTTGGGTGGAGAAATTGGAAACCAAATAACTAGCGATCAATTTCTGATGAGCAATGTCACTCTATTTTCCTTCTTTAACTCTATAGAAATTCATGATAAAATAATAATAAGTATATGGGTTTTATAGACATTCAGAAATTTGCATTTTATAACAGGAGAAGATCTTGGCACACTGGAATTATAGGGAAGAACTCAGTCAAGCTGAGAAACTAAAGCGATCCTACTATGAACTGCTAAGGGATGAACTGGATCAATTTTTAATTCAATATACGCTTATTGATTCATATCACAATTTCATTTCCCGCCAAACACCCTTTCCCTTTGTTGAAAAGCGGGAGATGAAACCCCGGGGACGCATTCCCGACAAGGAATATGAATCCCAGAATGCATGCCTGGTTATTTTTGTTGAGAATTCAGTTCTGCCGGAGCACAAAAAGTATATCCGATATTTCGATGTCAATAAAACCACAAAGCAAAATCTACTGCGTTTTAAAACACTGTCGCTGTCGGCCAAGTTTGACCGTAATTGGAAATATCTGGAATCTATCTACTTCAAAAGCTTCTTAAAATTTATGCTGCCGGTCGATTATGCGCTGCTGATTCAGGCTAACTCAGCCGGTTTAGCCAGAAATCAGTATGGACTCACCCATTTTCATGTACGCATTGATTGGCCGATAACTGAAGCAGCCGAAGACATGGCCAGAAGCTTGCGGTATATTTCCAAAGATATCTTCGAAAAAGGCGACAAGTATGCCGAGGACATCCAAAAAAAGTTTTTTGAATATTATGGGCTTCCGGTGACGGTGGGTGGAAGAAGAACAGCGGGCATTGTGGCAGCACAGTATCTCAAGCGAATTCCGGGAATCTCCACGGTATATGCGGGCAGCAGTGAATCCAGGGCATTGATTCGCATTTCCGAAAGGGGTATCTCCAAAGCGGTCCTGATAAAACGTTCCCTCAAAGAATTGGACGAAATTGCCCAAGCCCACGGCTTGTCACCGCACGCTTTTCGGAAAAACTATATTGTGGCCCGGGAGAAAAGGTGTGGCGTCTGCATTTTCCAGGCAAGTTATGCTCGAACCTACCATGCCCGCGAACCTGAAGACGGTAAACTCAGAGATATCAAGCCGGACCTAAATTGGCTGACAGTCGGCGAACAGTATCTGCTGCCGAAACCAGGGGTGTGGAAGTATGCACCCATTCCGTTGAATGTGATTTACACTTGATCGGTTAAGCATAGAGCATGGTGGATGGTGCATAGGGTAGAACGCTTTGGCAGAAAGAAGAATAGTCAATTTTTTAGCGCTATGCTCTATGCGCTTAGCTCTTTGCGATTTGACAGCCCTCCATAAGATGTTATCACCCGCATGTATTTGGATTCATTGGGGAATAGCTCATCGGTTTAAAACTCTTTCATCATTGCGATTTCGTCGCAGTCTGGAAATTTTACGCAAATGATGCAATCTCCCCATATTTTTAAGGGCAGCTCGGAGCGTTCGATAGTTACGAAACCGAATTGCTTGAAAAAATTCGGCTTATAGGTAAGGGTGAAAACTCTTTTGACCTGAAACGATTTGGCTTCTTGCAGAACCGTTTCCGTAAGCTGTTTTCCGATGTTTTTTCCCATGTGGTCCGGATGTACGGCCAGAGACCGTATTTCGGCAAGGTCTTCCCAGCAAATTTGAAGTGCGCAGCAGCCCGTCAATCGCTGATTATTTTCGCCCACATACACCGAAAAATCTCTTAAGTGATCGTATAGTTGGCTCAGCGGTCGTGCCAGAAGTTCCTCTTTTTTTCCGTATTCCTGTAAAAGACGGTGAATCGCCTTTATATCCTGTATGTTTGCTTTACGTATCATTTTTCTAATGCCTAACCCAAAAAAGCTGGAAAGCTGCAAGGCCAGAAGGCTAGGAGGCTGAGTATAAATCCCCCTTCAAACTCTCTATCTTTTCAGCTTCCAAGCATCCCAGACTTATGAGCTTACTTTTCGATTTCGTGTTTTCGTGATGAAAAAATTTTTCCATGAAAAGACTGAAAATTAGCTGATTTCGGAATTTTCTAAGGCATCGCATATAACACTTTTTTCTGAAAAATAAAACCGAAATCAAGCGACTTCAGGGGTTGGTCGCGGGTTCGGTGCCTTTTTTAAACAAAGCCACAACAGCTGGTTTTGAATTATCCAATTGGGCCAGTCCGGTGATGGGGTCCATGCGAATTTGGCTGACATCATCGGGAATGTCGAAATACTGAGGGGATTCAGTTTGAAGGGCTGCCCTCATAAAATCAATCCATATGGGTAGGGCGGCTCTGGCGCCGGTTTCTTTATCACCCAGAGTGCCTCCGAGATCCCGCCCCACCCAAACACCGGCAATGATCGAAGGTGAGAAGCCGATGAACATAGCATCCCTGTAATTATCTGTCGTGCCAGTTTTACCGGCGACGGCTCTGCGCAGAACCTGCGCTTGCCTGCCGGTGCCTTCCTTGACGACACCCTCTAGCATATTGGTTACTATGGCTGCGCCGGTGCGTGACATCACAAGTCTCTTCTGGGGTCTAGCCCGCCAGATGACACGCCCTTGCCGATCGACAACCTCCAGTACTCCAAATGGTTTGATTTTTTCGCCTCGGTTGGGAAAAACGGAATATGCGGATGTCAAATCCAGAAGGGTGACTTCAGATGTGCCAAGGGCCAACGATAAATTCGACGCCAAATAGGATTTGATGCCCAGCTGGTGTGCGAACTGGGCCACTAAATAGGGCCTTAAGGTTTGCAGCAATCGAACGGCCGGTATGTTTTGTGAGATCGCCAGTGCATGGCGAAGAGTCATTTCGCCTTTAAATCCTGGGGAAAAATTTTCCGGTTTCCAATCCTCGCCGTCCTGGACACCTTTGTATACAACCGGTGCATCAAGGATAATGTCATCTTGGGCAAAGCCCTGCTCGATTGCATAAGCATAAATAAACGGCTTGAAAGCCGATCCAGGCTGCCTGAGCGCCATAGTGGCACGATTAAATCGGCTATCAGAAAAATTTTTTCCGCCCACCATGGCTAAAATTCCGCCGGATGCCAGATCAATTGAGATTAGCGCGGCCTGGGGATCGGCTTCAGGCATTTGCGCCTTCCGCATACGCTTGTTCAGCGCAGCCAATCCATCAGCAACGGCATTTTCTGCTGCTAATTGCAACTGATAATTGAGAGTCGTGAAAACGGACAGGCCACCCTTATACAGTCGGGTTGAGCCCAGCTCATCTTCAAGGGTCTTTTTAATATATTCTATGAAAAAGGGTGCTTTTGACTGCCTGAACTGTCGCCCGTTTGTAAAAAGCGATTCCCTTACCGCCTTCTGATAAGCGGCATCTGAAATAATGCCCATATCGCTCATTTGCTGTAGCACGGTATTGCGCCTTTTGAGAGCCAGATCCGGATTGCTTAAAGGAGAATAGCGTGAGGGGGATTTGGGCATGCCCGCCACCAGAGCACACTCAGCCAGGGTTAATTCCTTTACGGATTTACCAAAAAATATCTCGGCTGCTGATTCGACCCCATAAGCGCCGCTGCCGAAATAAACTTGATTGAGGTACAGTTGCAATATTTCATCTTTGGTGTATCGGCGCTCCAGCTGAAAAGCTAAAATAGCCTCCTTTAGTTTGCGCACCAATGTTTTGCGAGGTGTTAGAAAAAGCGTTTTGGACAGCTGCTGGGTAATGGTGCTGGCGCCTTCAACAAATTCGCCGGCCTTGATGTCTTTGATGATGGCGCGGGCAATTCCCTTCAGATCAACGCCGCTGTGTTTGTAGAATTTACGATCCTCGGTGGCGACGATTGCCTCCGTTAAGTATCTGGGAATCGTTTCCAGGGGCACGGGCTCCCGTTTCTCTAAAAAAAGCTCCGCCAAAAGAATTTTATCGGCAGAATAAATTCGGGTGACGGCATCTGGTTTGAAATTTTCAAGCGAGCGGATCTGGGGCAGATCCTGCGTGAGAGCAAAAAACGCACCGGCAAAACTGCCGCAGATCACTGCGACCAACAAAACGAGCAAAATTATCCATTTGCCTTTTTTTAAGCGTATGGGATGCATCTTTACCATCCATTATTTCAACTTAATTCTGATCTAAGAAATATACAGGATTGACTCAAAAAAATCAAAATCATAGAAAAGTCTATCATGCAGGTTATTGAAACAACTCAGAAGTGATTCCGGAGGCATGATGCTGGACAGGGTGAATGAATGAAAATGGTTTGAAGCCATTTTTAATTTTTGCCCATGGTCGTAATGGCCTGATTCAATTTTTCGCCCAATTCACCCATGGTGTAAGGTTTGGTTACCACACCGCTAAATCCGTATCGACCATAATCCGTAATTTCGGGATCATTGCAGTAGCCGCTGGATAGGATGCCGATCACCTGAGGATCAATCTTAAGCAATTTCTGGATGGTTTCTTTGCCGCCCATACCTCCCTTGACAGTCAAATCCAATATAACGGCATCAAATGGTTTATTGGAATTCAACGCCTTCCGATAGCGTTCGACCGCTTCTCTACCGTTGATTGCAAAATCAACTTCATAGCCTAAAAAGCTCAATAATTCACCGGCCAGCTTGCGAATCATCTCCTCATCATCCATCACCAGGATGCGGCCTTCACCAAAAATTGGAATTTCCTGCTCTGAAGTGTTGGTATCCCTGTGATCGAGGGTCTTTACGGTTGCACTGGGCAGGTAAAGATGAAATGTGCTGCCTTTGCCGAGTTTAGACGCCACCGTCACATTTCCGCCGTGTATTTTAATAATGGAATGGCAAATCGACAAACCCAGCCCGGTGCCTTTTTTATTACCCATTTTTTTGGTCGAAAAATAGGGGTTGAAAATTTTGTCAAGATATTTTTTGGAATTCCTCTGCCATGGTCTGTAATGGATATTTTTACATAATTTCCGTCTTTGAGGTTGGTCAGATCATCATCGCTGGTGACATTTGCCGCACGAACTATTAGCAGACCGCCATCGGGCATGGCTTCCCTGGAATTCATGACCACATTGTAGATTGCCTGCCCTATCTGATTGGTATCCACCTCTACCGGCCAGAGATTTTTCGAGAAGTGAAATTCACATTTGAGATTGGCCCCGCTCAACGTGAATTCCACGGCGTTTTTGATTAATTTGGGAACTTCGGCGATCCGCTTGTCAGGCGTTCCGCCCTTAGAAAAGGTGATTAATTTATGGGTCAAGTCCTTGGCTGTTTTAGAGGCTGCGAGAGCCTGGCTGAGCAGCAGGAATACTTTATCATCCGGATCGAGATAGGTTTGGGCAAGCGAAATATTGCCGATGATTGCGGTCAATAAATTATTATAGTCATGGGCGATTCCACCCGATAGCGCTGCAATGGATTCCAGCTGGCGGGTGCGCTCAATCTCACGTGCGGATTTGCTGCGGTCTGAAATATCACGAATGACTAAAAGGTTTGACGGTTTATTCTGGAAATTGAATCGGCCGGCGATGACTTCTACATCGACTTTGAGCCCGTTTTTGCACATTAAGGTCAATTCATGAGCCGCCAGAGCGTTATCGTCGATTAAGGGCTTTTCATAGATGGTTTCAATGGTTTCAATATCGTCCGGGTGAAAAAAACTGGCCAGGTCGGTATCCAGCAACTCATCGATGGCATAACCGCACATTTTAGCCAAATAGTAATTGACTTCCTTGATCTTACCGTCTTGAACAATCAGGACCCCATCGGTGGCAAGCTCCATCAGCAAGCGAAATTTTTCTTCGCTTTCAATCAGGGACAGCTCCAATTCACTTTTCTTACAGGTGCAATTTTTCTTACTTTTCACAGCCATTTTCTTCGACGCAGATGATTTATGCAGATTTACTTTTCTGTTTATTCAGCCTTTTTGATCGGCAAAATATTTTAAATTGCCGTGCTTGATCTTTAATATCACACTAGAAGATATCTCAAAAATAGTAGATCACGTTCAAGAGCCCCGCTAAACAGCGGGATTTCGCGTCCCATGAAAAAATTTTATGTGCTCAACAAGCGTGAGCCGATCCGCCGTCGCCTTTCGCTGTACCGCCGGGCTATGGCGGGACAAGCGCAAAAGCGCAGCATACGTTGAGTATGTGAGCATTTTAAGGAGGCTCACAACGCAGCTATTGGGCGTTAGATGCATTTTTGAGATAGCTTCTAATATTATATCGGCCTATATAGCTAATTCCTTAAGTCGTTGTTATGTCTTTTAAAATTTTAATTTCAGTATTTTCAAATGGCCAGACTACCCAAATGTAGTTTTATAGACGTATGGATCAGCGCTGCACGCCTTCATTAAATCGTATCACAAAGCAGATCAGGCCGCTACCAAATAGAATGGTGCTGGATTAAAATTTAATTAATTTCAATAAGTTATAATTATTATTCAGGAATTTCTGGATTGCTTGTAAAAATACGATAATATCCGGACAAGGACGGGGATTATCTGTTTAGCTAAAAGGCAAGAATCAGAAAATTTTAAATGTTGAAAGGATCAAAAAGGTTAGCTGATTTTTGGCCAAATAGGGATCAGGCAACTCCGGAAAATCCCATAAATTGATCATATTTGGAATCAATTTTATACCCGTAAGCGTCCTCACCGCTGAATTTAAATTCAATGTGGGCAGGATCAATGGTGCCGTCACCAGCGGCATTTTGCCGAATGGTAAAATAAACCGTAGCGGTTAATTCATCCGCATTGTAATACACGCTTTGGGGAAAAGGAGATAGGGTCACTTCGGTATCCGGAACCGGAAAGCCATAATTGTATGCTTGACCGGGTCCGCTCTGGGTAGATCGGCCGATATTCCAGTTGAGCACATTTTCTACGGATTCGCGGTCCATTTCCTTGTCAAATTGGAAAACCATTTTAAAGGTTTTTTCTGAATTGGGCGTCGCTAAATAGCTGTCCAGGGACGAAAGCGGTGTTTTCCAGGGCAAATAGTAATTAAATTCTTTGTTGCCATAGGCAAACATAAACTTCGGTGGATCTACCTTGTACATATAGCGGCTGAGGGTGTCTGCCAGATCCGGTGCGACAGACTCGAGGCTGTTCACGATTTCCTGTGCTGCATCCATTTCACCCAAATCCGCGTAGGCGTAACCCATCTCTGCATAACCATCATAGAACTTGGGATTGACTCGAATGGATTCCTTAAACTGAGCAATAGCCTCTTCATAGCGGCCCTGTTTGCTGTAATTTAGACCCAGGCCATAATATCCGTTGGGTTTGTCGGGTTCTTTGCGCAAAACCGCATTAAATTCCAGTTCCGCCTCGGAATACCGTTCGGCTTTTAAGTAAGCTTGCCCAAGAGCATAAAGATTGCCGGCGCTCGGCCAAAGCTTGACCGCTTTTTCATAAGCATCAGCGGCTTCTGTATACTTTTCCTCTGAGAAGTAGATGTTGCCCAAGCTGATGTAAATATCATCGCGATCGGGACTGCGACGGAGGGCGTCTTGATAGGCTTTGATCGCCCCATTCGTATCGTCAAGCGCCATATAAGCGTTCGCCATATATTCGGAAGCACTGGTTGAGTAGGACGAATTCGGCGCCAGGCCGATCGATCGGCGAAATTCTCTGATTGCGCCCTGATAATCCTGCCGCATATACAGATCGATTCCCTTTGAGAGCGCACCATTGGCCAAGGATTCCAGCTGAGAAGTCTGCTGGATCGTCGATGAGAAAAAGTCCGTATTGCTGACGCCTAAATATGCCATTGTTATACCTATCCGGATAAACTCCTATCCAAAGCTTTTATCGGCAAAATATTCGATTATCTTTAGATTTTTTATTCAAAAAGGATTTCAATTCCTTGTACGCAAAGACCGCAGTTCAAAAGTCATTTTGTCCGCTTTATTTCATACGTACAATCTGGAAACTGATCGTCAAACATAGATGGCATATAAATTGCAAAAAATTAATAGAGTATATCTTTACAATCTTCCAATATAATAAAAAATGCTTCAAAAAGCGTATCGGCATAAAATTTAATGCGACAACCGTTACCGATCACACCGAATCAAGAGAATAATGCGTTCCTATTCTTAGGGGGATTGCATCGAAGCGGTACGTCTGTATTACACCGAATTTTGAGAGACCACCCGCTAACAAGCGGTTTTTCTGATACCGGAGTTCCTCAAGATGAGGGACAACATTTACAAACGGTTTTTCCTGCTGCAAAAGTTTTCGGTGGCCCCGGACGTTTTGCCTTCAATCCACACTCCCATCTTTCCGAAACCTCAGAGCTGGTTTCTGCAAATAGCAGGCAAACCTTGCTGAAAGAATGGGGCGCATATTATGATCCTAACAAAAAAGTACTTCTCGAAAAATCACCGCCTAATATAATTCGCTCCCGCTTTTTACAGGCGCTGTTTCCTGATTCTAAGTTTGTTTTTATAATTCGCCATCCTGTCGCTGTTTCATTAGCCACTCAGAAATGGTCAAATACTTCGGTTGTCGAATTAATGCTTCACTGGTACGTTGCCCACAAGGTGTTGCTTAATGATTTAAACCATCTAAGCAATTATTTAATCATGCGTTATGAGGATTTTGTGTGCAATCCACAAGTCTATATCAACAAAATCTGCTGTCTCGTCAGCATAGAAAATTTTCGTCCAACAGAAAAAGTCATTGACCACAATAAAAAATACCTTTCATCATGGTTGTCTCGCTATAAGC
>JARRJQ010000032.1:0-12202 GCA_037388985.1 Desulfobacterales bacterium | reverse complement strand
GAAGCGCTTTCAAAACCCCATCTAGCCGGCCTACGGTCATGTTTTTTTCTGCCCCGCAGAGCGGGATTTCGCATCAATCTGACGTCTAGCTGTGCTCAAAAAGCGATATGTGGATGATCAACCCCCGAAGCGACACTATGGTCCGATATTTGGGATGATTGGCACCCAAACCTTTGGGAATGGCGACAGCTTTGATAGAATCCCAAATATCGGACCACAGGCACCTTAGAAATCATAGCGGGTTTCAGAAAATAACATGGCCGTCCGTCATTTTGTAAATTATTTCCGGAACACGATAGTGCAAAACGCTGTACCACAATTATCCGTTTGCACGCAAAAAGATTTTCCAGCCCGATTTCGTTTCATTTCGGTTCGAACGCCCGGGCGCCCTTTTGTTTGAGCAACTGCTCGGGTCCCGGTGGCGCATAAATAACCACATAGGTTAAATCTTCTCCACCTCGACATTGGACATGAACTCCAGCACCCTTATGACCGAGGAATGGTCCCAATCCAGTCCACCGCGGGCGGCCAGCGCATTGAACAACTGGGATATCATTGAGGTTCCCGGCAGGCAGATGCCTTGCTCCCTGGCAACCGACAGGGCGATTTCAATATCTTTTCGGTGAGACCGCACTTTGCCTCCGGGTTGAAAATTCCGATCCAGCATTCGTTTGCCATGCAATTCCAGAACCCTGCTCTGCGCATATCCTCCCATGACGGCCTGGTGCACCCTGGCCGGATCGACACCGGATTTTTTCGCGAAGATAAATGCTTCAGCAACGGCCTGAATCGTTATTCCCACAATGATCTGATTGGCGGCCTTGGTTACCTGGCCGGCGCCATGGTCGCCAATGTAATTGATATTTTTGCCTATTTTTTTAAAAATCGGCAGTATCCGTTTGAAAATATTCGGTTTTCCACCGACCATGATGGTCAGGGTGGCTTCGGTGGCGGCTTCCACCCCTCCGCTGACCGGAGCATCGAGCATGTGCACGCCACGGGCGGCCAAAATTTCGGCAAGTTTTCTGGCTGTGGTTGGCGAGATGGTGCTCATGTCCACCAGGACCGCATCCGGGCAAATACTTTCAATAACTCCCTGATTGCCGAAAACCACCGCTTCAACATGGGAATCTTCCGGCAACATGGTGATGACCACCTCTGCTGATGCAGCCACTTCTTTTGGTGAAAAAGCGGAGGTGGCTCCTTCGGCCGCAAGTTCATCCACCACCGCCCGGCTCCGGTTGTGAACGATAAGCCGGTGCCCGGCTTTCATCAGATTTTTGGCCATGGGCCTGCCCATCAGACCGAGTCCGATAAACCCGATAGTTTTTGGCATAAGTTCATCCTCCTCTTAAATAATAAGACAGGATACACATCGTCGGCGCAAGAGGTCATGTTTTTTTCTGAAAACCGATATGTTGATGATCAACCCCCAAAACGACGCAATGGCCCGATGTTTGTGATGATTGGCATCCAAACCTTCAGGGATGGCGACAGCATTGATCTCATCGCAAATATCGGACCACCGGCACCTTAGAAATCATAGCGGTTTTCAGAAAATAACATGACCGGCCTGTCATTTCGTAAAATATTTTTGGGACGGCACACTCCTTTCAAATTGTCCCTAGTAGCGGACTGTGTCCATCTTTGCAACCGCCTATTTTTTGCTTGACAAATGGCAGCCACATCGGTTAGGCGTTACTCATATGAGCATTTAATGCTCAAATGTTCAACCTCTAAAAACCTGGTAAGGCCATTCATATGCACAAGGTCTTGTTATCTGAACGGATTGATGAATCCGGCCTTCGTCTTTTGGCCCAAAGCAAGGCCGAGGTCACCATCAGCCCTGAACCGACTGAAGAAGCCATTGCAAATCTGATTGCTGATGCGGATGCACTGATCATCCGTACAGCGGGCAAAGTTACCCGGCAGACCATCCAAAGGGCCGAACGGCTTAAGGTCATTTCCCGCACCGGTGGGGGTTTGAACAATGTCGATGTTGAAGCGGCCACCGAATACGATATCGTGGTCTGCGGCGTAAAAGGCCCTCAGGACCGGCTGGTTGCCGAACATAGCGTCTTTCTGATGGGGGCGTTGGCCAAACAATTTTTTTACCTGGATGCACAGGTGCGCAAGGGAAATTTTTTATCGCGCAAGGAATATCGCCCGCAGGGTCTGTCCGGCAAACGGGTCGGACTTATCGGACTGGGCCGGATTGGCCGTCTGGTTGCCGAAATCTGCACCAGGGCATTTCGCATGGAAGTCTGGGCCTATGACCCTTTTGTTACCGCGGAAACATTGGCATCTGATGACGTCGTTTTGAAAAAGGATATGATGGAAGTGATTCGAACCGCTGATTTTTTGTCTTTGCACGTTCCGCTGACCGAACAGACGAGGGGGCTAATGGGCAGTGCACAATTTGAGTCGATGAAGCCGGGTGCTTTTTTGATCAATACTTCGCGCGGAGAAGTTGTCCAGGAAGCTGCTTTGGTGGATGCGCTCAAAAACCAAAAAATTGCCGGGGCGGGCCTGGATGTGTTTGAAAATGAGCCGCCGGATGTCAACAACCCGCTTTTTCAAATGCAAAACGTGATTGCCACCCCCCACTCAGCGGCGCTGACCAAGGAAGTCGTCGCCCAGCTGGCGCAAGGCTCGGCCGAAAATGTGCTTAACGTTTTGGGGGGCAAGCCGCCTTCTTATAGCCCGAACTGGGATATCCTTCAGGCCAAAACCGGCCGCAAGCCGGCCCGGCGGTAATCGGCTTAGAAAATAAAATACAGATAAAAGATCTTAACAAAAGAGAGGTTAAAAATGGCAGAAGAAATGTGGACGTATGCAATGGAGGAGATGGCATATCCTGATGTTCAGGAAATCTTGAAAACAACGGACGTAGTCTTGATTCCCATTGGCAGCCAAGAAAAGCATGGCCCTCACATCCCGCTGGCGTGCGATTCGATTGCGACGATCGAGACCACGATGCGGGCGGCCAAAAAGGCCAAAGTGCCTTATACACCCATGATCCCCGTTGGATATTCGCCGCACCATATGGGAAAGGTAAATAACGGCATTGGGTCGCTAACTTTTACCGGTGGGACGTTGAGGCGGATCGTCTACGAGATCGGGAGAAGCTTGATTTTTCACGGGTTTAACAAGTTGATCTACACAAGCCAGCACGCTTCGAATACGAAAGTGGTTGACGAAGCGCTTCGGCGTCTTCGATATGAAACGGGATGTTTCTGCGCATGGTATATGACCCCCACCGAGCGAAGGACTCAAGTGATCAACGACCTTTTAGAAGAAAAGATTGCCTGGCATTCCGGGGAGATGGAAACCGCCCAGTGTATGGCGCACGATGAGCGCTGTGTGCATATGGAACGCGCAAAAGCCCATACGGCCCATGCGCCCGAGTGGCTGGGGCCTGAATTCGCGAAGACCGACGGGGTGCCAACGGTGATCTTCCAGGGTACGGAGAACATATTTATCCCTATGGAGCACCATGAATACGTTGAGGATGCCACGATCGGCGATCCATTCCTCGCCAGTAAAGAAAAGGGCGAGAAGATCTTCGAAAGAGCCTCGGATAATCTTGCAGCGTTTGTGGAAGAGGTGAAGAAGATTAAAGTTGAGATCAAAGAGCGGGACTACGACTTTAGGGCATATTAAACATATAGAACCTGATCTCAAAAATAGGATTTTGGTTCAAGATTCCGTCTTCGCCTAAAGGCTTCGCCGGGACACGCGCGGCGGGGCCGAGCTTTAAACCGGAGGCATACTTTTGTATGTTGAGGATTTGAAGCGAGGCACCAATCCCGCCAAAAGGCGGGAAGCCAAAAGACATATTTGAGATAGGTTTTAGAGGCTTCTCCGCCTAGCTGCCGTGAACCGAGGAATTTACCAATGAGACTTAAGGGAAAAGTTGCGTTTATCACCGGAGCTTCAGGTGGCCTGGGAATTCATTTCTGCAAAGCGTTTCTAAAAGAGGGTGCTCGGGTGTGCGTGACGGATATCGCCCGGGAGGTGGTCGATAGAGCAGTTGCCGAATTGGATTCGGCGGGGGCGGTCATCGGAGCGGTGGTCGATGTCTGCCGGCGGGCGACCATCGAAGCCGGGGTGGCAAAAACTGTCGAGACCTTCGGCCGTCTGGATATTCTGGTTAATGTCGCCGGCGGTGCGCTGCATACGCCTCACCAATTTGAAAAGATTGATGAGGCGGCCTGGGATAAGGTGGTGGATATCAATTTAAAAGGCACCTATCTATGCTGCCAGGTGGCCGTCGAGCAGTTCCGCAAGCAGGGCGGCGGGGGCAAAATTGTCAATATTTCCGCTCTGGCCGGACGCTGGCTGGGTTCTTTAGCGGGCTGCCATTACACGGCTGCCAAAGCCGGGGTTATCGGCCTGACGCGACACCTGGCCTATGAACTGGGTCCCGAAGGCATTTACGTCAATGCGATCGCACCGACAATTACGCTGGCCAGCCAGCGCACGATCGATTTATGGAACTCCAGACCGGAAGAATACCGCGAAAAGATTGTTTCTCAGATTCCACTGCGACGACTGAGTACCCCTGAAGAAGTGTCGGCCGGGGTGATTTTTCTTTGCACCGATGAGGCCAGCTACATGACCGGAGTAACCCTGGATATAAACGGGGGAAGGTTTTTCAGCTGAAATGATTTTTAAAAACAGCATGAAAGAGGCTTTGAAAAAAGGAAAGGTGGTCTTCGGACCGATGGTTTCCGAAATCAGAAGCCCGGCTATTGCTGTTTTGTTTGCCCAGGCAGGATTTGATTTTTTCTTTGTTGACGTGGAACATGCCTGCTTTTCACTGGAAACAGTCGCCGACATGATCCTGGCCGCCCGTGCCGCCGACATCCCCGTCATCGTCCGACCCGCCAGCCGTCAGTCTGCAGACTATCTTTCAAGACCTCTGGATTCAGGCGCCGCGGGTCTGTTGGTCCCGCAAATTCAAACCCGCGAAGATGTGCAAAATGTGGTGAGATGGTGTCGATATCAACCCCTGGGTGAGAGGGGCATGGGCCTGTCGAGACAGCACACATTTTTCCAGAGCGGAGATGCCCTGGATACCATGAGACGCCTCAACGAAGAAATTCTGATTGCCCTTCAAATCGAACACAAAGATGCCGTTGAGAATTTACCGGATCTGTTGGCCGTTGAGGGGATCGATGCTGCCTTTGTTGGGCCGGCTGATCTGTCGGCTTCATTCGGCAAACCCGGACAAACCAAAGACCCGGAAATACAAAGTGCCATCCGACGGGTAGTTGATGTTTGCGCAGCTTATGGTGTTGTTCCTGGAATTCATACAGACTCGGTGGAAAAAGCCAAATATTGGATCGATCAAGGAATGAAAATGATCGGTTTCTGTACGGACATTAAACTGATTCAGCAGGTCTGCAAGGCCTCCGTTCAAGAACTGCGGGCCGGACTTTAAAATTAAAACCGGCAGGTGGCTGAGTTGCCGGAAAGCCAGATGGTTTTCGATTAGAACGTATGCGTGAACTCGGTGAAAGAGATATTTTAAAAATTTGTTACCTCTACTATCAGGAGGGCAAAACCCAGGAGCAGATTTCCGGGCTGTTTGGTGTCAGCCGGTTTAAAATCAGCCGCACCTTAAAGGAAGCCAAGCGCAAAGGTTATGTGACCATCACGATAAACGATCCCAAAGACGACTTAACGGAAATTGAAATCAAGCTGGCCAATAAATTCGATATTGAGCAAGCCATTGTGGTTAAAATCAATGAGTTCAGTGAAAAAACCGCCTTGGACCAGGTTGCCGAGGCCGCTGCCCGCTATCTCGAAAAAATTGTCGGCAACTATCACATCATGGGGGTCACCTGGGGATATACGGTCTATCATGTGGTCAACAAATTCAAACCTGTCGAAATGAATCATTTGACACTGGTTCAAATCGGCGGGGGGCTGGGAACCATTGAGGGTAGCGACAACAATATGTTAACCATGATGCTGGGCCAGAAGCTCGGGGCCAAGGCGCATGTGATTCCGGCACCGATCATCGTGCGCAACCGTTCCCTTCGCGATACGCTGTTTAAAGAACAAAAAATTCAGCAAACCCTGGAAATTGCCAAAAAGGCCGATCTGGTTCTTTTTGGCGTCGGCTTGATCGGTCAGAAAGGAATGCTCTGGCAGTCGGGGTTTTTAAAGAAAACCGACACCGTAAAACTAAAAAAGTCCGGAGCGGTGGGTGCGATTTGTGGTCGGTTTTTCGATGGCAGCGGTCATAAATGCTGGGGTGAGTTGGATGATCGCACCATCGGTTTAAATCTTGCGGAACTCAGAAATATCAGACACAAAATCTGTGTTGCCACTGGCCGGGGAAAAGTTACCGCTATTCTGGGTGCGCTGAAAGGCAAACTGGCCAATGTTTTAGTTACGGATGAAAATACGGCGGCAAGCCTTTTAAAATCATAAGCTATTGAGAATGTTCAAATAGCCTGACTGTCCCCGAGAACCGATCCGGTTGGGGCGAACTTGAAATGGAGGCACTACCCATGACCCAAAAGGTTTGCGGCATCTTCGCACCGATCACAACGCCCTTCGTCGGTGATGAGGTGGCCTTTGATCGATTTAAAGAGAATATAAAAAAATACAGCCAAACACCGTTAAATGGATATTTAGTCCTCGGCAGCAATGGGGAAAGCAAGAGTCTGACCGAGGACGAGAAGTTGAAGCTGTTGGAAATCGTGCTGGCGGAAAAAGCCGCTCATCAGCTGATCATGGCCGGTACCGGCTATGAATCCACGCGACAGACCATCGCCTTTTCGAAAAAGGTGCAGGAGCTCTGTGCGGATATCGTTTCACTGGTCACGCCGTCTTATTTTAAAAAAAGCCTCAGCGATGAGGCGCTCATCGGCTATTACACCCAGGTTGCCGATGCACTGAGCATCCCGGTATTTGCCTATAATGCCCCGGGATTCACGGGTCTGACCCTGTCTGCCCGTGTGATTGAAGCCATTTCCAAACACCCCAATATTGGTGGAATGAAGGACACATCGCCGGCCGGACTTGCCGGTTACCTGGAAGTTTGCGGTGACGATTTTGATGTGCTGTCCGGTACGATGAACACCCTTTTTATCGGTCTGTCTCTGGGGGCATCCGGCGGGGTCATCTCCCTGGCCAATGCATTTCCGGAGCCTTGCTGCGCCTTATATGAGGCTTACACCCATGGTGATACCGCAAAAGCCCGCATGCTGCATTCAACGCTTTTTCGACTGAATCAGTCGGTTTCCGGCGCAGCCGGGGTGGCCGGAGTCAAATATGCTATGGAGCTGGGGGGGTATTACGGAGGCCATCCGCGCCTGCCGTTGCTGCCAATCCGAGATAGCGACAAGCAGCGCATCCAGAAAGCTGTGGAAAAGGCAGCTGTGCTGTAAAAACCCGTTTGATGTAGAATCGGTAAAAGATAAGCCGGACCGGCAACCATAGGAGGGCATTTTATCATGAAGAAGATTGCTATCGGATGCGATCCCAATGCTGCTGAGCTTAAAGAGGTGGTCAAGCAGCAGTTAACCGACTTGGGTTATGAATACGAGGATTATGGAAGCGATGATCCCATTTATGCCAATGTGGCCATCAAAGTGGCGGAACAGGTGGCCGCCGGTGTCCACGATCGCGGCATTCTGATCTGCGGAACCGGAATCGGCATGTGCATCACGGCCAACAAGGTGCCGGGTGCTTATGCAGCATTGTGTGCAAATGCATACTCTACCGAACGATCCATTAAAAGCAACAACGCCAATATCATGACCATGGGCTCTCAGGTGATGGGTACTGAGCTGGCCAAAAGCCTCGTAAAAATATGGATGGAATCGGAGTATGTCCCCGGTGGACGCTCGCAGCCGAAAATTCAGCGCATCTACGACTACGCCAAGGATTCCTCCAAAAAAGGATAGAAGCATTCTCAATTAGGTTGAGCCCGTAAGCCCGTTTACCGGTAAGAAAACAAGGTATTTTTCTTATTTTAACGGGCTTAACCGGCTAAACCGGCCAACCGAAAGCGGTGGTTTGCTATTTTTCATAGAGCGCGACAGTGGTTTCGGGCCTGAAATAAAAATTGCGCCCACCGGACATATGGCGGCCGCCTCCTGATTGCAGCCGATTTCATCGACCTCGGACCGGACCGGCTGAGCTTTAAAATCAGGACCGCAGACAAAATTATTACAGCGCGTGCAGGTCAGACAGCCGATGCACCTGGCAGAATCCAGCTTTATGCGAAACACCATGATCCCTTTTAATGCTTCACGATTTCGATCAGGTTGCCGTCCGGATCCTTGCAAAACAAATAATCCGATCCATCCACGCGCTTTGCAGGCCCTTCTGTTATGGGAACATCTTCTGCTTCAAGGGTTTTGATGGTGGTGCCAAAATCTTCGACTTCGATGGCCATGTGTCTCATGGTTGCCGGAATGACTTCATCCATCACCATCAGATGCAGCTGGCTTGTCTCGCCGACCTGAAACCAGTGGCCGGGAAAGCCGAAGTCCGGTCGATCAAGGGTCTTCAGACCCAGCACATTACTGTAAAAAGAGAAACACTTATCCAGGTTGGTGACCACAAGGGCCACATGATGATAGTCTTTGACGTCAATACCCATGGCGATACCTCCGTTATGATTGGTTTTCACCCGCGCAGGCAATTGTCTCGATTTTTATCACGCTAAGCCCTATTTCGCTCCATAGTGCGTTTTCATCATGACCATAAACGCGTCAATTACCGGATCAATGAATTCGGGATCATTGATATGCGCGTCCAGTTCAGTCAGGGGGATCGAATGGTGGAGGTGTTTTTTGAGCGCATCGATAAATACCCGGTTGCTTTCGGGTTCCCAGTGGGGCAATCCCTCACGGTCCGGAAATGAAAATCCTTTCAGCGGAATAAAGACCTTCACCGGTCCTTTGGCCCGATTGAGTTTGGCGGCGATTTCTTTGGCCACTTCAATGAGCTCTTCGGGCACTAAACGTACGAGGGTTAAATGCGGGTTGTAATTGAAATGCTTGCGGCGGCGCATGTCGTCTGTGAGACTTTCGGCAGATCCCTGAACCGTATAATTGCCGCTGCCCGGAGCCACAACCTGGGGCAACCCCATGGCTCCGGCGGCCGTCAAGCGGTCGGCGCGAATGGCGCCATGCAGCCCGCCGACATAACGGTCGCCGATTTCATGCAGGTTCAAATCCAAAACCCCCTGAAATGCGCCCTCGGATATCATGTCTTCCATGGCGATGCCGCCCGTTCCGTTTTGATGAAAGGTGACCACCTCATAGCCATTGCTTTCCAAAATTTGCTTGGCGCGCAATGCACCGGGTGTGGTGGTTCCCAGCATGGACATGGCGACCGGAATCCCGTCGGGCTTCAGCAGCCGGCCTTCAAAATTGTTGACCATGCCGCAAATCGCGCCGGCGGCGTTTTGCAAAATTTGCTTGCTGAGAAAGTTCAATCCCTGCAGATCTGAAACCGTGTGCATGATGGTCAAATCCTTGGTTCCCACATAGAACCCGAACTGGTGCGGACCATTGGCCACCGTCGAGGCCATTAAACGGGGAACCCCGGTGGGAAGCTCCCGCATGGCGGCGCTGGCAATTTCGGTCCCCTGGGCCCCCCCGATTCCGATCACGCCGTAAATCTGCCCCTGATCATAGAGCTCTTTTGTCAGGCTTGCGGCGCCCTGGCACATGATCTCGGTACACTCACGCTTATCTCCTTTGGCCAGAGCATCTTCCAGCGGTGTCCCGGCGCGCTCGGCTACTTCATTGCGGGAGATATCCACATTTCCTTTGGGCGGCGCCAAAATACCGGTATCCATGACCAGCACCCGGATTCCGTGGGCCTCGATGCACGATTTCAGGAAACGGGCCTCTTCTTCCTTGGTGTCATGGGTGGCAATCAACAAAATCGTTTTATCCATGGCAAATTCCTTTTAATTCAGGTGTCAGGTGTCAGTGTTCAGGTGTCAGGTTTTCAGAGGACAGCGACTGTATGACCGAAGCCAGATGGAAAAAAGGAGGATGAAGAAGACTGTTTGACTTCTGTCATCTTTTTGCTGACACCTGACACCTGACACCTATAAACGACATAACACTATTATGGCTCGGCTAATTAAAAAACGAATTCTTTTAAACGTATGAGTAGAACTATTCGTTCGGTTTTACAACCACCTTGATTGCGCCCTCGATACGTTTAATAAAGGTGTCAAAGGCGGTGGTGATTTCATTCAGGGGAAAGGTGTGAGTGACATACGGTTTCAACGTAATCTTTCCCGAACCCAGCAAAGAGACGGCTCTGGCAACATTTGACCATCCTTCCCCCCTGACGGTGTGAATGGACTTGTTTTTCATGAGCAGGTCTTCAAAATCAACCAAAACCGGCTCATGCGGCATCCCCAGCATAAGAATTTTGCCCATGGGTTTTGCCATCTTTATGGCCATCATGGGGGCCTCACTGGCGCCCGAGGATTCAACCACCAGGTCGGCGCCGATGCCTTTGGTTTCCTTCAGGACGACTTTGACGGCATCTTCCTCGTGAATGTTAATCAGACGGTCGGCGCCGGTTTCGGCACCTTTGCTGAGGCGTGAAGCACGGGTGCCGATCAGGTAGACTTTTTCAGCACCCAGCGCCTTGGCGACCTGGGACGAGATCAAACCCAGGGGACCGGGCCCGATGACCGCTACCTGATCACCGGCCACATAACCCCCGACGGTTTCAAAACCATACAGCACGCAGCCCAGATTGGTGATCAGGGCTGCTTCATTGAAGTCGATATGGTCCGGAATTGGATGAACGGTATTGATATTGTTAATCACATATTGGGCAAAACCGCCATTGGAGGTCATGCCGTTGGCGCGGTGTTTTGAGGTACCGTAATTCAGGCAGGCCGTATAGTTACCTTTTCTGCAATTCCTGCAGCGCATGCAGCCCAGATGGGCTTCAACAGCAACGCGGTCACCCACCCTGAATTCATCTACGCCTTCACCCAGGGCAGCGACGATACCGGCGTATTCATGGCCGGGGATAAAATTGCCATACGGAGGCTGCCCCGGCAGGGGTCTGTCCATCAGCGCCACATCGGTGCTGCAGCAGGCGCAGGATTCGACTTTCAGCAGGACTTCCATCGGTCCGGGTTTCGGTGTGGGAACTTCCTGAACCTGCAGATGATTGCGCCCCATTAAAAGCACCGCTTTCATGGTTTCGGGTACGGTCAACATACGTTTTTGCTCCTCTTTTTTTGATCCGGCTGATGGTGCGGACGGCGGCGATGCCGTCAGTCAACCCATCGGGCTAAAAAAGATTTGGGGCTTGTTTTATTCGAAGAGATGAGTTATAGATTTTTCGCACACAAGAGCAAATATTGCACATGTGTGCTAAATGTGTACCGATATTCGCTTTTTTTGTCAAACAAAATGTAATTCTTAGCTCCGTGAACCGGTTTATCCAGAAGGGAAATGAAATGGAGGTAACCCGCGCCAGACTGTTGGAGGGGGCCCAAACTGCCCGGGGGGTGGCCGTTATCATCGATGTCTACCGTGCCTTTACCTGCGCGCCTTTGTTGTTTTCTTTGGGTATACGCAAGTTGATTCTGGTCTCGACTCCCGAAGAGGCATTTGCACTCCGGCAGAAAAACGCTCAGCTTCTTTTGATCGGGGAGGTGGACGGCATCCCCATCCAGGGTTTTGATCTGGGTAATTCACCCAGCGAAATCCTGTATCGCGGAGCTGCTTTTTTTAAGGGCAAAACCGTCGTACATCGGAGCTCAGCGGGGGTACAGGGTGTTCTGGCCGCCCTGGATGTTGCCGATGAGGTTTTACCGGCCGGCTATTCACTGGCGCAATCGACCGCCCGCTATATTCTATCGAAGCAGCCGCCAAGGGTGAGCCTGGTTGCAATGGGTTGGTCCTTGAAGCAGCCTGCACCCGAAGATGAATGGTGCGCCCGCTACATTTCACATCTGCTGGGTGTTGACGACTACGATCATTATGCAGCCCTGGCAGAAATTCTTTCGGATAAAACGACCCGGAAGTTTTTTGACCCCGCGAAACCGCATTTCCCGCCGGAAGACCCGATCATGTGCCTGCAATTGAATACGCATAATTTCGTGCTGAGGGCCGGTCGGGGTGATGACGGTGTCGCAGTCAACAAAATTGATTTCACGCACGGCACGACATGAAAGGAAACAGGA
>JARRJQ010000031.1:0-17698 GCA_037388985.1 Desulfobacterales bacterium | reverse complement strand
CTTTTTAGCAGCCGGAGCTGCCTTCTGTTCGGGCTTTGGTGCAGCCTCTTTTTTAGCCGGTGCCGGTTTTTTCTCCTCGGCGATGGTCAAATCCGGCTGCGGCGAAAGCGCCAATAAATCAACATCGACCGCTTCCAGCTGCTTTTGAACTCCGGCAACATCGGTGGCCATGCCGCCTTCATAAATCAGATCGATATAGGATTTAATCAGTCGAATGGATTCGGGATGGCGCATGATCAGCACATCGGAACCCGCCATCAAATAAGCAACGGCGCCGACCGCTTCCATCAGGACAGCACGCTTTTCCGGATCGCCAAGAGTGGGGGCTTCGGCAACATCCAGTTTGGCCTCTTTGCATTTCCAAACTTCGTTTCCAAGATTGTTAATCAGGGGCAGCTGAAGTTTGTCATCCCCCTGGGCCAATGCCGCCATGCGGATGCGTTCCATGACCGAGTAAGAATACTCCAGGCCATAACCCAAACCACCGGTGGTGGGATCGATGATGATCTTATCCGTGGAAACACCCAGGTTTTCGAGCAGAATATTGCATTGTTTGGCCAGGTTGACGTCGATGGGCGAAGATGCAATGACCGTATGCCCGAAGCCCATGGCAGATGCACCGATTCCTTTGTGATTTTTGTCTTCCACGGGACCCAAGACCAGGTTTTTTCCCTGACACTGCTCGGCAATTTTTTTGAGCACCTCTTCATCTTTCTCAACATTGGCCGAACCCCATAGGATCAGGGGCACATCGATGGCTTCCAGAACCTTTTTGACGGTGGCAACCGCATCATCTGCGCTGGCGTCTTTGCCGTTGGGATCGGTGCTTTTTAGCTGCAGCACGATCATTTCAGCACCGTATTGATCGACGCATTTTTTAGCCCAGGCCGCCGGGTCGGAAAGCACATCTTTAAACGGGCTTAACGCAGCTTCCGGCCATTCCTCCGGTTGCATATCCCAGATTTCCATGGCAATTCGGGGTTTATAGGGCATTTCGCCCTCAAAATTGTAAAACGGATAGCAGCTTTCACCACCGACGGTAACCGTCTTTTTCCCCTGGCCAAGCGTAATTTCTTTTATCTTGCCGGAATATTTTTCTTTAGCAAATTCAAAACCCAATGTAACCTCCTTGTCTTGTTCGCTTTTTCCTTCAGCTTTTGAGCCCGATCATCCGAAATGCGTCGAGCTGAGATTTTTAAATTACCTTCGGAACAACCACAGGCGGACGCCCTTTTTTAGCTATCCCTCCTTTCGCTATTCTTGCCATTAACATCTGAAAAAAGTCGAATATTGTCATTTATATGCAGTGGATAGCTTTGTCAAGAGAAGAGCCCATCTGAATAAAAATTTCTAATTAAATCCGATTCATTCTAGTTCTTCTTGCGCGCTTCGAAACGGGCCTTTAACTTGGGAAATTGATTAATGTCGGTGTGGGGCAAGAAAAGGGCGGCAATGTAATTATCCATGTATGATGCGGTGTCGGACAACTCAAAGTTAGTCATCTTTTTGGTCACCTGGACCACATCCTTGCGAATCCGATTCGTCAAGCTGCTCATGCGGGCGCCCATCAACGACCCATTACCGATGAACGTTACCTTATCGGCGTCCATTTCGGGCAACAGTCCGATGACCATGGCCTTTTCCAAATCCACATGGCTGCCGAATCCCCCTGCCAAAATGATCTGTTCAATATCCTGAATGCTCAACCCGACTTCCGTCAGCAGGGTCATACAGCCGCTATAGATGGCGCCTTTGGCGCGGATGAGATTTTCAATATCGATTTCTGTCAGCGTCACATCTCGATCAATCTGAGTTTCATCTTTCCAGGCCAGTACGTATTCATAGACACCGTCTTCCTTGCGGATACGATCTGTTTTTAAGTCATGGTTAAATTTGCCCAGATTGTTGATGATGCCCATCTCAAACATGCTTGCGACCATAGTGATCAGTCCGGAACCGCAAATCCCTTTGGGGCGGACGTTGCCGATGGTAATGAGCATCGGTTCATAGGTCAGCGGATCAACAGAAAAATCTTCGATGGCGCCTTGCTCGGCGCGCATCCCGAATTTGAGACCGCCGCCTTCAAATGCCGGGCCGGCGGAACAGGCGGCACAGGCAAGCCAGTCTTTATTGCCAATAACAATTTCCGCATTGGTCCCGACATCCAGATAAAGCGTCAGCCGCTCTGATCGATATATGCCGGATCCCATCACGCCGGCCACGATATCGCCGCCGACATAACTGGAAATCGCCGGATAAACCAGGGCAGACACATGCTGTCCCACAGCCATGCCCAGGTCCCGGGCCCTGATAGGAGGATAAAGGGTGGCGGCCGGCACATACGGCGACCGTCGAATATAGCGCGGATTGACCTTGAGCAACAACTGGGTCATTGTCGTGTTGCCAGCCAATGTAATGGCAGATAAATCCTCATGATCGATGCCGGAGCGTTTGATAATTTTATCCAGGACCGTATTGATCGTGTTGATCACGACTTCATGCAGACGTTGCAGCCCACCGGGCTTTTCGGCATAAACGATGCGTGAAATGACATCTTCCCCATAGCTGATCTGACCGTTAAAATCCCCGTATTCGGCTAAGACAGCGCCGCTGATCAGATCAATGACCTGACCATAAATGGTGGTGGTCCCGATATCCAAAGCAATCGCATAACTGCGCCCGGTTGTATCGCCCGGCTGTCTGTTGGTCAATCGGGTTTTGCCGACATCGCGAACCGGGCGCATCAAAGTAGCGGTGACTTCAAAATCCTTTTCCCGGATGACGTCCGGAATTTTGCGGATGACCGAAAGAGGGACATCCAGACGGTGTTCTCCGTGCTTGACATTGAGGTAGCTGATCAGACGCGTCATATCCGACAGATTATCCTGGGGGGTGGGTGCTGGAAGCTGCAAAAATATTTTTTCCACCGGCGCAACAAACAATCCCTGTTCTTTTAACTCATCAAAGTTCATTTCTTGAATGCGGGCAGTTTTGCGCGGAGTCATCATCCTGCGAAGCACTGTGGCATCCAGCGATGATTCAACCGGGATACGCACGACCAGATCACTTTGGGCAACGGCCTGACAAGCCAAACGATAGCCCTTTTCCTGATCTTGCTTGCTGAGCTTTTCGGAAATGCCGCCTTTTACCGTGCCTTCCTCGATCAGCACTCGACATTTCCCGCAAACCCCCTCTCCTCCGCAGGAGGCATTTATGTGCACGCCGGCTTCCATGGCGGCGTAAATAATCGTCTCGCCATGCGGCACTTCGATTTCCGTTTCATAGGGCAAAAAAACAATTTTGTGGGTTGCCATTTCTGTTTTCCTTTGATGTCCGTTAGCGAATTTCGGGGTTCATTCAGGGTCAATAGATAAGTAATGAGTGCTGAGGACTGAGGACTGAGCAAAAAAACTGCCTGACGCCCTCCTGCATGGCCACAATCGCAATGGCGCAGCGCAGGCCCGACTCCTTCAACGTAACTTGTCGTTTTCAGGCAGGGGCTGGCAAGCCTTATTTCCGCCATTTTCCAATTCGATATACGTCAGTCCTCAGTCCTCAGTCCTCAGTCCTCTATTTTGACACCTCAAAGCGGTTGATCAAATTTGCAGCTGAGTTTCAGGATCTCACCATCAAAAAAGCTGTCTGCCCTATAAGGCAGCTTCCTGAACAGCTGATTCATTCCTTTATTCTGTGGCGATGTATAGGCCATCAAACCGGAAATACCGTTTTCGCGAGCGGCATAGGCCAGTTTGTTCAACAGTATGGTACCCAAACCCTTTCGCTGATAGGGCTTGCTGATCGAAAATGCAATTTCAGCCTCATTGGTTGCCGGATCCACCAGATATTCACCGATTCCGATCACCGTGCCGAAACCAAATTCGCCGATCACCGCAACGATCGTCAGCTGCTTAATAAAATCGATCAATGAAACGCCTTTAAATTCGTCGTGAACAAATCTGGTTTTTTCGTGAAAAAACCGCGCGATGACGTCATCTTTTTCCAGATTGTAAAAGTGCTCCTGAATTCTTCTTTCATCCACCGGCTTTGCCGGCCTGATGGTCACTCGCTCAGCGCCGATCTCAATGGTTTCTTCGAGGTGAATCGGATAAACCCCGTGGATTGATTCACTCAGGGTGCGTTCAGCACTCAAGAGCCCCATTTTTTGGGCTTGATAAAACAATTCATCCCGAAAATCCGGATGGGCAATGCTGATCATGGCCATGGCCCGTTCTTGCAAACTTTTACCGAATAGATTCACCGCACCGTACTCGGAAACAACATAATGAACGTCGCCTCTGGGAATCACAACCGCCTCATCATCCAGCTGCGGAACGATACGGCTTTTTTTGCCCTTTAAATCGGTGGAGGGCAAAAGCAGAATCGACTTGCCTCCTCTGGACTGAACCGCTCCGCGCATGAAATCAAGCATTCCGGTAACCCCCGAAAAATGGTTGTATGGCAGCGCATCGGCGGCGACCTGACCGGTCAGATCAATGGTCATGGCAACCTTCATCGAGACCATTTTGTCATGGCGTGCAATGAGCAAGGGATCATTAACATAATCGGAAGGATGAAACTCTATTGCCGGATTATTATTTAAAAATTCGTATAACTCCTCGGTGCCAATCGCACCGGAGGCCACCATTTTCCCCTCGTTGAATCCCTTTTTGCGATTGGTAATCACTCCTCTGGAAAACAGATGCATGATGTCATTGGTCATGTATTCGGTATGGATACCCAGGTCATTTTTATCAGCCAGCGCCAGCAATGTGGCTTGATGGGTGGAACCCAGCCCGATGTCCATTGTTGAACCGTCTTCAATGAGGCGGGCAATCAACCGGCCGATATCATTGGCCGCCTCCAGCTCCGGTGTCTCTCCAATGGTCAGCAGTGGTTCGTCATATTCCACAAAAACATCCACGTCATTGACATGGATAAAACTGTGCCCCAATACCCGGGGCATGCGGGAATTGACCTGGGCGATTACCAGGTCTGCCGACAGCGCCGCGGCCAGGGTAATGTCCACCGACACACCCAGGCTCATCCAGCCGAAATCATCCGGCGGCGATACCTGAATCAGGGCGACATGGATCGGCAGCAGCCGGCTTTTAAACAAACGCGGGATCGCTGAAAGATTGATGGGGGTAATAAACCGTTTATCGTGCGCAATCGCCTTGGGTTTTGCAGAACCCAGATAAAATGACCGGATATTGAGGCTCTGATCCTTGGTTTTGTTGGCAATCAGGGTCAGCGGCGTGGTCTCCATGGTTAAAAGGCGATTGATTTCAATATCTTTGAAATAATTGGACGCTTCCGAAAGCTCTGAGCTATTAGGTCTTAGTGGTAATTACTTTGCATTTTATCAAAAATTTTTTTCACCACGAAAACACGAAATTTAAAAAGCACGAAATTTATACGATTTCTTTTTCGTGTTTTTATCCTTTCGCGCTTTCGTGATTAATTGATCTTTTTCGGCTCCCCGATAAATCGGGATCAATGCTTTGCTTCAACCGGCTTGTTCGGTTTAGGAATCATCATCCGGGGCTTCATCGACATCGATTGCTTCCGATTCCAGTAATTTCGCCGAATCGGTCTGGGGCAATTCCTGGACTTTGCTGAGCTTGCGCTCAATCACCCGTGTGCGCACTTCAGCTTTGTCGATCGTGTTGCTGGCTTCTTGGAGCTTCTTTTTGGTTTGGGCCAATACATCACCAAACTTGCTGAACTGATTTTTTACGGCCCCCAGCAGTTCCCAAACCTCACTGGATCGCTTTTCAATGGCCAGCGTGCGAAACCCCATCTGCAGACTGTTTAACAGCGCCGCCAGCGTCGTCGGTCCGGTTACCACGATTCGATAATCTCTTTGCAGGCTATCGCACAAACCGGGGCGTCTTAAAACTTCTGCATACAGGCCTTCTACCGGCAAAAACATAATCCCGAAATCGGTCGTATGGGGAGGATCAATGTATTTTTCTCTGATCGCCCGGGCTTCGGCTTTGATACGGATTTCAAGGTTTTTAACGGATTTTTCCGCCAGAACTTTATCGGCGGCTTCCTGCGCATCCATCAACCGCTGATAATCTTCCTGGGGAAATTTGGAGTCAATCGGCAGCCAGACCACCCTTTCTTTATGAGAATCCTGCCCCGGTAATTTTATCGCAAATTCCACCCTCTCGCCGCTGGTTTGCTTTGTAGCTACATTGACTGCGTATTGATCCGGGGTCAATATCTGCTCTAAAATCTGGCTCAGTTGAATCTCACCCCAGGTGCCCCGGGTCTTAACATTGGTCAACACTTTTTTGAGGTCACCCACGCCGACGGCCAGGCTTCGCATCTCTCCCAAGCCCCGGTAAACCTGCTCGAGGCGCTCACTGACCTGTTTGAAGGACTCTCCCAAACGTTTTTCCAACGTCGATTGCAGTTTTTCATCCACGACCAGGCGCATCTGCTCAAGTTTTCGGCTGTTGTCTTCTTGCAGCGTCCGCAGCTGAGTTTCGACGGCTTGCCGCAGAGTCTCAAGTTTTTCTTGATTGAGTTTGGTCATCTCCAGCAACTGTTTGGAAAAGCTATCGAGCTGATCTTTTTGCATACCGGCAATCTCTGCCAGCTGCTTGAGCTGGGAATCACTGGCAAACTTCAGGCTGCTGCCAATTTCCTCCCTGGCCTGCCTTGCGTTGCTCGTTGATTCCAGCCGGTTACGTGCAAATTCATCGCGTACGAACTGTTCGGAGTGTTCCTGCTGTTTGGCCATGGTGGAAATAAAATCCTGCGACCTCATTCTTTGCCGGCGTAACAAAATAATCAACAAAATGAGCACAGCCGTCAACATACCGCCGGACAAAATCAGCAGCGCATTGGTCAATCCGACCCCGGCTACTATTGAATGCAAGACCTGCATTTCAGAAAAGGGCTTTCCATATAAATTTATTTAATTTCAGATGCTTATTAAAATTCACAGCCATTCTTTAAATTTTGCAAATTATAGAGAAATCCACCGAATGCGTCAAGCCTCGCTCACTAAATTGAGATATTCGGATGGAAAAATCATAGCAGGAGTTGATTTTGAGGGCTGAATGGGCTATAGGCACAAAAAGGATGCTTTCGATCAGAGGAGCCGTGAGACATCGGTAATAAATAATGGGCGCAGCGCTGATAAAGCATTACCATAATTATAAAATAATCGAAGAGAGGCTTTTGCATCAAAATTTTATGCCGAAGCCTTTTGCTCTTTTTGTTATATCTTTTCTTTAAAAGGAGACCAAATGCAACCCCTGTTTTCACCTTTTTCAATCAAAGGTATTCAACTGAGAAACCGAATTGTCATGCCAGGCCTGGCATCTTTTTTAATTGAAACCGACGGCGCTATCTCGGATGCGACTGTCGAACATTACCGAAGGCGGGCAGGCGGTGGACCGGCGATGATCATTATGGAAGCCTGCGCGGTTTCACCGGAAGGCGTGGTTTCCAATCACCAGGCGCGAATTGACGATGACCGTTTGATCGATGGCCTCTCAAGGATCGCTGCGGTGATCAAATCGGAAGGCTCGGTTCCCGCTGTTCAGCTCCATCACGGTGGGCGGCAAACATCGATCAAGGTTATCAAGCGTAAACCCGTAGCGCCTTCCCCGATACCCTGCCCTACCATCCGGGGCGAAGTGGAACCGCTGTCCATCGACGGAATTCAAGAAATTGTTCAAAAATTTGGTGACGCAGCTGATCGCGCCCGGCAGGCTGGATTTGAACTGATCGAAATCCATGGCGCCCACGGCTATCTGATCAATCAGTTCTTATCAAAAATAAGCAATATCCGCGAAGATGAATACGGTGGTGACACGGTGGGTCGCAGTCGCTTTGCCATCGAAATCGTTGAGGAGCTCCGCCGGCGACTGGAACCGGACTTTCCGCTTTCGTTTAAAATCAGCGCCCAGGAATTCGTGCCGGGCGGACTCACTGTGGAAGAAAGTATTGAAATTTTAAAACATTTGGTACCAGCCGGTATTGACGTCGTTCAGGTATCAGCCGGCAACGATATTACGCCGGAATGGATCTGTCAGCCGATGTTTATGCCAAAAGCCTGCCTGGTGGACTCGGCTAATCAGGTCAAAAAGGCCTTAAACATCCCGGTGATGGCCGTCGGACGCATAAATGACCCGCTGGTGGCCAACGATATTCTGCTAAACGAACAGGCAGACCTGGTGTGCATCGGCCGCGGGCTTCTGGCCGATCCGGAAATGCCCAACAAAGCCATGGAAGGCCGCCTGGATGAAATCCGGACCTGCATTGCCTGCAACACCTGCATGGAATCCATCTTCAGAAGAGGCCGCATTGAATGTCTGGTCAATCCAATGCTAGGGCGTGAAAAAGAGATGGCCATCGTCCCGACTCAGAATCCCAAAAAAGTCATGGTGGTAGGCGGCGGTCCGGGCGGTTTGAACGTGGCCTGGGTGGCGGCTAAAAGGGGGCATACCGTTCATGTTTACGAAAAACGCGGCTCCTTGGGAGGACAATTGCTTCCCGGCAGTATCCCGGGTCATAAAAAAGAATTGCTGAGTCTGATTAAATTCCAGAAAAAACAAATCGAAAAATTCGGTGTGAATTGCCATCTCAATCATGAAGTTAAACTTGAGGATGTTCGCGCAATGAATCCGGATGTGGTGATTTTGGCCACCGGTTCGCAACCACTCATTCCCCCTGTGGAAGGTATCGACAGCGACATTGTGCTCACCTACGAAGACGTCTTAAATGAAACCCCGCCGGTTTTTAAAAAAGCGGTGGTCATTGGCGGAGGAGCAACCGGCCTGGAATTGGCCCTTCACCTGGCCGAATATGGCTGTGCGATTAACGTTGTGGAAATGATGGCTAAAGTTGGTACCGGCCTTGAATCCATGACCCGCAAGATTCTGCTCGGTAAGCTAAAAGAAGCCCAGGTAAAGATTATGGCTGAAACCCGGCTGATTCGGGTCGAGGCCAACGGTGTGGTCGTGGCCCGCAGCGACGGAAACGAGCAGATGCTTGAAGCGGAAAAGGTGATCCTGGCGGCCGGCAATCGACCGCTGAATGATCTGTATAAAAAAATCAAGGCCCTCGGTTATGAAACCTATCAGATCGGCGACTGCCTTGAGACTCGCAGCGCCAAAGCGGCGATCTATGATAGTGCCGTCCTGGCCCGCTCAATCTAGCATTAACTTCCTAAACAGTGATGAGTGCTGAGGACTGAGGACTGAGTTAAAGAAATGCGACCGCTGGAACCGGCAACACCCCCAGTCCTCAGTCCTCAGCACTAAGTATTACTGGTCGCTTTATACTGGCGGTAAAGCCCGCGGAATTGATGATAGCTAAGCCCTAAAGTCCGGGCAGCATTTTTCTGATTGTATTTGGCTTTGTGCAGTGCTGCTTCAAGCATCGTACGCTTTAACTCCCACACCGCCTCCTTCAGGGGCAGGCGCAGTAAAGCCTTCGAGTCAGGCGCCTCCATTTCACCTTTACGGCTTGCTTGCCGGGGAGAAGGCAGCACCCGCTCAAAGGGTGAATCAAACGGGCGAAGCTCAATATCGGTAATGATGGCCGAGTCTGAACGATAGACGGCACGTTCGACCACATTTTTGAGTTCCCGGATATTTCCGGGCCATGCATGGTTCTCCAAGGTCCTGAGCGCTTCTTCACTGAAAACCGGCATTTCGATCCACCCGAGCTCCAGCGCCATCCTCCCGGCAAAATGACCGGCCAACAAAGCAATATCTTCTTTGCGCTCTCTCAACGGCGGCAGAAACAAAACTTCAAAGGAAAGCCGATCCAACAAATCCTGTTTGAACAAGTTTTTGCGCGCCAGATCGCTTAAGTTTGCATTGGTGGCGGCAATGATGCGCACATCCACCTCGACGCTCTCTGAACTGCCGACCCGTTCAAAGACGTTGTATTCGACCACGCGCAAGATTTTTTCCTGCACTTCCAGCGGACTATTTCCGATTTCATCCAGAAAGAGGCTGCCGCGATCGGCTGACTCAAACCTTCCGATTCTTCTCTGCAGTGCGCCGGTGAATGCACCTTTTTCAAAGCCAAAAAGCTCCGATTCGATTAATGACGGCGACAACGCAGAACAGTTTAAAGCGACCATAGGGGCCTGCCATCGATTTGAAAGATAGTGCAATCGCGCGGCGGCCAGTTCTTTGCCCGTACCTCTTTCGCCAATCAACATCACCGGCCGGTTCACCGGTGCCACCCTGGACAGCCGCTCTTGAAACTCCAAAAACGGCTCTGATTGACCCAGCGCCTCAGCGACAACCGCCGGCAATCCCGATCCAAGACTTTTTTGTTTTGATATGATCGATCGATTCATGGCGTATTTTACCAAATTTTAGTTTATTTTATTATATATTAGCTATTTTTACCAATATGTCAAGTATTCGATAAAAATAAATTATAAATGATTTCAAACTGTTATAAATAAATCCGATTATGGCACACTTAATGCTCCTGGTATGGTTAAACTGTCAAATACGAAACTGGGAGGTCGTCATGGGTATTTTTACACGTTTTCGTGATATCGTCAGTTCCAACATTAACGCCATCCTCGACAAAGCTGAAGATCCGGAAAAATTAATCAGACTGATGATCAGAGAAATGGAAGATACGCTTGTGGAAATCAAAGCCGCCTGCGCCGGAGCGATGGCCAGCAGCAAAAAAGTTCGTCGCCAGCTGGACACACTGCGGGACCGGATACACTACTGGGAAGAAAAGGCCGAACTGGCGGTTAAAAAAGGAAAAGATCAGCTGGCCCGGGAAGCACTTGTCGAAAAACGTCGTTATGTTGACCGGACAAAAGGCCTCGAAAACGAGCTAACCGAACACGATCTTCTGATCGAACACTATCAAAATGATATTCGTCAACTGGAAGATAAATTAAAATCGGCCCGTGATAAACAGCGCCTGCTGGTCCAGCGCCATATTCATGCCCATCGAAAAAGGCAGGCCCAGGAAGAAATCCGAAGGGTCGACAGTTCGGAAGCCATGCTAAAATTTGATGAACTTGAAAACCGTATCGAACGCATGGAGGCTGAAGCGGATCTGGTTAACTTCGGGAAAAAAACCGCGCTGGAGGCAGAATTCGATACCCTGGGCGTGGATGAAGAAATCGAAAAGGAATTGCAGGCCTTAAAAACGCCACCGGTTGCAAAGCAGAATGAACCTCAGGTTTCCGATTAAAAGCCGGCAGATTCAGGATTCAGGTGAAATATGGATTATTCAACGTCCAAAGACAGGCCGATACCGTTTCGCCGGATTCATGCGCATATTCAGCGGCTTATTAAAAACATCGTCATCTCGTCAAGGTAAAGTCAAAAATGAAAGAGGTCGTGATCGTCGCTATCGTATTTGGAAGCATTGTCTTCGCGCTGGCCATCATCCCGGGAACGATTCTTTTGGCCATTAAATTTTTTCGTGGCGGCCAATCCGCCGGCGACCAGGCCGAAGAGGCCAAAATGATTCAGGAAATTTATAAAGGTCTTTCTCGCATGGAGGAACGGGTTGAGGCGTTGGAAACCATTCTGTTGGATCACGAAAAACGCAATAGAAAGGAAGCCCAACCATGACAAAATATACTCGCAGAAAGCGCAACGGTATTTATCGCTCCCGCAACGGCATTATTTTAGGTGTCTGCAAAGGGCTGGCCGAGCATTTTGATTTTTCGGTCTTCTGGACCCGGGTGATCGGACTGATTTTTCTGTTTGTTGCCGGTATCTTACCGGCCATCGGTTTATACCTGCTGGCCGCCTTGTTGATGAAGCCCGAACCGGTAATTCCCGTTGAGAACTCCGCGGAAAAGGAATTTTATGACAGCTACACCTATTCACGACAGGGCGCTGTCGATAGATTAAAAAGAAAATTTGAAAACCTGCAGCGCCGCATCCAGCGCATGGAGCATATCGTTACGTCAGCTGAGTATGATTGGGAAAATCGCCTCAAGGGTTAGCTCGTTTCCCGTTGTCCCGTTTGCCGGTTGAACTTAAAACCAGACATTTTTCTTTTAACGGGCTCAACGGGCAAAACGGCCTCAACCGGCCAACTTGAAATATTAGCATTTTTCCAAAAGTTCGGTAGCCAGATCCGTGGAGGTGGCAACCCGTAACAGGGGGTAAAGGGCATTGCGTCGATAGCTGTCCAGAGTCAGCTGGTGAAGGTGTTCTGAAGATGCTGCCGAACAATCTTCAAGCAAAACGGCTTTAAAATCGTGGCAGATCGCATCCAGAACGGTGGTTAGAACACAAAAAGGCGTGGCTATGCCGCCCACGGCACATAGACTTACTTTTTATTGCCGCAACCAGTTTTCCAAGCCGGTGTTAAAAAAGGCTGAAAATCGGGGTTTTGGAAGCCACAAATCTGCTGGCTGCATATCCAACTCATCGACGACCTCAGCACCCTGGCTACCAGCCAATGAATGGGGCCGCATTCGCCCTTTAAAAATAAAATCATCCTCATTAAACGCATCGGTAGAAAAAACGATCGGCCATTTTTGACGACGAAACACGTCAATTAATTTATTAAGAGGGGCGATAGTGGCTCGGGCAAAGGGGGTAATCGGCAAATGGCGGCTTTTATCAAAATTGTCTTTTAGCATATCGATGATCAAAAGCGCCGGTATTTCGTTCGGTTCTTTTCCCATGGTTCATCCTTTAAAACAATCAAATGCTGCAAGTTTAGAAAAATAAATAAATATACTTAACCACAAAGTCAAGTTTCATCCAAAAGCCGTGGGGATATGGTTGCAGAAGGGTGGAAATAACCTATCGGAAAAGGTAAAGCAGGTCATACCTACCAACAATGGCACAGCCGCTGCACTTTGCGTGCCCGGCCGAAGAAATGGTTTCGGTTTAATCAATGACCTGGAAAAACCAGCGAGGCGATAATGATGCTCCCTGCAATCCTGCGAAGGTGGGACGGAGTATCAGAGCGGAACCCGCCGTCGCTCTTTCGAGCTATGGCGCGCCGGATCGTGCCGCAGCCTAACCCGCCGTCGCTTCAAAGAGCTGCGGGCCGGTTCACCCTGTTTGCATGCCTGCAGTCACGCCAAAGCGTGATAGGGTAATGAGGCGAAGGCCAATAAAAGTATCCAGCCAGCCCCGGACCGCATGCCGAGACCGGCGGAACTTTAGATTTGATCCAGCACCTGTGAGGGGACCTCAAAGGGCTCCGAGCTGGAATAATTATTGGCACTGGAAATAGAATCAGACAAAACCGTCTGAATTTGATCCAAAATCTCGCAATCTTCCATGCAGCTAGGAAAAATTTCATGTTTGGGACAGGATTTGCAGGGACTTTTTACGAGATGCCCAATATTGAAATCAAAATTGTGATTGTCTGCCGCTTTGTCTAGCATTTTAACACCTTAATCATTTGAGGTTTTTGTTGCTGGCCTTAACACAACTTGCCTGTAAATCGTTATATCGGTCATTGGACATTGATCATTAGATTTATTTCAGGCAAATTGACTACATACCTATACAACTATCATGCCAATCTGACTTATTTTTTAAATTCCTTTATTTTCATATACTTATAGAACCATCGATTTTCTTACCGGGTAAAAAGTGACAAATGTTGTCAGAAAAAATGTCAAAAAATTGTCAATCAAGAGGCTTTAGGGCGCTGAAGAATCGGGATCAGGCAGGGTTTCGATAGTTCGTGTGGCATGCGGTTTTCTATCAAATTTGGAACAAAAAACTCCGATGGTCAGCGTGAATAGATGAACCGCAAAGAAGAAAAATAAGACACCATCTTTAGTATTCCATCCCAGCAACAAGAAAATAATCGCACTCAACAGCAAAAATTTGGTTCTCATCATGGTTTCCCGCCTTTGACTTGTGGCTTTTAATCCAAAATTGATGCTTTCCTATTGGCCATATCGGCCTTTTGGTCAATAAACTTTAATGATTTATGATTTAAGTTTAGCCTCAACCTGGCCGATATAGATCTATAGATCAATGGCACCGGAACCCGACGGCGTCTGCGGCATATTGAACAATTTGATATTTTCCGATTGATTGTAAATTCTTGAGGCGATCGATGAGAGGTGGTTTTGCAGCCACTTCTGTTTCATTTTGAGGAGCGCATGAAAAAAGAGATTGTTACCCTCATAGAGGAACTCAAATCAAATAAAAAACTGAGCGCTTTTGATGAGGCTTCAACCAAACAGGCAGTGGTGCTCAGACTGCTTTCTTTCTTGGGCTGGGACATCTTCAATGTCGATGAGGTCTATCCGGATTATTCGGTCAATTCCTTCAGCGTCAGCTATGCTTTGCGGGTTAAAAACACCTGTAAAATCTTCATCGAAGTCAAACGCATCAACGAAAAATTAGATAATTATCAAAAAGCCTTGCTAAGCTTTGCATCCCGTGAAAACGTCGACATTGCCATTTTGACCAACGGCATCCTCTGGTGGTTTTATCTGCCAAAATCATCAGGCAATTCCCAGGAAAAATGGTTTTATTCAGCGGACCTGCTAAAACAGAAAGAAGATTCGGTTGCCCTGCACCTGCTGGATCTGCTGACCCAAAATAAGGTTGCCAAGGGTCAGGCATTAAAAGCAGCCAAAGCACTGAATCAAAATAAGAACCAAAAAATGGCATCCGATGTCATTCCAGAAGCATGGAATCGGATCATATCCCAGCCCAATATGATATTCGTGGAATTGTTAAGGGAATCCACGGAAAAAATTTGTGGATGCGACGTCGAAGCGAAACTTATCGAACGGTTTTTAGAAAAACATTTAGACAAGTGGTTAATCACCAATCGTGCAACATCCACCACGGCTCCACCTCCCAAGGTGATAGAAATTTCAAACCTGGAACATAAACAGGCTTCAGGTTTTTCAGCGCTGCTGCCACAAAAACCTGTCAAAAAACCGGAAAGTTATGCCGACAAAGAAATCAAGTCCTTCACATTTAACGGTAAAACCAATCCGGCGCGCTACTGGGAGGATATGTTAATTAGCCTCTGTGACTATTTTGCGGCGACGCATTCGAAGGATTTTGAAAAAGTGCTCTGGATTTCCGGCGAGGATAAAACCTATTTTTCCCGATATTCGGATCAGTTGCGTATCCCTGAAAAAATTAAGGGAACCGACATATATGTAGAAACCAAACTGGGTGCCGATGAAATTGTAAAGACCTCCCGCAGCCTGCTAAACGAATTCGGCCATGCAAGCACTGATTTAACCATCACATTGAAATAACACCGGCGGCCTTTCAACCGATTTCTGGCAGCGTCTTTTTACAGCCTTCAAAAACCTGCAATCTGCGTATCGCTTCCCTCTGTTTCATCTTTCTGTGCACAGCCCCCATAAAACCAACCGGTTAGAGACCATTAGATCCGCTTGCTTCGCTGAGACATATTTCGTCTTGACAAATTTAGACCGGCAGATGAATTTAAGCCAGATGAATACCGACAATGATTAAGACCCAGTGATGCGTCTGTTTCTGAAATGCCTTAAAAATGAAAAAAACCTATCTTTTTTACGACATCGAAACTACGGGGCTCAACAAAGCTTTTGACCAGGTTTTGCAGTTCGCGGCCATCCGCACTGACCGACAGTTAAATGAAATTGATCGTCACACGATTAAGGTTCAGCTGCGCCCGGATGTCATCCCGTCTCCCGGCGCCATTATCACCAACCGCATATCGGTTGACGAATTAGAATCAGGCCTGTGCGAATTTGAGGCCATCAGACAAATTCATCAATTGATGAATCAACCTGAAACGATCAGTCTGGGATATAACTCTTTAGGCTTTGATGATGAATTTTTGCGCTTCTCTTTTCATCGCAATTTACTGCCGCCTTACACGCATCAGTATCTGAACGGATGCCGCCGAATGGATCTTCTCCCTATGGCCGTGATGTTTTGGCTTTACCGGCGTTCGGCCATAACCTGGCCTCAAATTAACCAAAAGCCGTCACTGAAACTTGAGCACATCTGCGAGGCCAACCAGCTGGTCAGCGGAGTGGCTCATGATGCGACCGTCGATGTCGTTGCAACAGTGGAGCTGGCCCGCAGGTTTTTCAAGAATAAGAAAATGTGGAACTATCTCATGGGTTACTTTGAAAAAGAAACCGATGCACATCGAATGGCCGAAATACCGGCGCCTTTTCAAAGTGCGCTTGGCAAACACCGCAAAGCATTGATGATTGGCAGCGAATACGGCCCCCAGTTGATGTATCAGGTGCCGGTACTGTCCATCGGGAACTCAATTCCCTATTCAAATCAAACCCTCTGGCTAAGGCTTGATTTATCGGAACTCAAGCAAACAAAATCCGACTCCATCGAGGAAACCACCTGGGTTATACGCAAACGATATGGCGAACCCGGCATTTTACTGCCGCCCAGTCAACGGTATTTGAAATTCCTGAGCGATGCGCGCAAGGCCGTCGTTGACGAAAATTTAGACTGGTTGCAATCCAACTCGACACGATTTCAGCAAATTGCAAGCTACCATCGCCATTATACCTATCCATACATTGAAAACCTGGAGCCGGAGGCGGCACTTTATCAAATTGGCTTTTTCAGCCGTACGGATGAAAAATTATTCAAAAATTTTCAAGGCGCCACTTTGGAGGAAAAGGAAAAAATCGTTGAGCGCCTGGCTAATCCGGATGCGCGAACACTGGCTATCCGATTGTTGTGCCGAAATTATGCGGACCGCATATCTAAAAAATTGGCCAGGGAGTTTGACGCCTATTTGCGTCGCGTAAACCCCGTATCGCAGAAAGACGCCATGGTAGATTATAGAGGAGAGCCCCGGCTGACCCCGGCCGGTGCCGTGTCAAATTTCCCAGGAGAATGGCGGGCAGGCAGTTGTCGCTAGATGAGCGCTTTTAGCAGAAGAACTAAGGTTTAAGGTCAAATTTTCGCAATGAATAGCGATGAGGACTGAGGACTGAGGGGGTTACCGGTTCCATCGGCCGAATTTCTTTAACTCAGCCCTCAGTCCTGGTTACTCAGTCCTGATGGGTGCTTTTCCTTCGACATTCGAAATTCCTTGTTCGATATTCGTATTGAACTCCAAAAAGGCGTTAACCAGTGGTCAGGATGTTATGCGCCCGGGGGCCACAGTTGAAAAGAAGATCAAGAGCCGACAGGTTGGCAATGAAGGCGCCCCACAGCTGTGGATAGACAAGCGTGGGAGATTTAAGAAATCGAAGCTTGATGCCCGCCTGATCAAATAGGATCGGATTCAGATATTTTGCGGCAGCAACCTGGGCCAGGTAGGTTGAAGCACCCAGTTTCTGGCAAATTTCAACCAGCATTTGATTACCCGCAGATTGAATCCCCAGTTCGGATAATAATTTAATCTGGGTATCAATTTTAAGCTGACGCAATAAATAATCGATAATGGCCCGGTTGAGCTCGATGAGTTTTTCATACCGGGTTAGATAAGTGTTTTCAATAAATGAGATATGATCCGCAAAATACGGCGCTCTGGCATAGGCTGATTTCAGGCTGGCCAGGTGCTTGAAAACCCAGTGAAACTCATGACAGATTCTAACTTCATGGATCCGCTGCAACCCCAGGCCCTTTTTCCACACCGGAACCGTCAGCCACAGTGTCCCCTGATCGTTCTTAAAGCGATTTCGACTCATCCATGTCGTACCCCGAGGAAACTGCACCGAATCCAGGATAACGAAAACATCCGACCGGTGGGCTTTTAA
>JARRJQ010000030.1:0-11800 GCA_037388985.1 Desulfobacterales bacterium | reverse complement strand
AGATTGGCATTAAATTTTTTGATCAACCACAGGGGGACCTCGAAATGCTCCTTAGAAAGGGTCCAGATGTTGTCTCCCCTTTTTATGGTGTAGATTTGGACTTTTTCAACCCGGTAAGAGGCAAAAAAATCTTCAGCCAACTCCTTGTGATATTCAAACCGTTTTTCTTCAAACTCCGCTTTTGTCACCCTTCCCATTGGGATCTTAATTGTTTCGTTGATTCGAATCGGCTCTCCATATCTCAATCCGTTGAGCCGCCGAATCTCCCCGGCTGAAACCTCGAGCCACTCGGCATAGTGTCCCAGAGTTTCTTCAACCTCCACCCGGATAATGCCAATGAGTCGATCATGCAGGATACGGATATGTTTGACGGCCAGATTGCTCTGCACAACCTCCGGGTTTAAGGAGGGTTCAATTGCAACAGGGCCGGGCTCCTGTTGATCGGGGGTCATTTTTTCCTCCGGTCTTAAACTTTTCGGCGTCATTTGAATACGGGCAGACTCCACCCTCCGAGCGGATTCAATCGTATCAAAGTCCAGCCCTGAAAGCATCGGGGTGTCGTCAGGTTCAGGAGTTTTTACGGCTGGTTCTGGCGTTTCGGTCTTCTGCTTGGGTTGCTGCAGGTTCTCAACACGCTTTGGTTCGACACGATTTGATTTCGAACTGGCCAGCACGGGGGTTTGCTTACCCGCTATCGGAATTCTCAGATTCTGATCGACATAAATTGTGGCACGAGCATCCAGATTGTTGGCTGCGATTAGATCGTTTAAATTTACACCATGCATTCGGGCAATTTCTGCGGCCGTATCCCCTTTCTGAACCGTATAGATTTGAGTTTTTTTCTGGTAGTTTTTATAGATTTTCGGTGCCAGTTCGGCGATCACTATTTGCCAATCCCGATCGGATTGGGCAGGCAGCCTGAGGCTAAAACCTCGGGGTACATATTTTTGTCCGCGAATGACAGGATCTCGCAAAGCCGGATTTAGGTGGCGAAGCACATGAAGTTCAAGCTCAAGCTGTCGGGCAATTTCCGGCAGCGATCCGTATCCGGCCAGCACCACCTCTTGGCTTTTTAAAGGTTTGTCTAACGCGAGCTCTCCAAAATGCAACCGATAATTACGTGCAACTTCACGGGCCGCCAAAAATTCTGCATAAAAGTTACGCGAAGCAAATTTAAATAATCGACTGCGGTAGTCCTTGAATATGGTTTCGTAGTCTCCTTTACGATTTTGGGCGCGCAGCATTCCGGAAACACCGTGGTTGTAAGCCGTAATGGCCATCGGCCAGTTCTGAAATTTTTCAAAATTTGACTTTAGCAGCCGGGAGGCCGCGTGCGAAGAAATAATGGGATCCCGCCGTTCATCCACAGCGTAACTGACGGTCATATACCGTTTGCCGGTGGAACGGGTAAACTGCCAGATGCCGGCAGCTCCGAATTTGCTATAGGCCTGGGGGTTAAAAGATGATTCCACATGGGGTAGATAGGCTAAATCCTCCGGCAAACCCGAATCACGGAAAACCTGCTTGATTTTTTGCAAATAGGCACCGGATCGAATAATGCCCTTGCGAAATGGATCTTTCTGACCGACCTGACAGCGCAGATTTCGCATCGCCGCCCGAAAATCGGCCGGTTTTGCATTCGCACCAAATAAATCGGCCACTCGCTGCTCTTCAGATCCGACAGGCGTTTCACCGCGCGCGAGCTTGGCCAGAATCAGTTTGTATTTCTGTTTGGCTGCTTTAATTCGATTCCGATTGATTTTTTTATTGCTGTGGCGATTCCGGTCTTTAAGTTCAATAACATCATAAATAATGCCCAGGTTTTGATTATCATGAATGACGCCCTGGGTAGTTGAGTATTCTGAATATATTTTTTTCCAGAATGCAATATTGGGACGAATGCAGTCATAAACCGGAAAGGGATCAGGCGCTATAGGGGTATCAGCGGCTGTATGGATACTGGTCAATACCAGCGCTGCAGGTACAATCAATAGAAGCAAAGTCTTGTATCGCCAATTTCTCATGGGATCAGATATAATCTTCCGGCTGGGTGATTGAAAGAACGCCTCCTGAAATCAACCGGTTGAGAGTGTGTTGAATAGAAAATCAAGCAAAATCTAAGCCAGGATCGGCGAAATCCAAATAAATTATATAATTTCAGGTAGTTATGATTTTTTCCGCAACTCCCTTCATTTAAAAAAATGATTAAATTTTGGCAGATAGCCGTAAATTGTTTCCCAATTTCGCCGGCTTAACCTTTTCAGATCCAACTAATTTTTGAGGCCACAAATTGAGTCTATTAGCATTTCAAGTTTGAAGCCAAAAATCAAGGATTTTGAAGTCGCAGAAATTGCGGCTGTATCTAAAATCAAGAGCTTGCGAAGCTCGTCGCGCGCAAATTTTTTGTTGACACAGACCACCACTTTGTGAGAGTTGTTGATCTGTAAAAAGAATAAACCCTTATGGGCACCTGAGCCCCGGCGGTCAAACATTCTGATTCTAAAATAGAATCGACCCGAATGCATCTCTCCAGCCATTCTGACCATTTCGAACTTCGGCGTAAGGTTCATCGTGAATCATTAAAAGTGGTCTCAAAACCCCATCTGAGGTTTTGAGACCACTTTTAAGCTGTTCTCATTATACCGACTATTTTGGCCGTGAGTTAAACATCCTTATCGGTCTAATCCTAACCAAGTTTAAGGGGGGAAACCAATGGCCATCCAAAAAGTATTATTGCCTTATAATTTTACGGGTCTTGATCAAAAAGCATTAGATTTTGTAATCAACACTTTTGGCAGGTTAAAAAACATTGAGGTCATCTTATTTAACGCATACACGGCTGTTCCTGAAATTGAGACGACCCCAACTTCTATAACAGGCAAACTTAAAGAAAGCCTGAGCTACCTTTCCCAAAAAATTTCGGACCAGGAAATCGAACTCAAAAAGATTAAACAGAAGCTTATTGAAAATGGATTTGAAGATGACCGTGTGCGCACGGTTTTCCAGCCTCGCAAGAAGGAGGTTGCCAGCGAGATTGTTGATCTGGCTACAGCGAATAATTGCAATGTCATTGTCATCAGTCACAAGCCCGGCAGGGCAACCCGGTTCTTTAGCGGGAGCAGATACAGCAAGGTGATCTCTGCTCTGAGAAACGTGACGGTTTGCGTTGTGTCCTGATGGCGATTTAGAACATCCAAGCCGGCAGTAACGCAACAGGTCCTTACATCAGGCAAATGCTTCAAGGTGGTTTAAAGTGCATTTAACAGCAAAGGAGGGATTTCATGGCTGTCGAAGAATTAATTGATATCGATCATTTTAAAGTTGTCTTCAGAGCAATGGCCCAATCAGATGATTTGGAAATCATGACCAGTCACCTGACCCAGCTTCTGGTTGCAACCTTGGAAATCAAGGGATGCACCATATTTGCCGTGAATCCGGAAACCGAAGAACTGGAAGTGCTGGCCAGCTCCGGATTGAGTATGAAATATTTAAACAAGGGGCCTTTGTTTACCGGGAAAAGTATCAAAGCAACCTTAAAGGCAGAACCGGTTGTCATTCGGGATGTGAATAAAACGAATCTGCTGCAATACCCCGATGATGCCAAAAATGAAGGCATTGGTGCTATCATTTCGGTTCCCATCATTTTTAATAATAAAGCGATCGGAGCCTTGCGGTTATACCATCGTGTTCCATGGGAAATTGCGGAAAAAGATATCGACTCGCTACTGATTTTGGCCCAGAATATAGGTTTGGCCATGACTTACACACGAATTCTTAATGCGTTGCAAGCCATCCGGAGTACGGTGAATGATATGCTGCCCATCGGGGTGTGATCCATTCAAGGCCAGTTGAGTTGAAAACCCAAACCAGACACGCTAAGCCAAACCGATAAAACGGTTGCTCAACAAGATAAATGAGCGCAAGCGAAATGTTTTAGTGAAATGCAAAAAGCCGCTGAACAAAATTTATCTCCTGAAATCCGGGCAATGAAATTAAAGGCCTATTTTTCAAGATATGAAGGTGCCATTATCGCTTACAGCGGCGGGGTTGACAGTGCTCTGCTGGCTTATGTGGCACACCTGGTCTTCGGGAACAATATGCTGGCCTCCCTGGCAGACAGCCCGTCACTTTCGCGCAAAGAATATCGGCAGGCCCTGACTTTTGCGCAGAGCCATGGCATTCCCTTACAAATTATTGACACCCAGGAGATGCAAAATCCGTTTTATACATCCAACCGAGGGGATCGCTGTTATCATTGTAAAAAAGCCTTATTTGAACGGATCGAGGAACTGCGCGTGCAGCCGGGAAATTCGTTGAGTAGCTTGCCCTGGCCGATCTTCTATGGTGTGAATCTTGATGATCTGCGTGATTACCGGCCGGGTATCCAGGCCGCTGATGAAGCTGCGATTATCGCTCCTTATATCGAATTGAAAATGGATAAAACCGCGATCCGGTCAGCCTGTGCGTTTTTCGGTCTGGATATTGCCGACAAGCCGGCCACGCCCTGTATGGCCAGCCGAATTGCTTACGGCCAGGAGGTCAGTGTGAAAAAACTCAAACAGGTCGAAGATGCCGAAGATTTTCTGCGCGAGCTTGGCTTGCAGGTGCTGCGAGTCCGACATCACGGCGATACGGCCCGGATCGAAATCCCGCCTGAGGATTTCCAGGTGGCCTTGCAGCATCGAGAAATTATCAGCCACAAGCTTCATGAAATGGGGTTTTTATATGTTGCTCTGGATTTAGACGGCTTTAAAAGCGGATCGCTCAATGCGGCCCTGCGGAAAAAGTAAAAATAGTGCCTATACTGTTTGACCGGCTGGTATCAATATATCGTTTGATATTTTTTAAGTCAAAAAATCCGAAGCACGAAGCACGAAATACGAAACAAATCCGAAATTCGAATATCCCAAACCCGTTTTGAATTTTGGTCATTTTTGATTCGTATTTGTTTAGACCAATTGTATAAAATCAGGCGAAATTCGGATTTCGAATTTAGTTAGTTTAACAATTTGCTATGGCAAGAAATTTTAGCTCTTGAATTTAGAAAATATGAAAAAAACAAAAGCTAGAGTGGCTGTCGGGTTGAGCGGTGGTGTGGATTCCTCTGTTGCCGCGGCATTGCTCAGCAAACAGGGCTATCGGGTCTGTGGAATTACCATGGAAATATATGACAGCTCCGTTAATCTGCAAGGGGTGGCAAAACATGCCTGTTACGGTCCTGGTGAACAAGAAGATGTTGAGTCTGCCGCCGCTGTTTGTGAAAAGCTCAAGATCCCGTTTAATACCATTGATTTGCGGCAGGAATATAAAAGCCATGTCATCGATTACTTTAAAGCAGAGTACCTTAAAGGCAAAACCCCCAATCCCTGTGTCGTCTGCAACCAAAAACTCAAATTTGGCTTTCTGATCGAAAAGGCTCAAAAATCCGGTTTGGACTTTGATTATTTTGCCACCGGCCACTATGCGCGGATCGTAAAAACCGCTAACCGCTTTTTGTTGAAACGAGCTGCGGATCTTTCAAAGGATCAGAGCTATTTTCTATATGGCCTCACTGCCGAGCAGCTGTCGCACACTTTTTTCCCGGTGGGCGATTTCATGAAACAGCAGGTTCGAGAAATGGCGCGCAAGCTGGAGCTTGAAACGGCAGAGCGTGAAGAGAGCCAGGATTTCATCGGCGGCGGAGATTACTCCATTCTTTTTGACCCGGGCGAGTTTAAGGCGGGTGAAATCGTCGACGAAGAGGATCATGTCCTTGGAATGCATCGGGGTATCATCCATTACACAATCGGCCAGCGCCGCGGCCTGGGGGTCGCTGCCCGTCGCCCGCTGTATGTCAACCAGATCGATACAGCCACAAACCGGATCATGGTCAGCCACCATGAAAACCGATCCGAAGGTCTGGTGATCGGCGAGCTGAATCTGATTGGCGTCGATCGCATTGATCAACCAATGGAAGCCAAGGTTAAGATCCGTCTGCGGCACAAAGAAGCGGACGCTACGATTTATCCGCCCGATAAAAATCAAACGAAAATAATATTTAAAGAACCCCAGATGTCGGTAACTCCCGGACAGTCGGCGGTGATTTACGCTGGCGATACGGTACTGGGCGGTGGAATTATTGCTGCTGCTCTGTGACCCGCAATAGCGAGTGCATCCCCCGTCCCGCCGAGGCGGGACTGCGGGGTTAGCGAGCGAATTATAAATCGATTAAAATTCCTTACGGGGAATCCGCCAGAGGCGGACTGCAGCTTGCTGCAGGGGAATTTCAATTTTATCCGCCAGCGCAGATTTGAGTTGGCGGGTATTCTTTTTTATTGACACCACTGCCACAATGTATCAAATTAAAAGATTGACCCTTAATTTTAAAAACTCGGCCAAAGGAAAAAAATTATGGAAAGTAAAGAGTTCAAGCTTTTCCGCAAAAAGTTGAAAAAAACGCAAGCGCAAATGGCTCAGCTGTTAGGTGTATCGCTCAAGGCTGTGCATAGCTACGAACAGGGGTGGCGCCGGGTGCCGGCGGCTGTCGAACGCCAGCTATACTTTTTAACAGCCAAGCACAATTCTCAAAAAGGTAAAATAAAAGCATGCTGGCAGGTTAAAAAATGCCGCCTGGAGCAAAAAAGAAAATGCCCGGCCTGGGAATTCGGTGCCGGTGAACTGTGCTGGTTTATCAATGGCACCATTTGCGACGGAACGGCTCAAAAAGACTGGAAGGAAAAGATGAAGATTTGTCGGTCCTGCGAAGTATTTGAGTCGCTGATCAGCTAAGCAGCCCGCTTTTAAGCATTTATTAACCGCAATGCACCGCGCTGACCGATGGTCAGCGCAGCCGATAATTTCAAGCTTTAGACAAAATAGGATTCGCAAAATGAATACGAATTATAAATTTGAAACAAAATGCCTGCATGCCGGTCAGCAACCGGATCCGGCCACAACTGCCAGAGGCGTTCCGATCTATCGCACTTCTTCTTACGTTTTTAAAAACACTGAACATGCTGCCAACCTTTTTGCACTCAAGGAACCGGGCAATATTTACACCCGAATCATGAACCCCACCCAGGATGTTCTCGAGCAGCGGATTGCTGCGCTGGAAGGGGGCGCTGCTGCTCTGGCCCTGTCTTCCGGAACATCGGCAGTGTATTATTCGATTATTAATATCTGTGAGGCCGGGGATGAAATTGTATCAGCCAGCAACCTGTATGGCGGCAGCTACACGATGTTTGATAGTATTTTGCCCCAATTTGATATTCATGTGAAATTTGTAGATGCCAGAAATCCGGACAATTTTGCCAGTGCCATTACGGAAAAAACACGGGCCATATTTACCGAGACGATCGGCAATCCGGTTTTGGAATTCACCGACATCGGTGCTGTCGCAGAGATTGCCCGCAGCCACAATTTGCCTTTGATTGTCGATGGCACCTTTACCACGCCCTATTTGTTGAAAACTATTGAACATGGTGCCGACATCGTGATCAATTCCCTGACCAAATGGATGGGGGGCCACGGTACCGGCATCGGCGGAATTGTCATTGATTCGGGTAAATTTAACTGGAAGGATTCAAAATTTAAACTCTATAATGAGCCGGACCCCGGCTATCACGGTCTGCGCTACGCCCATGATCTGGGGGATATGAATCCGGTTGCTTTTATCTTTCGAATGCGGCTGGTGCCCCTGCGCAACCTGGGCGCATGTATTTCTCCGGACAATGCCTGGATCTTTTTACAGGGTCTGGAAACGCTTCCTTTGCGGATGCAAAGGCATTGTGAAAATGCGGTCAAAGTTGCCGGATTTTTAAATGAGCACTCAAAGGTCAAATGGGTGCGCTATCCCGGCCTGCCTGACGATCCGTCCTACCCGGTTGCCAGCAAATATCTCAAGAAGGGCTTCGGCGGCATGGTGGTTTTCGGGATCAAAGGCGGTTTGGCGGCCGGTAAAAAGTTTGTCGATAGCCTGAAGATGTTTTCCCACCTGGCCAACGTGGGAGATGCCAAAAGCCTCGTTCTTCATCCGCCCAGTACATCCCATTCGCAATTAACCGAGGAACAGCAAAGGGCCGGCGGGCTGACGCCGGATCTCGTGCGCCTGTCTATTGGTATCGAGCACATCGATGATATCATGCAGGATATAGAACAGGCCTTTGCCCAAATCTGATTTCACTTGCCCTGACCCCCAAAATCAAGTAACTAAACAAGATTGCTTTTTTTGCCGCGGTTTAGATGGGCGGTAAACAGGGAGTTTTATTTACATTTAAAAAAATCTTTTACAATTAACCACAAAAACGCGAAATTTAGAAAACACGAAGAACTTATTTTTTTCTTTCGTGTTTTAGTTTTTTCGTGCTTTCGTGATGGATAATTTTTAAATAGCCGGTTGCATCCCATGAGTGAATATATCGAACACGACAAGGAAGGCGTTTCAGTCGGCATCGTCGAAAAAAAGCTTTTCACTTTCGCCGAGCCACCTGATGAAATGGTGCTGGAAAACAGATCCAAACTCGGTCCGGTAACCATTGCTTATGAAACTTACGGTTCACTAAATCCGCAGAAAAGCAATGCGGTTTTGATTCTGCATGCGCTTTCCGGAGATTCCCACGCAGCAGGCTATTACAGCGTTGAAGACGAAAAGCCCGGCTGGTGGGATATTATGGTCGGACCCGGCAAAGGCATCGATACCGACAAGTATTTTGTTATCTGTTCAAACATCATCGGCAGCTGTATGGGATCTACGGGTCCCTGCAGCATTAATCCCAAAAACGTCGAGCCTTACGCCCTTGATTTTCCGGTCGTCACCATTGGAGATATGGTTGAGGCCCAAAAAAGGTTAATGGATCATCTGGGAATCGAAAAAATTTTGTGCGTGGTTGGCGGTTCTATCGGCGGTATGCAGGTGCTGGAGTGGACGGTAAGGTATCCCGACCGGGTGGTTGCCGCCATTCCTCTGGCCACCACCACCAAACACTCAGCCCTGGCGATCGCTTTTAATGAAGTTGCCAGGCAGGCAATCATGGCCGACCCTAACTGGAACAACGGCAACTATTACTATGGGCCCAAGCCGAATCTGGGACTGGCAGTGGCCCGCATGATCGGCCATATCACCTATTTATCGGATGAATCGATGCGCTTAAAATTCGGGCGGCGCTTGCAGGACAAGAGCGATTTTTCATTTAACTTCGATGCCGATTTCCAGGTGGAAAGTTATTTACGTTACCAGGGCAAAAAATTTGTTGATCGTTTCGATGCCAACTCCTTTTTATACATTACCAAGGCCAGCGATTATTATGACCTGGAAAAACAATACGGTCAGGGTTCGGCGGTAAAAGCCTTCTCAAGGGCCAAAGCCAAGTTTTTAGTGGTGTCTTTTACTTCCGATTGGCTGTATCCGACCTACCAGTCCAAATCCATGGTGAAGGCCATGAAAAAGAACGGATTGGATGTGAGTTTTTGCGAAATTGAGGCCGAATGGGGTCACGACGCTTTTTTAATACCCAATGTGCGATTAACGAATTTAATTAGAGGATTTTTGGAACGTGTCTGTCGTGAAAATGCGAAATAACGGGATGCGCTATGATCTGCAGATTATCGCTTCCTGGATCGATCCAGGCTCTCATGTGCTGGATCTGGGTTGCGGCAACGGCGAGTTGCTGCGATTTTTAATCAATAAAAAACAGGTGACTGGCTCCGGCATTGAACTCGAAGAAGACAAGGTCGCCACATGCATTGAGAAGGGATTGACGGTTCTTCAGGGAGACATCAATCAAGAGGTCCCTGATTATCCGGAGCAAAGCTTTGACTATGTGATCTTGAGCCAAACCCTGCAACAGGTCTATGCACCGGACGTGCTCATTCGGGAGATCATGCGCATCGGTAAAAAGGGTATCGTCAGTTTCCCGAATTTCAGTCATTGGGTTTGCCGCTTACAGCTGCTGAGCACGGGCTTTGCGCCGGTCACCAAACAACTGCCGTATCAGTGGTACGATACGCCCAATATTCGGGTCATTACTATTAAAGATTTCAGAAAATTCATTCGGGATGTTGGTCTAAAAATTTTAAAAGAGGTGGCGATCAATACCCATTCGCAGAATCGCTACGGCAAAATTATTCATGTATTGCCGAATTTAAGGGCGACCTATGGAATTTTTCTGATCGGCAACAAGCAAAAGTGAAAGCAGCAGATATTCACTAAATCCGTTAAACAAAGCATAAGATGGTTGATTTCGCCTCTAAGAGTGCCTAAAGTTAAGGAATTCTGTCATTTATAAAAATGGTGCATGGCGAAATTTTAATTTTAGGCAGTTTAGCTCATTTTAGTCATTTAGTCACTTTTAGTTTATCTAAAGTGGTCATCCGATTCACTTGGCCAATTGAACTAAAAAAACAGGAATTTAAAAATAATGAAGATTGTATCCATCGCAACCAGTAAGAAAAAGGGAACGCGGAAAGTTACGGTTGATGAGGCCTATCTAAAGAAAGAGCACGGCCTGGAGGGAGATGCCCATGCGGGCGCCTGGCATCGGCAGGTAAGTTTTCTGGCCTCTGAAAAAATCGACAATGCCCGTCAAAAAGGCCTTGATGTCACTTACGGTGATTTTGCCGAAAACATCGCCACTATGGGCATTGACTGGAAAAATATTCCGGTGGGTACCCGGGTGCGTCTGGGGAATGAAGCACTGGTTGAAATAACCCAGATTGGCAAAGAGTGTCACACCCGGTGTGCCATTTACTATAAAGCCGGCGATTGCATTATGCCGCGAGAAGGCGTTTTTGCGCGGGTGCTAAAAGAGGGCAAAATACGATGCGGCGATCCGATCAGCATCGAGCCACCCCCAGCCTGATTGCAAAACTTAGCCACTTTACTTCGCAGGCTAGACGAGAATATCCGCTGGCTGGTTATGCCGGCTTCCCGAGCGCCTTATATTTCCATTAGTCAGTTTCAGGTGTCAGTGTTCAGGTGTCAGTAATATGGGTGGAAAGTTGGGATGCTTGAAGGCTCAAAAACTTTATAGCTTCCTGGCTTGCTGGCTTCTGGCTTTCCGTGAGCTATTAACTCTGAGTCAATTGCGCTATACACTGACACCTGAAACCTGAAACCTTTTAAAATAGGTCCTTGGAATTTATTAAATACCCGGTTAATCGAATCCAAAGTAACTGTGTTGTTAGATCTAAATGATGAAGACATTCATCGGTTTTGAAGAGGCTCTTGAACTGACACTGGCCAATGTGGTTGCCGGTGAGACCGAAATTCTCACGCTCGATCAACTAACGGGCAAAGTACTTTCCGAAGATATTATCGCTAAAGTCGACAGTCCATCGCACGGCTCATCACGCAAAGACGGCTATGCGGTTATCGCAGCCGATCTGTCGGGGGCAACCGAGAAAAATCCTGTGAAATTGGAAGTTTTGGGTCAACTTTCGGCCGGCGACGTGTCGGATCTGCAAATTAACGCCGGACAGGCAGTTCGGGTTACCACCGGCGCCCCCTTGCCTCTGGGCGCAAATGCCGTTCTGTCGGAAGAATTCTGCGTGCGATCCGCAAATATGATCATGGCCGGCAATCTGGCTGAAGAAGACCGCAATATTCTGCAACGCGGAACCGACATCCGGCAGGGACAACCGGTTGCTCAAAAAGGGGAAAAGCTGACACCGGCCCTCATCGGCCTGCTGGCGGCGGCGGGTGTGGACAGGGCTGCTGTCCATCAAGCGCCGAAAATTGCTGTGATTGCCAGCGGAGATGAAATTGTCGCTCCGGGAAAGCCCCTGCCGGATGGAAAGCTGTATGCGAGCAATCTGGTCGAGATTT
>JARRJQ010000029.1:11858-39871 GCA_037388985.1 Desulfobacterales bacterium | reverse complement strand
ACCAAAATCAGACCCATGATAGCCGCTCCGGCGATGCTCGATTTTTGTCTCATATGACTGCCTTTAAATCATTTTTTGTTCTGTGGCCCTTAATATCAAAAAAGCGACGGAAGTGTAAAGAAGTTATCGTGTCGAATTGACCTCCGATGAGCGTTAGATAGATTTTTAAAAACAAGCACAAAACAGGGTTTAGAATCCCGGATTTTGTTCGGCAATCCCGCCAGAAGGAGGCGGGATTTCGCTTCTGATTCTAAATGATTGATGTGCTCAACAAGGCAGTGAGGAGGAGAAGGAGCGCAGCGTACCTCTCGTGGCTGGAAGCCACTCCCACTAGTTATAATCACATTGCGCTCTTTCTACGATCGATCGTCAATATAATATGTGGGAGCGGCATCTTGCCGCGATATGACTTTCGACGACGAACAACACAGTTGTCGGACAAAATAGGGGCGTTATAAACCCTGTTTTATAGTAAGCCTGCGACCTGCATGATATCAGGCACGGTTTCTTCTTTGCCGATAGCCATGATATGCACGCCGTCGCATATTTTCTCCTCATGTATACGCTTGATCATCCGGCCGGCGATTTCGATTCCCTTGTTTAGGGCCTGGCCTTTGGGTGCCGCTGCGATTTCATCGATTAAATCCTGAGGGACAAAAACTCCGGCGATATTTTTGTTCATGAAACGGGCCATGGGAGCGGAAGTCAACAGGATGATGCCGGCCAAAATTTTGACCTTAAACTGGCGGGCATAATCCATAAATTTTTTAAATTTGTCCAGATCATAAACCGCCTGAGTTTGAATAAACTCGGCACCGGCCTCGATTTTTTTGTCAAATTTGATTAACTGCGGTTCAAGGGGATCGGCTTCAGGGGTGACGATCGCTCCGGCACAGAACGAGATCGCGCCATCCAGGTCATTGCCGCCGAGGTCCTTGCCTTTTTCTAAAATTCTAATGGTTTCCAGCAGCTGGCTGGAATCCAGATCAAAAACGCTTTTGGCCTCCTTATGGTCACCAAGGATAATTGAGTCGCCGGTCAAGCACAAAACGTTTTGAATTCCCATAGACGATGCAAAGAGAAGATCCGCTTGCAGTGCCAGGCGATTGCGGTCCCGGCAGGTCATCTGCAAAATGACTTCTCCGCCCAGCTCCTTGACCTTAAGACAGCCTCCCAGAGAAGGATATCGCATGACCGAGCTCTGATGATCGGTCACATTCATGGCGTCGACTTTGTCTTTTAAGAGTTTGACGTGATGCTCGAACTTTTCAAGGTTGGTCCCTTTGGGAGGTGCAACCTCGCTGGTGACTACAAATTTGCCGGATGTTAAGGCTTGTTTGAATTTCGTTGGCATCTCCAACTTCCCTTCTATATTTTAGATCAATCACGAAATTACGAAAGTTCCAAAACACGAAAATCAATTTTTTTCTCAAACGATTAACCAGTAACGGTCAACCCATAACCAAATTCAAGCTACAGGCAGCTTGAATTTGCCCGGCTTGGGCTCACCCTGATGGTTGCGCGGCTTCTGGTATTTTCGCATGGAATCAAGCCGTCCCAATTCCTGGAGGCGATGATAAATAAGCGTCCAGACACAATCTTTGTTGACATCGATTTCACATTTACCGTGGTTGGTTCCGCCGCAAGGGCCGTTGACCAGACCTTTGTGGCAGTTGGTTACCGGACAGATTCCTCCGGTTTCTCCGATGATGCAGGTGCCGCACTGGGTGCAGATTTCATCGAAAAGACCTACGGCGGTTTCTTTGCCGATAAACAGGGTATCCAGGGCCGGAACCACCATCTTTTTTAACTGCCGGGCAATGGTCTGAACGCCAAATGCACAGGTCATGATCAGCAGCGCGTCGGCCTGATGGATCTGCTCGCCGAAATCGCTGAGAAATTCACGGGTGAGGTTATCACAGGCCACCGGAACCACCGTTTGACCGGTGATCATTTTGCCTTTTGCGGATAGATTTTCTTTCATTGACTGGACTTCTGGTTCTCCTCCGGTGCGGGTTAATGTGACGCACGTGCCGCAACCGATGATAAAAATTCGGTTAAAGCCCTCCAGCAGCCGTTGGATTTGTTCGTCTGATTTTTTCTGGGTTATTGACCTGATCATATTTTGCTCCTCTCCTTTTCCAGGTCGCATCGCAGGCATCGCTTGGCTTCGCGATGGGCCTCTTGACTCCCGGGATATCCTTTTTCGACTTCGCGGAAATCTTTTATCCGATCTTGCGGTTTTTCAAATTCGATTTTAACTCTGGGCTGATCTTTAGCCGTCTCATCGTCCAGTGCCAAGCCGGCCTTTGACTCCATTTTGGTTTTTTCATCCATTATTTCAACCCGGCTGCTGTCACGCTGCAGGTATTTGTTAATGGCAATCGCGGCACGCCTTCCAGAGGCGATGGCCTGGATCACCGTGCTGGGTCCGGTAATAAAGTCTCCTCCGGAAAAAATACCCTGGATATTGGTGGCCAGCGTGTTTTTGTCGACCTCCAGGCTGCCCCACAGGGATCGCTCGATCTGGCTGTCTTTCGATAAAAAGGAGGCATCCGGAGCTTGCCCGATGGATATGATCACCGCATCGGTGTCCACCACCTGGACGGCATCTTCATCGACGCTGATATGAGCGCGACCGTCACTATCGTAAACCGTTTGACTTCGCAGGAACTCCACACCGGTCACCTTGCCCTGTCGCTGTAAAATGCGTTTCGGGGACCAGTGCAGGTTCAATCCGATGCCCTCATCAATGGCTTCTTCGACATCTTTTTCCCAGGCCGGCATTTCTTCTCTGCTGCGCCGGTAAAATATCTGCACATCGGCCGCGCCCATGCGCAAGGCCGTTCGGGCGACATCAACGGCCACATTGCCGCCGCCGATGACGATCACTTTGCCCGTTAGCCGGATCTCTTTCCCGGTTCGAACGTCGGCTAAAAATCGAAGACCATAATGAATACCTTCCAGCCCTTCGGCTTCACCGACAATGCCGCTGCGCAAGCTGGCTTGCGCGCCCGGGGCGATAAACACGGCATCGTAGCCCTCCGCCAAAAGATCATTGACCGTGTGATGGGTATCAATGGGCGAATCGTAAAATATATCGACGCCGCAGTTTTTAATATATTCAATTTCCTCTTCGACAACCTTACGCGGCAGACGAAATTCCGGTACGGCAATTCCCAGCATTCCGCCTCCGACGGGTTGGGCTTCAAAAACGGCGGTTTTATATCCCATCTTGGCCAGGAAATAGGCGCAGGTTAAACCGGCAGGTCCGGCTCCGACGATTCCTACTTTTTGGTTTTGGGTTACCGGAAACGGGTCGCGTTTGGGGCCGATATTTTCAAAATACCATTCGGAAGCAAAGCGCTTGAGTGCTCGAATGGCCACCGGGGAATCCAGTTCCCCTCTCCGGCATTTATATTCACAAGGGTGGATACAAATTCGACCACATACGGCCGGAAACGGATTTCGCTCCCGGATGATTTCCACGGCCTGCTCGTATCTGCCCTCGGCAATCGCGGCCACATAGTTGGGCACGTCAATGCCTGCCGGACATGCATGCTGGCAGGCGGAGATGACCATCGTATCGCAGGTGGCCCCGGCACAGCGTCTTTCTAAAATATGATCTTCATATTCTTTTGCAAAATATTTCAATGTGGAAAGCGCCGGTTTGGCGCAGGTTTGCCCGAGGCCGCATAGAGAAGATTCGGTAATGGTATGTCCCAGTTCCCGAATGGTTTCCAGATCGGCAAGCCGGCCTTCCCCCAGCGTTATTCGTGATAGGATTTGCAGTAATTGGGTGGTGCCCAGGCGGCACGGCGCGCATTTTCCGCACGACTCGGACTGGGTGAAGCTGAGGAAAAACCGGGCAATTTCCACCATACAATTGTTTTCATCCATTACCACCATTCCGCCCGAGCCCATGATCGCACCGATGCGTTGTAAGGTATCATAGTCGATGGGCATATTTAGATAATCCTTGGGCACGCATCCGCCCGAGGGTCCGCCCATCTGCACCGCTTTGAAGTTTCGGCCTCCCGGTATTCCGCCGCCGATGTCAAAAACAACATCTTTGATGGTGGCGCCGATGGGCACTTCCACCAAACCGGTATTGATCACCTTGCCGGCCAGTGAAAATATTTTGGTACCTTTGCTTTGTTCGGTTCCCATCTGAGCATACCAGGCGGCACCATGGCTGATGATCAGGGGGATGTTCGCCCAGGTTTCCACATTGTTAATGTTAGTGGGTTTTTGATCAATACCGGATTGGGCGGGAAAGGGCGGACGGGCCCGGGGCATGCCGCGCTTGCCTTCGATCGAGGCCATCAAGGCGGTCTCTTCACCGCAAACAAAGGCTCCGGCTCCCTTTTTCATGGACAGGCTGAAATTGAATCCGGTTCCCAGGATATTTTCACCCAACAGGCCCAGTTCGGTGGCCTGTTCAAGTGCGATCGTCAAATGATCAATGGCGATGGGGTATTCCTCACGGACATATATGTATCCGTGGTCGGCACCGATGGCGTAGGCGCCGATCAGCATGCCTTCCAGAACGCAGTGAGGATCTCCTTCCAGAACGGCTCGATCCATAAAGGCGCCCGGGTCGCCCTCGTCGGCATTGCAAACAATATATTTGGGGCGGGTTTGAGCCGCACGGGTGAATTTCCATTTGAGGCCGGTGGCGAATCCGGCGCCACCGCGGCCCCTGAGTTTGGCTTCCGTGACGGCATCAATGATCTGATCCGGGGTCATTTTTGAGAGCGCCTTGGCCAGGGCCTGGTAACCGCCGGCGGCAAGGTAATGCTCGATTTGGGTGGGATCAATTCGTCCGCACCTGGACAGCACACGTTTTTCCTGCTTCTGGTAAAAGGGAATCTGGTTGAGATAAAACACCGGCCGGTGCGTTTTCGGATCTTGATATGCGAGGCGATCGATGAAACGGTTCTTTTTAAGGGTTAACTCAACGATTTCGGTGGCATCTTCCGGATTGACGTCCTGGTATTGAATACCCATGGGCTCAATGGCAATCACCGGTGCCTTGGCGCAAAATCCATGACAGCCGGTGGCTCGAATCTCAATGTTTTTCGATAATCCGTTTTTGCGGACTTCATCGTCCAAAGCCTCTTTAACCGCAGCAGCGCCATAAGCGCGACAGCCGGTCATACACACATGGACGACCGTTTTCCCTTCCCCGCGACCGGCCAGGATTTTGTTGCGCGCCCATTGCAGTTGTCCGACAGATTCAAACTTATCCATTATTTCTTGTTACCCCTGCTTTTTTTGTATTGCCCCAGAATGCTCGACACTCTGGGTGGTGCGAGCTTGCCGTAATAGTTGCGGTTGACCATCATTGCCGGGGCCATAAAACAGGCGCCTAAGCAGGCAACCGTTTCCAGGGTGAACTGGTAATCCGCACTGGTTTCGCCTTCTTTGAGATTTAGTTCATTTTGCAGCATTCTTAGAATACTTCGGCTGCCCTTAACATGACACGCTGTCCCGCGACAGACTTTCAGCACATATTTTCCTTTGGGTTTCAGCGTAAATCCTGCGTAAAAGGTAACGACACCCTGAACTTCAGCGGGGAACAAATTCAAGGCTTCGGCAATCGGCTCAATCGATTCGGGCGGAATATATCCGGTATGCTCCTGCACTTCCTGCAGCAGCGGGATGAGACCCCATTTGGTGCCTTTATACTTTTCGATGATCTGATGGATCTTATTCCAGTCAACTTCGGGTGGTTTCATGTTCTTTGCCTCAGTGTTCTTCTCTTTTGCGATTCATGTTTAATCGATCATTTTATTAAATTGCGAGTCTCTTTGAGGTTTCAGGTGTCAGGTGTCAGCATTCGACCTTTCAGCATTTCAACCCGTCAATTCTGACACCTGACACCTGACACCTGTCATAGGCCCTAAAGCCCTTTGCCGTGCGCCATGCGCCTTGTGCCTTGCACCGTTATGCTTTTTTTATTTTAACCGCACAGGTTTTCCAGCCGGCTGACTTTGGATTGGCCAGATCCGCCAAATCAATTAAATTCATGGCGTCATTGGCTTCGAACGCCAGAGGAACAAACAGCTGACCGGGCCCAATACGCGAACTCCGGACGATTTTTCGTCTGATCACCCCCCAGCGGGACTTCAGCTGCACGGTATCGCCGTCTTTTAATTTCAATTGATCGGCATCCGGCTCGCTGACGGCAATCTCCCCTTTTAAGTCAAATTCCTGAATGCGTGCGGAAGCACTTGTTCGCGTTCCGCTTCCCAGATGATAGCGCAAAGATCCCAGTATGGCCGTATAGGGGTAGTCGGCATCGATCTGGTCATCCTGGATGGAGACCACCGGTGAAAAGGACATCAATTTTTTGGCGCCATCGGCGCCAAAGGCAGCCATCGGGCTGATTGATTTTACCCAGCCCTGTCCGTGGCCGTTCATTTCAGCATAGGGGAGAACCAGGTTGCGAATTTCTTTACGAATATTTTTCACTGACCCGTAAGGTGCCTGTGAACCCAGCCGGGTGGCCAGCAAATCTAAAATCTCCCAATCGGGCTTTGCGGTCCCGGGAGGCGGCACCACCGGCGCAAAATTTTGGATTCTGCCTTCCAGATTGGTAAAGCAGCCGCTTTTTTCACTGACCGCCGCACCGGGCAGAGCGACATCTGCCAGCTTGACAATTTCGTTGTTGAGGATATCCTGCACCACAATAAAGTCCAGTTTTTCGAGGGCCGCTTTGACCCGTTGAGGCTGAGGTAAAGCTCGCAGCGGATTTTCACCCATGATATACAGGGCTTTGAGGCGGCCGCTTTCGGCGGCTTCGATCATACGTACCATGTTGAGTCCGGGGTCCGGGGAAATTTTTATTTTCCAGTTTTTCTCCCATGTTTTCCTGATTGGGTCGTCGTCTACAGGCATTCGCCCGGGAAGCAGGGCCGGAACCGCACCCATGTCCATGGCTCCGGCCTGGTTATTTTCTCTGGCAAGCATAAAGATACCGGCGTTTTCGGACCCCAGACTGCCGGTGATCAATGATAGATTGAGAATCGCTCCCATGGTATGAATGCTGTAACGCTGTTGCAGAATGCCATGGCCGATGAGAAAAGCGATCCGTTTTCCTTTTAAAATGTTGACGGCTTCATGCAACCGTTGGATCGCCAGGCCGGTTACGCGGCTGACTTTTTCAATGTCCAGGGAAGACAGGCTGTAGCTGAAGATGCTGAATCCTTCGACAAACCGATCAATGAATTCAGAGGCGTAAGCGTTTTCTTTATGGAGTAATGCGGCCAGTGCGTTGATCAGCTCCAGATCGGATTGAGGTTTGATGGGCAGCCATAGCGATGCGAAACTGACGAGCTCTGTTTTTCGCGGGTCGACGACAACTATAGGGATGCCTTTTTGAGCTGCGCGTTTAAGGCTGTAGCTAACCACCGGAAGGGAATGGCCGGGGTCGGCGCCCAGAACTAAGATCATATCTGCTTTTGCGATGGTGCTGAGGGGATTTGGGCGGTATCCGCCACCGGTTTTTAGGTCCAAAACCGTCGACAAAAACTGCCCGGAGATGTATCCGCCATTGTCAACGTTGTTTGTGCCGATGAACACCCGGGCGATTTTTTGAAAAAGATAATTTTCTTCATTGCTGCATTTGGATGATCCCATAAAGCCAATGCTTTGCGGACCGTTTTCATCTTTAATCCGAACCAAACGCGCGGCGACGTGAGCCAGGGCCTGGTCCCAGGCAACCGGCGTCATCTGGACCCGCCCCTCTGCTTTTTTCTCCGGCATCAACGGCGCGATTAAACGATCGGCTGAATTGAGAAAATCGTGGGCAAAATGGCCACGGACACAAAGGGTTGCTTGATTGACGGTGTCCGGCAAATTCGCTGGGTTGACATCGATAACTTTGCCAGCTGTCTGCCCCATTGATAGACTGCAGCCCACTCCGCAGAAACTGCAAATCGACACCGTTTCTGTTTCCGGACTGCCGACATAACGGCTGTTTTTGGTAGACAGCGCACCGGTGGGACACATGGATACACAGGTGCCGCAGAAGGTGCAGACGGATCGTTCGAGTCCCAGCTCGTGAACTGTAGCCGGACGGGAATGAAAGCCTCTCAGGTTATAATCAATGGCTCCGACCACAACGAGCTCGTGATCGGCCCGGATGCATTTGCCGCAAAGAATGCATTTGCTCAAATCCCGAATAATAAACGGGTTTGCCTGTTCCAAGGGTTTGTAATTCGGCATGGAGTAAAGGCGTGTCTCGCCCACGCCCATTTGAGCGGCAACCCAGCGTAACTGGCACCGGTTGCCTTTGCTGCAGACGATGCAGGATTCCGGATGCTCGGCGATCATCAAGCGCACAATATTGCGGCGATGGCCGACAACGCGCGCCGTGTCGGTTCGAATGACCATGTCCTGAGCTGCGGGGGTGACGCACGAGGCCATCAGCCGGCCGGTTTTTTCATCTTCCACCAGACACAGCCGACAGGCGCCAAAGGGTTTGAGATCCGGATGATAACAAAGATGGGGAATTTTAATGCCGTTTTTCGCAGCGGCTTCTAAAATTGAGGTACCGGGAGAACAGCTGATCCTTTTTTCATTTATGGTTAAAACAATATTTTCCAAGCGGCTGACTCCTTGTTTGGGGGTTGGCCGGTGTGTCGGAAAGAAGAAATGAAACCCCAGACAAACGGGCTCAACGGGATAACCGGCAAACGGGCGAACCCATTTATTTGAGCTTGGCGGCATCCAAATAAAATTTTAACTTTTCTTCACCGCCGATCGTAATGATGTGAATCCCCTGACAGAGATCCTTCAAGGCGGAAACGATATCTGCGAAAATTTCAGTGCTGGCCTTTTGCCTGTCCGGAGCCTGTCCCAATTTTTGAATGATCCGTTCCGGGACCAGTCCGGATTTTAAATGCCGGTTGAGAAAGCGCCCCATGCCGGCCGTTCGAAGGATCATGACCTCTGCGATGACCGGCACCCCAAATGTATCTACGCGATTAATAAATTTTGCAAATTGATCTACGTCAAAAATCGGAGTCGTCAGAAAGTACCCGGTGCCGAGTTTGGTCATTTCTTCCATTTCCCTCATTTCGAGGTCGGGCACGTTTTTGCCCCAGGCCGAATCAACACCGGAGCCCACCAGAAATTCGGCCGCGGATTTGAGACTGTCGCCTTCAACGGTCTGTCCTTCTTTAATGTGTGCGAGTACGGATTGTAGCTTGCCGGCATCCACATGGAAAAACATCATTTCCTGCAAGCTGTCGCCCGTGATGCGATAATCCTCAGTAAAAACCAGCAGGTTTTGGATGCCGGCATCATGGGCCTCAATCAGATCTTTTTGCAGTTGCAAACGGTTTTTATCCCGGGTGGTGGTTTGATAAATGGGCTCAAATTGATTTTGATCCAAAAGCCGGCAGGTTTTTATTGTATCGCCGACCACCCCCTCAAATTCCACTTCTGACAATGAAACCCCATCGACGCGTCCCCGAACTTTTGACAGGCTTCGGACCAAATCCTCCGGTTTCTGATCGATGGGTGCCTGGATTTCTGAGGTGACTACAAATTTTTTCTTTTTCAGGGCTTCCTTCAGTTTCATGGTGCCTCCTTGGGGATTGTGTGCCGCCTTTTTCACGGTCCTGCTGTTATCGGTCAACGCAGCTCCAGTAAGCGGGCGACTTCCTCTTTTAGCTGGGGCAAGGGAAACGGTTTGGAAAAACAGGCATCGGCTCCGTACTGCTTCATTTTTTTAAACTTGTCTTCGTCCAGATAGGCGGATAATACAATTATTTTAGTTTTCGCGGTGTCCGGGTTTTCCTTGATTTTCTTGCAGACTTCATATCCCTTTATATCCGGCATCATAATGTCGAGTATTAGCAGATGAGGTGCGAAGTGATTGATCTGCAGTCCGGCTTCAAACCCGTCAGAGGCTGATATGACCTCATAATCGAATTCGTCCTCCTCCAGCGCCTGCACAATGGTCTCGACGATAATCGGGTCGTCATCGACAACCAAAATTTTTTTCTTTAGACCATCTTGCGTTTCTGCGGGGATGGGGATGCCCTGCTTTTTCATAAAGGATTCCAGATCCGATCGATTGATGCGGCGGTGGCCGCCGACGGTTTTGTAAGCTTTGATATGGCCGGACTCGATCCAGTTAATAATGGTTTTGGCAGACACGTTGCAAAGTTGGCTGGCTTTAAAAACGGTCAATACGTCTTCCATCGAAACGCTCCTTTCCCTAATTACAGTTATTATAGTTATTTTAGTTAATATAGTTTTTTACTCTTTGTCAAGAATTTTTTAATATTATACTAAAATATTTAGCTATAAAATGAGAGAGAAGATAAATCGACAAGGCCGAGAGCTTTCAGAATCGGTAAGCTGATGGTGAAGGTGGTGCCTGTGCCAACCTTGCTTCTGACCTGAATATCTCCGCCATGCTCTTTGATAAAACCATAGCAAACGGATAACCCCAGGCCGACACCTTTGACACTGTCTTTGGTCGTAAAAAAACTGTCAAATATCCGCTTTAAATGCTCTTCTTTGATACCGATGCCGGTATCACTGATTTCAATTTTAACATCGGCCTTGTCTGAATCGGTCTTGATACTCAAGGTGCCGCCATCTGGCATTGCATCCCGGGCGTTGGCCACTAGATTCAGAAAGACCTGCCGCAATTGGTTTTTTGAGGCCATGATCGGCGGCAATTCCGCCGCAAACGATGCCTTTATTTTGATGTCGTTTTCCCGCAATTGCTTCTCGTGCAGCAGCATAATCTCATCTATAACCGTATTGAGGTCGACCGCCTGTTTTTCTTCTTGATCCGGCTTCGAAAAAGAAAGAATGTTGCGCAACAATTCGCTCAGTCTTTGGGTTTCAGACAGTGCCATTTCCAGCACTTTTCTGCGCTTGCTCTGGGGGGAAACCTCGGTTTTGAGCAGCTCAAGAGTGTTCATGATTCCGTAAAGCGGATTATTGAGTTCATGGGCAATTTGAGAAGTCAAACGCCCCATGGCGGCGAGCTTTTCGGACTGCAGCAGCTGCTCCTGGGTTCTCCGCAGCGCCCGTTCCATATCCAGCCGTTCCTTAAGATCGACAAATGAGCCCACCGAAGCAATCTCTTTACCATTGGCATCGTAAATAATGGCTGCTGAAAGATTGCCTTCCACCACCGTCCCGTCCTGGCGCACATACACCATCGGATATGCATTCAGTTTTCCGACGCCGCCGTGCTCGGGACTCCGCATCATTTGCATCACCTTGCGGGCCGTCCCCTCGGGATAAATCTTTTCGATATTCATTTTACCAATGACCTCATCGGCCTTATATCCGAGGGTTTCTTCAGCCGCCCGGTTCCAGATCAAGATACTGCCGGCCATATCGGTGGCCATAATTGCATTGGGTGAGCTTTGGATAATCTTATTAATAAAATCATAGGCCTCTCTCAGCTGGCGCTCCATCCGTTTTCGTTGAGAGATATCCACATTAAGTCCTTCATACCCAATAACATTTCCGTTTGGGTCGTAGCGGGCATGACCGGTGAGCAATACGGGTACGGTACGGCCATCTTTACGATTAAATTCAACCTCATAGTCGATCACACGACCATCACGCTCGATCATTTCCTGGAATTTTTGGCGATCATCAGGTCTCACATAGAGATCTTTGGTAATGTCGATTTCTAAAAATTCATCTTTACTTCCATAACCCAGCATATCGATCAGAGCGCGATTGGCATCCAAAAATTTGCCTTCCTTACTGCTGATGAAAACCCCACAGTCGACATGTTCAAATAGATTTTTAAAATTTTCTTCAGAAGCCCTTAGTTTTTCTTCACGCCGCTTTCTTTCGGTAATGTTCCGATAGATGCTTAATTTCGAGATGGATCCGTCCTCATTTTCGAAAGGTAATTCGGTCAAGTAATATGTCTTATCTACCAGCGGAACATATACCTCCCGGCTGATTTTGTTGCCGGCAAAGACTTCCTCTGATCGGCACCAGGGACATTTTTCCTCACTTTGATTCAACACTTGGTAGCATTTTTTGCCTACCCCGTCGCCAAAATCGGCAATCATGGAGCGATTCATGTATTCAATAATAAGATCCTGATTCACGACATAAATGCCGTCGTCAAAGGCTTCCAGAATTGCAGTCGTCAAGGTAATTTTTTTATCCATATACTCATCTCTTAAATAATAGATGGCCGGGCAGGGGATCACCAAGAATTGTCGTTTGGTCTAAGATCCGGAATTTTAAAGTTTAAGTTATCATAAACATTTAGGATGTGCTTGTCGAGTTGAAACTGAAACGGGTTATAGTTGAAGTGATTTGATTCGGATGTATCTTATGCTATAAATGAAACCGCGGAATTATGGTTGCCGGTTTCCCGAATCAGGCGAAGCCGACAAAATTCATATCCAATGACCGAAATGATGAAATAGGAGGCGCTGAAATGGAAAAGAGAGTTTCGGATATCCTTGAAATTGCCATTAAAAGGGAGGAAGAAGCCTATGACTTTTATATGGACATTTATACTAAAGTTGCTGAGTCGAGCCTGAAAGAAACACTTGAATTCATTGCCGCGGAAGAAAAGAAACATAAGGCTTTTTTGGTCAGATATCGCGATGGCGATTTTGGGGCTAAAGCTTTGAAAATGACTGATTTTGTCGATTATAAGGTTGCCGAATATTTAGAAGAACCTGAAATCAATGAAGCGTCGAAGCCTGAGGATGTCTATTTGGTGGCCTCTCACAGGGAGCTGCGATCTTTTAACTTCTACACGGAGCTGGCAAATTTGCATGCGGATAGCGAAATCAAAGAAATGCTGCTGAAAATGGCTAATGAAGAGTTAGGGCATAAAGAGAAAATGGAATATCTGTACGCCAACACCGCCTTTCCTCAAACCTCAGGCGGATAGTTCCATTCCTCAGGTTTCAGGTGTCAATAGATAAGCGATGAGTGCTGAGGACTGAGGACTGAGCAAAAAATCATTCCTTACGCCCGGCCAACCTCAGTCCTCAGCACTCAGTCCTCAGTCCTATGTTTGCAGAGCTGACACCTGAAAACTCGAGTAACGCTACTGTGCTTCAACCGGAACAGTGGTGACCGGAATCGGTGATTTTTTGAGTACCTTTTCCGTTACACTGCCAAAGCGAAAATTTCCCTTTTCACCATGGCTGGCCATGACAACCATGTCCACTTTTTCTTGATCGATTAGCTTTAATATTTCCTGGGCGGGATCCCCGATCGCGATATGCTTGATATACAGTGGGCAGCCCTCCAAATATTTTTCACAGACCTGCGCCAATCTTTTATTGGCCGATTTCTCCGCCCATTCCATTAATTTATCGACATGGGTTCGATCAAAATCACCATACCAGGACTTATGATGCGCGATATCCTCGATGACATAAAGAACATGGATCTCTGCCTGATATTTTTGGGTTAATGAAGTCACATACGGCAGGGCTTTTTCTGCGCTGCTTGAAAAGTCGGTCGGCCAGAGAACTTTTTTGACTTCCATTTTTATTTCTCCTTTCCTAAAAAATCCCGCGGAAGACGACTTCCGCGGGATTTTTAGTTGACACCTGCCCTCTTTTATTTTTTGTCTTCGTCTTTGACCTCTTCAAAATCGGCATCGACCACATCCTCATCCGCTGCGCCGGCACCGCCTCCCGCAGATTGCCCGCCGGTTTCTGCACCGGCGCCTGCCTGCTGCTCACTCTGGGAGGCCTGTTGATACATGGCTTCGGCCAGTTTATGGGAAGCCTGGGTAAGTTCCTGGCTGAGCCGCTTAATTTCGGCGGTATCTTCGCCCTCCATCGCTTTTCGCAGCGCAGCAACGGCATCCTCAACTTTGCTCTTGGTTCCGCTGTCGACTTTATCGCCTAGATCTTTGATCGATTTTTCAGTTGAATAAATCAAGGCATCGGCGGAATTGCGGGCCTCGACCACGTCTCTTTTCTTCTTGTCCTCGTCGGCGTGCATTTCCGCATCTTTAACGAGCTTGTCAATTTCTTCCTTGGATAGACCGGAGGAGGCTGTAATCTGGATGGATTGTTCTTTTCCGGTGGCTTTGTCTTTGGCCGAGACATTGACGATTCCGTTAGCGTCGATATCAAAGGTGACCTCGATCTGGGGCACTCCGCGTGGGGCAGGCGGTATGCCCACCAGTTCAAAGCGCCCCAAGGTTTTGTTGTTGGCCGCCATTTCCCGCTCCCCCTGGAGTACATGAATCGATACCGCCGGCTGACTGTCTGCGGCGGTTGAAAAGATCTGGCTTTTTTTAGTCGGGATCGTGGTGTTTTTTTCAATCAGACGGGTCATGACCCCGCCAAGGGTTTCGATACCCAAAGATAGCGGTGTCACGTCCAGCAACAGGACATCTTTGACATCCCCTTTCAGCTCTCCTCCCTGGATGGCAGCGCCAAGCGCAACCACTTCATCGGGGTTGACGCCTTTGTGCGGATCTTTTCCAAAAATTTTCTTCACGCGTTCCTGGACCGCGGGCATCCGGGTCATGCCGCCGACCAGGATTGCTTCGTCTATTTCTTTGACGGACAAGCCGGCATCTTTTAAAGCCGTTCGACAAGGCGGCTCCAGTTTGTCCAACAGATCGCTAACCAGCGCCTCGAGTTTCGCCCGGGTGAGTTTGATGTTGAGGTGTTTGGGTCCGCTGGCATCGGCGGTGATAAAGGGCAGATTGACATCGGTTTCCATGGATGTCGACAGTTCCATCTTGGCTTTCTCTGCGGCTTCTTTAAGCCGCTGAAGAGCCATTTTATCTTTGCGCAGGTCAATTCCCTGGTCCTTTTTGAATTCGTCTGCCAGAAAATCGATTAACCGTAGATCAAAATCTTCTCCCCCCAAATGGGTGTCACCGTTGGTGGCTTTAACCTCAAAAACGCCTTCGCCGATTTCTAGAATGGAAATGTCGAACGTGCCGCCGCCCAGATCAAACACGGCGATTTTTTCTTCACGCTTTTTATCCAGGCCGTAGGCCAGCGAAGCAGCCGTCGGCTCATTGATGATGCGCAGCACATTGAGGCCGGCAATTTTGCCGGCGTCTTTGGTCGCCTGGCGCTGGCTGTCATCAAAATAAGCGGGTACCGTAACGACGGCGTCGGTCACTTTTTCGCCGAGATATTCCTCTGCCGAATGTTTGATATCGGCCAGAATATAGGAGGAGATTTCCGCCGGACTGTACTTTTTGCCTTTGATATTGATGTGAACATCTCCGTTGGATGCTTCTTCGATTTTGTAAGGAAGAATTTTGACATCGTTTTGAACTTCTCTTGAGCTAAATTTGCGGCCAATCAGCCGTTTGACCGCGAATACCGTATTTTCCGGATTGGTGATTGCCTGCCGCTTTGCGATCTGGCCGACCAGCCGCTCGTCACTGCTCGAAATCGCAACGATTGAAGGTGTGGTACGCCCTCCCTCCGGATTGGTGATGACTTTGGCATCACCACCCTCCATTATAGCCACGCACGAATTTGTGGTGCCGAGATCAATACCGATAACCTTAGCCATTTTTGTTTACCTCCTTAACGTTCCAAATCTTTAATGCCGTATAAAATCAAATATTTTTTAATCCTTATCAGGTTTATTGTTTTCTCGGGTTGTTTTAGGTGCGGCAACGACCACCATGGCCGGCCTCAGCAATCTATCATGGATCAGATAACCCTTCTGAAACTCGCTAACCACTGTGTTTTCCGGAAAATCATGGAATTGATGGCCAGTTCCAGATTATCGACCACCGAGAGCATCTCCTTGAGCAAAGTTTGGTTGGCATATTTTCTAAATTCCTCTGTTTCGCGGGCTGACCGTTTTTTATAATTTTCAAAATCGGCTGAAATCCGCAGGAGCCGGTCGTATGTTTCTTTGGCCTCCTGTTCTTTGGCTTCCAGCTTGGCCTGCACTTCTTTCAGTTGATCTTCGAGAACAACGGTTTTGTTGTCCCTGAGTTCAATCAACCGGTCACTTTGTTGTTCGTCGACAGGAGCTGGTTTTTCTTCAGTATTCGTATCTCTATTCTCTGCTGTTTCTTCGGACTCCACATTGATTTTGATTTTCTTTTTTTCTGACATACGCCTGTTGCTTCTCCTGAATTCCAAAAAACATGGCATGTTAGTGACTTGAAAAATAAGACACTTTCTAAGGTTGTCAAGAAGGTATGGGTAAGCTTTTATGCTTAAAAATGCAAGGGGTTAGCGCTATCTTGGCTGTCTTTCTCAATTTTCAGTTCCCGTTTCTGCCGGGGTCGACCGATTACCACTCTTGTTCACGGAACGATTGCCTCAAGGAACGGGGGCCTACCAGGCTTAATTTTTGGCGAATGAGAAAATAAAAATGGTTGTGCACCCCCTATCGAATCCTTGATGGAGAAGGTAACCCATTGTCTTGACCGGGATCTGCCCACGACACGGACTGCATCACTTATCGCTGCTTCCTTCCGGACCTGACGAGGTTCGTGACCGCCCGTTGCGTGGCGTCCGATCTAATGCGTTACCGCTTTCCATCGTTGAGACCCTTCAGAGGGAATTCAGCCCCGCTTAAGCGGATTTCGGGAATAGGGCACCGCTAGCTCCCCGCCTAGCACAACCAAATCTAGCATACTGTATAATTTGTATTTTTCAACTAAAAAAATAAGTAATGAGTGCTGAGGACTGAGGACTGAGCAGAAAAACATGCGGAAGGCTCGACCCCTTCAACAGGACTTGCCTGTGAGGCATAACTTGTCGGCGCGAAACCGGATTGTTTTCAGGTATGATCACTCAGCACTCAGTCCTCAGTCCTTAGTCCTCAGCCTGTGAACATCGTTTCATATTGACTTATGGGGGGCACTACCTTATTTAATTAAGCAAACAAAGGGATATCGACAACCGGCCGGTTGTTCATTTTGGTCAAAATCGCCGCAGAAGTGGCGAAATACGATGGTTTCATGTCAACCCGACGCAACGATTTTCACAATTTGCGTGTCGAAAAAAAGATACACCGAACGGTTGAGCACAACCTTCGTGCCCAGCGTATGGTTGAAAACGGAGATGCGGTTCTGGTCGGTGTATCCGGCGGGCCGGATTCGGTGGCGCTCGTCCATATCCTGCTGGCATTCGCACCCGCCTATTCTCTTCGAATCGCCATTGCGCACCTGAATCATTGCCTTCGTCAAAACGAATCGGATCGAGACGAAGCGTTCGTGACCGAGCTTGCCAAACGATTAGAATTGCCCATTCATGTCGAAAGACAAGATGTGCGCCGCTACCAATTACGCCACCACCTTTCACCTGAAGAAGCGGCCAGAGAGGTCCGGTATCGCTTCTACCATGACATTGCCGCCCGATTCGGATATGATAAAATTGCGCTCGGGCATCAGGCCGATGACAATGCCGAACTGATATTAATGGGCCTGCTACGCGGAAGCGGTCCGGAAGGACTATCCGGGATGCGGCCTGTTCGCGGTGATAAGATTGTCAGGCCCCTGATTAACGTGCAGCGCTCTCAAATCATGAATTACATTGCCGCCAAAGAATTGGACTATATTGAGGATTCATCAAACCGAGATTTGCAATTTCTGCGTAACAAGATTCGCCATCGGTTGATCCCGGAACTGAAAGCCGAATATAATCCGAAAGTAACCGTTTCACTCAATCGGTTAGCTGCCATCTTGGATGCTGAACACCAGATGATTGAGAACCTTATCCAGCCGATTTTTGAAAAAGCGGTGATTTTTGAAAAGCAGGGAAGTCTCGGGCTGAGCATCGCAGAACTCAATCAGCAGCCGCTTGCCGTAAAAAGACGCCTGATCCGCAAGGCCATTTTACGGATCAAGGGCAATTTACGGCGCATTGCCTTTGTCCATATCGAAGCCGTAGTAAGACTGGCTGAAGAAGGGTCACGTGCGAGAATATTGGATCTTGCCGACCGCATTCGAATTCGCCGGGATAATGGTATTCTCTATGTGTCCAGAGAAGAGCGAAGTCTCCGGCACCGAGCCAGTGCACCTTACCTACCCACAATGCCTGCTTACCGGTATCAGCTCGCCGAGCCAGGCGCAATCAGCATTAAAGAGGCTGCTGTGCAGATTTGTTTCAGTGAAATCCCCAAAGATAACGTAATTGACTGGCACCAGTCAGACCAGCGCATCGTTTTTTTGGACATGGAAAAGATACGATTTCCGCTTGTTATCAGAAGCTTTTGCCCCGGCGATCGATTTTCACCGTTGGGCATGAGCGGGAGTCAGAAGTTAAAGAAATTTTTTATCGATCACAAAATTGGCCGCGCCGAACGCGCCAGCTGTCCGATTGTGCTGAGCCGTGATAAAATCGTTTGGGTTGCGGGATACCGGCTGGATCACTCGGTGAGGATAACGCCCCGCACCCGCCGAATACTCAAGGCTGAACTTTTGCTTGCCTAAGGCGCAATGATGATTAAATTCTCTTAGCATTCTTGGAATTTGCACGTGACTCAAATTTGCATCGATATTTGATACTTGCTATTTGCGTGAAGATACAGGATACTGTAATTTATTATCTAGGCAGGAGGTAATCGTTTTTGAATCCCTTTTATAAAAATCTGGCGTTATGGCTGGTCATAACCTTGATGATGGTCATGCTCTATAACCTTTTTAGCAAACAGCATCTTTCTGAGACAAACATCAGTTATACTGAATTTCTGTCGATGGTTGACAACGGACGTATATCGGAGGTCGTTATGCAGGGCCAAGAACTCTTCGTAACCGATGTCAACCGCAATCATTTCAAAGTTTATGCTCCCGAGGACAAAGATCTGGTTCACATACTCAGGGAAAAAGGCGTTGTGATCAATGCCAAACCACCGTCTGAAAATCCGTGGTACATGTCTGTTCTGGTTTCCTGGTTTCCGATGATTATACTGATCGGCGTGTGGATTTTTTTCATGCGCCAGATGCAGGCAGGGGGCGGCAAGGCGCTTTCGTTTGGCAAAAGCCGTGCCCGTTTAATGTCGGATCAATCCGCAAAAGTGACCTTCGAAGATGTGGCCGGCATCGACGAGGCCAAAGAAGAGTTGATAGAGATTGTCGAGTTTCTCCGGGACCCTAAAAAGTTCACGCGCCTGGGCGGTCGAATCCCCAAAGGGGTCTTGTTGGTCGGCCCGCCGGGATGCGGCAAAACCCTTCTGGCGCGGGCTATCGCCGGTGAAGCCGGGGTGCCCTTTTTCAGCATCAGCGGATCGGATTTTGTGGAGATGTTTGTCGGGGTGGGTGCATCTCGGGTAAGGGATCTGTTTGTGCAGGGCAAAAAGAATGCGCCCTGCATCATTTTTATCGACGAAATTGATGCCGTGGGCCGCCACCGCGGTGCCGGGCTCGGCGGGGGTCATGACGAAAGAGAACAGACCTTGAACCAGCTTCTGGTTGAAATGGACGGATTTGAATCCAATGAAGGCGTGATTTTGATCTCGGCAACCAACCGGCCTGATGTGTTGGATCCGGCATTGCTGCGCCCCGGTCGTTTCGACCGGCAGGTGGTTGTCTCAATGCCCGATGTTCGAGGCCGTGAAAAGATACTGCGTGTGCATATGAAAAAAACGCCCATCGACAAGGATGTGAATGCGGTTGTCCTGGCAAAAGGAACGCCCGGTTTTTCAGGCGCCGATCTTGAAAACCTGGTCAATGAGGCGGCCCTGCTGGCGGCGAAAAGAAATAAAGAAAAAATCGGGATGGCCGATTTTGAGGATGCCAAAGACAAAGTTTATATGGGTCTTGAACGCAAATCCAAAGTAATCAAGGAAGAAGACCGCAAAGTCACCGCATATCATGAAGGCGGGCATGCGCTGGTTGCGCGTTTTCTGCCCGAAACCGATGCGGTCAATAAAATTACGATCGTACCCCGCGGACGTGCAGCGGGCATCACCTGGTTTTTACCCGAGGAACGGGATTTTAAGTATAAGGACCAGCTCGAAAGTGAGCTTGCCGTGGCATTCGGCGGCCGGGTGGCGGAAGAAATTGTTTTCAATCGTATCAGCACCGGGGCGGCCAATGATATCAAGCAAGCTACGGATCTGGCACAGCAGATGATTAGAAGCTGGGGCATGAGCGATGACCTCGGCCCGCTATCTTACGCCAAGGGTGAAGAACAGGTATTTTTAGGGCGAGAAATTGCACAGCATAGAGATTATTCCGAAGCGACAGCTCAAAAAATAGATGAAGAAATAAACAAGCTGATTAAAGGTTCCTATGAGCGCGCCAAATCGGTTTTAAAGGATAATTTGGACATTCTGCATCAGCTGGCGGAACTTTTGCTTGAAAAAGAAACGGTGATGGGCAAAGAACTTGATCAGCTGATTCATTCCTTAAGACCCGGGATCGACCTTCCTTCAAGATCCGCTGAAGAACATGAACCCAAAGCGGAAACGGCTGCCGGTCGATCTTAGCATGCCAGAACCTCCGCAGATATACCGACTTTCATGGGCTGGACACGACATGGAGCTCGGGCGTAAGACTCGTATCATGGGCGTTGTCAATGTCACGCCGGATTCTTTCTCCGACGGCGGCAAATTTTTTACGCCGGCTACGGCGGTTAGCCAGGGGAAAAAACTGATTGATGATGGCGCCGATATCATTGATATCGGTGGTGAATCCACACGGCCATTTTCAGAACCGGTGCCGCACGCCGAAGAGATTGAGCGGGTGATTCCGGTTATCGAAGAACTCGCCGGTCAAACCTCCGTTCCGATATCCATCGATACGATGAAGGCCGAGGTTGCCCGGCGGGCGATTAAGGCCGGTGCATCGATGATCAATGATATTTCCGCATTGCGCCATGACCCGGAGATGGCTTCGGTGGCCAAGGAATTCGAGGTGCCGGTAGTGCTGATGCATATGCTGGGCAAGCCCAAAACCATGCAACTATCACCTTCCTATGATAACCTCATCGGTGAAATATCGGCATTTTTACGGGGTCCCGATTCTTGTGGGTCCCTCCCGCAAGGCATTTATCCGAAAGCTTTTAACAGACGATCATCTCAATGACATCTCGCCGAATCTGCCGGTGGTTGAAACCGGCACTCAGGCTGTAGTTGCTGCGGCTGTTCTATCTGGTGCTCATATTGTTCGGGTTCATGATGTTGCCAGTACCGTGGCAACCATACGGATTCTGGATGCGATCAAAAATGTGCAGGATCACCAAAAGCTATCTTAAAAATGCATTTTTAAACTGGAAAGGTGTTAGCTGACTATGGACCATCGGAATCGCCGGCGGTGTCTTTATCTTTTTAGTTTATTGGGGCTCTTGCTGGGGCCGCTTGTGTATTCCATTGAAGCAGCCTATCCCGCAGACATCCATGAAACCGAGATTCTGGTTCCCGTCGAACCTTCCAGGATTCCGCAAGGTTTAATTCTGGTCGGTCCGCCGTTTAAGGAGATTGAGCTGCGCGTGCGCGGATCGGACTCCGCATTAGAGGAACTTTCACGCAATGTTCCTCGGTATAATTTGGATCTATCCGGTGTCGCCGTCGGTATGGAGTCCATACCGATAAACCCCGATATGATCAAGATGCCGGGGGAGGTCAAAATAATCCGTATCCATCCGGCATATTTGACTGTAAAAGTAGACCGCTGGAAGAAAAAACAGGTGCCGGTTAAGGTTACTGTTTCCGGCGATCCGGCCAGCCACTATTTTATTAGCAGTACCCTGGCCCAGCCATCAACTGTGTGGTTATGCGGCCCCGAAGCAGTTTTGAGTTTTATTAATCAAATTTCAACTAAACCGATAGATGTCAGCGGACGGTCTGAATCCTTTAAAAAAGAGATCGCTTTGGAGTTAGCCGCCGGAGTTCAAGTTTGCGCTTCATCGGGAATTATGCTTGCTGAAATCACTATTGCTGAAAAAGATATCACTCGACGGTTTACGGATATTTTGGTCGAAGGCCGAAATACTCCCTTTCAATTTAAGATTGCCCCTCCCAGCATGACGGTTGAGATCAAAGGTCCGCAGAACATCGTCGAAAACCTTCAGCCGCAAAAGGATATACGAGTATTAGTCGAACTCAAAGATCTAAATCCCGGCATATATGTCAGACGTGCGACGATCACCCTGCCGGTGAGAACAACGCTCGTCAGTGTAGAACCGGAATTGTTTACGGTCAAGATCATCGGGGATGCGCAGTAGTTGAGGTAGAAAGACGAAAATGGAGTAAAAAATAAAGGTTTCAGGTTTCAGGTGTCAGTCAGCTTGAAGCGGTCAACTGCTTAATTGGTTTACTTGATGAAACTGTTTTATTGGTTTGATTGGTTTAATTCGTTGTATTCGTTAAAGCGAACCAATTGAACCAATTGAACGAATCTAACCAATGGAACAAATCGCTTTTCTTTGAACGTTTGAACTAGACAACTGACACCTGCACTGCTAACAATGGGGTGATGAACATGCTTCTAGTAATTGACGTCGGCAATACCAATGCGGTCTTGGGAGTTTATGACGGCAGCCGGCTTCGGCAGGACTGGCGAATTCACACGGAACGCAACACGACCGAAGATGAGTTTAATGTATTGATTAATAACCTTTTTGCCGCTGGCAATATCCCGGTGACTCATGTTGACCGAACTATCATATCATGTGTTGTTCCACCGATGGTCACCATTTTGGACGCCTTTTGCCGCAAGTATCTGGGGCATGCGCCTCAATGGGTCGATGCCAAAAATTGTGCCGGGATGCCTATTTTGTTAAAAAATCCAGCGGAAGTCGGTGCAGACCGCATCGTCAATGCGGTAGCCGCGTTTAAGAAATACGGCACCGGTCTGATTGTGGTTGATTTTGGTACCGCAACTACTTTTGACGCCATTTCGGAAAATGGTGAATACCTCGGCGGCGCCATCAGTCCGGGTATCGGGGTCGCCTCTGAAGCATTGTTCAGAGAGGCATCGAAGCTGCCACGGGTTGAAATTTTTCTTCCGCCGGAAAAGGTTATCGGCAAAGATACCATTAGCAGCCTTAAATCGGGAATTATATTTGGCTATGCCGGTCTCGTGGACGGGATTGTTCGGCGGATGCGCGCCGAGATGGAAACCGATCCAAAAGTCATTGCCACCGGCGGCCTGGCTAGGCTTTTGTTTGATGTCTCCGAAACCATCCAAGCCGTCGAACCGGCGCTGACGCTTGAAGGTTTGCGTATTATTGCCAATCAGGCCTCAACGTAAGGTGTCAGTCTTTGGCCCGGAGGGCCTGCTGCTGGCCTTGAAGATTGTGGGATTGAAGCGATATCTGAGCGATTTCAGATTTCAGTATGGCACTTAGTACCCTGACACCTGAAACCTTGGTTTGTAACGCTTGAAACTCCAGGTTGTTAAACCCGAATTATTTTTCTGAATTTAAATACCCAATATACCCGCTGATACTGTTTCGCAAGAAATATCTTTCTCGCTCCATTACGTCCGGTGGGAGTCGATGGAAAGCTGCCATAAGCGGATCTTCTTCCATAAGCCGCTGCATGCATGTGTTAACAGGGTCTTTTCGGCCGCAATTATTCATCTCATCTTTAATCAATTTTTCCCAGAGAAGCAGCTGGTCGCGATGGATCTTCAGCATTTTGGCCGCATCGTCATTGATGCCGAAATGCGCATAGCAGATGGCGCCGGGATGGCAGGCAATCAGGGAATCCACACTTTGCAGAGCGATATTTAGAAAAAACTTTGGCGGTGTGGCCGGTCTCAAATAAAACATGTTTTGAGGCAATGACACATAAACCCCCGCTGCTTCACCGACAAAAAGGTATTTTTCCATCCGGTAACTCACATGATGGATCGCATGCCCCGGGGTGATGATCGGAATGACAGATTCAGTCTGAAAGTCGTTTGCCTCCAACAGCCGATTGCTGGCAACCGGTCTTATCGGCCCGTATGCTAAGGCCATCGATCCCAAAACCTTTTTTGTCCCCGCCCATAATCGCGACGGTTCGATGAGGTGAGGCCGGGCGGCTTGATGGCAGATAATCGGAGTTTGGGGAAATGCATCCGCAATTTCCCCGATCGCGCCCGCATGGTCCAGGTGAATATGGGTCAGCAGAATGTAATCCAATTGACTAATTTTCAACCCATCCAACACGCGCAAAAGATCGGAACCTGTCGATGATGGACCCACATCGATAAGACATGTCATTTCGCCACAATATAACCATACGCTGATAAATTCGTTAAAACCGGCTTTTGGCAAATTCAGCGAAATCAGGAAGAGGTCCTCGGCTATTTTTTGAATTCTGGCATTCATTTTATTAACAATGGATTTTTAAAATCGCAAAAGGCAGGATTTTCCATCTTTAGAGAGGCTACGAATAATCACACTTTCCGGTTAGAAGTGGTTTGAAAACCCCAGATCGCGTTTGAGAGCAAGGCGCAGGCCGATGAAAAAGCGCAGCATACATTTGAGTATGTGAGCATTTTGAAGAGGTCTGCAACGCAGCTATCGGACGCTAGATGGGGTTTTGAAACCACTTCTAGGCTCTGCCTGTTTCTTTGAGCGCCGCCTTAAAAACCCGGTAGAAATATTCATTATCCGTGATTCCACGACTCAAGATTTTACCGATGTCATCGATATTTTTGATATTGATGATCAAGTTAGCGCTTTTATTGAGCGCCATCATATTATCCATGGTCCGAAATCTCGTACTGATGAGTGCGACAAACATCTTGCGACGCACGCCCATGCTCAGCCGTTCAAGATACAATAATATACCATTGGATTCCGGATTGTCGGTATCAAAATTTTCATTAATGACAAATAGATCGTAATTGTGATAGCGCATGCGCTTGAGCGCATCCCGGGTGCTTTCGGCCTCTGTAATCTGGTATTCGAGTAATTCCAGTGCATCACAGATGGTTTTCCGCACCAAAGGATTTGACTCACAAACCAGAGCAGTCAATCCTTCTTCCTCGATAAAATCAAACGGCTTTTCTGCTGCATCATAAGCGCTGTTCGAGCTGTCGTCGACAAAACCGACGCGGCCGGACGGTTTTTCACTCTGAGCACCCAATGAGATTTTGCCTTTACACCTGGGGCAGGTAACGGTTGCACGTTTGCCGGCAGGGATCTTATGGTCGGGTATTTTAAATTTGCTTTGACAATTATTACAGATAATATTCATGATGGATATTTATTAACCTCTCTGTCTTGGCCATTTTTTAACTGCGGCTTGGCTGCTGACCTCCGGTCGGGCAAATTCACTGCTGAACGATTCTCAACTTAAACGGATCTGGCATAGTTGCGATCGATTTCAAGATTTCCGATGTCGGTGGTTGTCTCACCGCGAGCGCTCTTGATGGAATCAATGCCGCGGCCCACCACCCCCTTCTGGGAGCAATATCCCATCGCCGTATCCTGGGTGATGAGCCCCTGTTCGAACAGACCGATAATGTGCTGATCAAAGGTGATCATGCCGAAGGCGTTGGCGGATTCCATAATGCTGTAAAATGTCTTGCCCTCCGACTCACCATTCAAAATCAGGTCTTTGACTCTCAGGTTGGTGCCCAGAATTTCAAAGGCTGCCACGCGTCCGCCTCCGACTTTGGGCAGCAGCCGCTGGGATACGATCCAGCGCATGGTGTCGGCCAGGCGGATGCGGATTTGCTCTGCATCTTCGGTGGTAAACATACCCAGGAGGCGGTTGACGGTGGAGCCCGCGTTGACCGTATGCAAAGTGGTTAAGACCAGATGGCCGGTTTCGGCCGCGCGCAGGCCGATTTCGATCGTTTCGCGGTCACGCATTTCGCCCACCAGAATCACCTTGGGCGCCTGGCGCAAAGCCGCCCGCAACCCGTGGGCATAGGTGTCAAAATCCATGCCCAGCTCGCGCTGGTTAAAGGTGGATTTTTTATGCGGGTGCTGATATTCAACCGGGTCTTCCAGTACATCGTTTTGGGCAACTCGCGTTCTTCAATGGTCGGTATTTTAGATTCCAGCTTTCGCAAAACGATTGAAAAATTAGCCCCCTGGGAAAATATGTTCACCCTGAAACGGGCCTTGCCGGGCAGGCTGTAAGACATGTCGCAGGAACCGGCGGTCAACAGCGCATGGGTCAGGCGCTGATCCTGATTGATCAGATTCAGGGCAACCGCCTCGGTCTGAAAGGGAGTCAATGCTTTAAAGTTGGGCTTGAATTCAACGGGGATCAACTCCCCGGCGCTTTCCACCTGCATCGGTTTGCCCACCGTAAAGTTAAGGTCCGAGACATCCCGGTGATAATCAAGCATTTTTACCAGAATATGATCGATTTCCTGTTTTTTCATGATGCGGCCTTTTTGGTTTAAATAAACTGAATCGTTTCAAAAATTACGTCGATTGCCTCTGTCAGACTTCGGTAAAATCTGTTGGCGGCGCTTTCAGCAAAGGCCTGAATTTGGCCTTTTCATTGGCTTTTGCATAGGCTTCATCGGCACTGATTTTACCATTTCTGTACAATTCCATAATATAGTCATCCAGTAAAATCATACCGTATTTTTTCCCGGTTTGAATCATGGATGGTATCTGATGGGTTTTGCCTTCACGGATTAGATTGCGAACTGCTGGATTGGCGATTAAAATTTCAAGCGCCACGATCCGGCCTTTGCGATCAACGCGCTTAAAAAGGGTTTGCGCAATCACTGCCCGGAGTCCATCGGACAGGGTTGAACGAATTAACGGTTGTTCGTGGGATGGGAAGACCTCGATTACCCGGTCAACGGTTTTATAGGCGCTGTTTGTATGCAGGGTTGAGAAAACCAGATGCCCGGTTGAAGCGGCTTCGACGGCCAAAGAGATGGTTTCAAGGTCACGCATTTCGCCAACCAGAATGATATCCGGGTCTTCACGCAGGGCACCGCGCAACGCCGCGGAAAATGTTTGGGTATGGAGCCCCACCTCGCGGTGGTTTACAATACAGCCGTGACTCTGATGGACAAATTCAATCGGGTCTTCGATTGTAATAATATGATCTTTGCGGGCGCGATTGGCGACGTCGATGATGGAGGCCAGAGTGGTGGATTTGCCGCTGCCGGTTGGACCCGTCACCAGCACCAGGCCTCTGGGAAGCGTGGCCAGTTTTGAAACTACCGCCGGCAGACCCAATTGCTCGGCGGTCATAATGGTGCTCGGAATTTCTCTGAAAACGGCACCGACACCGTTTCTTTGCATAAAAAAATTAGCGCGATAGCGGGCCAAGCCGGGGATTTCGTACGCAAAATCAATGTCCCCTGTTTCCTCAAAAGTCTTGACTTTGTGCTCGGGAGCGATTTCATAGAGCATGGCCCTGAGGTCATCGTTATTGAGGACTTTATATTTTACCCGTTCAATGTCGCCTCTGATTCTGAGCGAAGGGGGCTGGCCGGCCGCCAGATGAAGGTCTGAAGCGCCCTGCTCATTCATCAGTTTAAAAAATGCATCAATTTTTGCCATTAAACACTCCTGCTCCCGGAACAATCTGTTTTGAGAGTCTGTTCAAATTGGAAACGCAATACACTAGTTCAATTTTAGACAGGTGGTTTTAAAAAAGTGAAATCCTTGGTTCCGACAAAATCGCCTGAAACGAAAGCCGAACCTTAGCACTTAAGATTCGAGAGCACGTTTCACATCATACGGACTGCTCTCGTGCATTCGTTTCAGGCGGTTTTGTCGAATATTCCCGGTTTTAAAATCGGACGTTTATTTCGACTTTTTTAACAGTTTGACTTTGTCGTCAGCTTCGTCCGATTCTTTCATGCCTTCTTTTCCAATCTCCAGCAATCTGGAATGCGCTTCAATGATCGAGCTGATTTGAACTTCGATTTGAGTGCGCTGCCGTTTCAACTCCGCGATGTCTTCATGCAGTTGCGCCAGACGATTGTGCGCTTTATTCAGGATTTTTTCGGCTTTTACTTCCGCTTCGGCAATCAGCAGTTCGGCTGACTTACGGGCATTGTCTTTCATCTGGTCTAATACTTTTTGAGAATTCAGCAATGCACGCTTAAAGGTCTCTTCCCGCTTTCGATATCCCTGGATTTCAAGTTCCAACCGGCGAACTTCTTCACCCAG